>JBKHVJ010000480.1:0-20564 GCA_046570145.1 Alphaproteobacteria bacterium
AAGATGTTGCGCGCCACCGCCCGCCCCTCGGCACTGGCATAGACGTACCAGGAAAAGCGCCCCGGCCGTTCCGAATAGGGGGAGTCCTGGTAGGGGATGCTGGAGGTGGGGCGGGTCACCAGGGCGCCGACCGGCGGCGGCATGTTGCCGCCCAGCCGGACCGTGCTCCCCAGCGCGGCGAAGGTCAGCACATTGCCCACGCTGCCGGCGACATGGGGGCTGAAATCCCATTCCAGCGGTCCAAGCGTGTTCGGCCTCTCGCCGCGCCAGACATGCTCGTAGCTCAGCACCACGCCGGGCTCGTCGCGCAGCTGGTAGTTCCAACCTTCCGGGTAGGTGGCGCCGCCGACGATCTTGTGGACCGTCTTCTGCGTCTGCTCGGCCAGCGAGGACGGCCCGACCATGCCGAGGTCGAGATCGATGCGGTCGACCGCCGTCGGCGCTTCATTCAGCACCGACACCCGCCCATAGAGCCAGCCGGCATAGGGCCGGTCGTCGGGGTCCGGATTGCGGGCCTTCAGGTTGCTGGGCGTGTAGATGTTCTGGCCGAAGGCGAAACCGTAGCGGCGCACCCCGCCGGGCTCGATCCAGGGCACGAGGTTCGCCAGCCAGTCGATGCTGCCGTAGGTCGGCCGCGCGCCGGAGAAATAATAGACCTGGAAGCCGTTCGAGTAGTAGCGGTCGGTCCCGCCGCCGAACAGGTCGTTGTCGATCCAGAAGCCGATGGCCGGGCCGGAGGCCGCGGACGCGTCGCCCGGCGGCGGGGTGGTTTCCTGAGCGATGGCCGCCGTTGTGCCCAGCAGCAGGGTCGCAAATGCTGCGGCCAAGGTGAGTCCGCTGTTCGTCACCATTCCGGCACGCTCCATACGTTTCGCGAGATAACGGATGGAGAGGGAGTGTGTTGCGATGCGATGCCGCTTCTTTGGAGGTAGGAGGTGCGTGGGTATCGTCAGCCGACACTCACGCATCCTTCACACCCCCGCCCTCAGCGCCTCCACCGCTTCCTCCAGCGTCATGTCGATCCGCCTGATCCCGTGCAGCGCCAGGAAGCGCGCCTCGTTCTTCGACAACTCGCCGGGGATCACCGCCCAATGGCTGTCGGAGGAGCGCTTGGCGATCTGCCGGGCGAAGGTACGCTGGATCTCGTGGTCGAAGCGGCAGCCCAGGAACAGGAAGTGGCGTCCCGCGCGGCGCTCCTTCACGACGGCGGGGATCGGGGTCTGGATGTCGATTTCCGTCAGGATCTCGACATAGTCGCTGTCGGAGATCAGATAGTTGCCGGCCGGCGTCACCGCTCCCGACGGCTTGTACAGCACGGTGTCCCAGCCGGATGCCGCGTCGGCCGTCGTCTCGGCGCCGTCTGGGGCGTAGTAGCGGACCCATTCGCCGGTGGATTGCGGGTGCGACACCCCCTGGATCTGGCCCCATGTCCGGTCGGCCGCGGCGCTCAGCAGGCTGTCCAGCACATTGTCGTACCAGACGTCGACCACCAGCGGCGGGGCCGGGATCGCCGCCAGCACGGCATGCACCGGAGTTGCCGGCACCGTCTGGCGGAAAATCTCGTTGAGGATGGCCTCCAACGTCTTGCGGTGCTTGCGCGTCTCGATGAACTGGGCGACCGCGGTCAGGTTGGAGCGGATCCGGCCGGGGGCGGCGACCTTGGCGTTCAGGCGCTGGACCAGTTCCGCCGAATTGCGCGGGATCGGGCACCGGTCGGGCGGCAGCAGGGCGAAGGCGCCGGGGCCGAGATAGGGCACCACCTGCTTTGCCGCCAGCGCCGCGGCGATGTCGGCCAGCGCCGCCGCGGCGTCCGGCACCGTGACGGAGTCGGAATCGGTTGCCAGCGTGGTGTCGGTCATGGAAGGCTTCTCCCTGATTTTCTAGAGATAGATCGCGGCGCCGGCGCCGGTGTTGACGCTGGCGTCCTTCAGCGTTTCCACGATGAAGGCGACCTGATCGCGGGTGATCTTGCGGTGCAGCGGCAGGGCCAGCACGCGGTCGGCCGTCTTGGTGCAGACCGGGCAGGCGCCGCGGCCGGCGCCCTGCTCGCCGAGCCGCTCGATGTAGTATTGCTGGGTGTGCAGCGGCTGGCCGCAGTCGCTGGCGTCGATGTCGTGGGTGTCCAGATCCTCGATGATCGACCGGCGCCCCGACGCGGTGAAGCGGGTGCCGAGATGGACGCAGTAGACCATCGGGTTGACCACCTCGGCCCCCGGCCCGCGGTAGGGCGGCTTGATCCCCTCGAAGCTCGCCATCGCGGCGTCGTAATAGGCGATGACCAGATTGCGGCGGGTCAGGATCTCCGGCAGTCGTTTCAACTGCACCAGCGCCAGCGCGGCATTCAGGTCGCTCATCCCCGCCTGCCAGGGCAGGGTCCGGGTGATGACCACCGTGTTGCGGTGCTCGGTCTCGCGCCGGCGCATGTAGCGCAGCCGGTGGGCAAGGTCGCGGTCGTCGGTGACGATCATGCCGCCCTCGCCGGCCAGCAGGATGCCGGGTTCGGAAAAATCGAAGACCGCCGCGTCGCCGAAGGTGCCGACCATCTGGCCCTTGTAGGTGGAGCCGATGGCCTCGGTCGAATCCTCCAGCAGCAGCAGGCCCTTGGCATCGGCCAGGGCGCGCAGCTCGTCCCAATGGGCGGGGTGGCCGTTGACGTTGGCGGCCAGGATCGCCTTCGTTTGCGGCGTGACCAGGGCCGCCGCCTTCTCCGGGTTGATCGTGTGCTGCCAGTAATCGATGTCGACCAGCACCGGCGTGGCGCCGGACAGCGCCACCGCATGCTGCACCTGATGCCAGCCGAAGGGGCTGCACAGCACCTCGTCGCCCTCGCCGATGCCGTAGCCCTTCAGCATCAGCAGCGTGGCCATGGTGCCGCTGGACACCGCCACCGCATGGTCGCGGCCGACATAGTCGGCGAAGGCGTCCTCGAACGCCCGCACCATCCGCCCGTCGCTCAAGGCCCCGGAGGACAGCAGGCGGTCGAGCATCTCGACCTCCGCGCCGGAGATGTCGGGGTCGGTCAGCGGGATGTAGTCGTCCACTTCGTCGATATCGGTGGGGTCGTCATCGGCGGGGGAGGGCTGGTGCAGAACCGCGGCGGCATCGCTCATTCACTCGTCCTCGTCCCGTTGGGCGATCACGACGCCGGTGGCAAGCTCCGGCTTGTCGGTGATGAGCCAGCAGTGGTTGTTGCCGTCCACCAGGTGCAGGTCGAAGCCCGCCTCCTCCCGGAAGGGATCTTCGGCCATCACCGCGGCCATGGCGCCGGTGACGGTCTTCAGGTCCGGGTTGGCCTCGCGCACGCCGCGGACCACGGCGTCGAGCTTGCCGCCGCCGGCGAACAGCCGGCCGGCCAGCGTGGCGATGCTGTCGATGCGCTCGGGCGACAGGGCCATGGGCGTCACTCCGTTCCGCGTTTCTTGGCTTCGACGGTGATCGGCAGGCGGGTGTCCGCCGGCATCTCCGGCAGGTCGAGTGTCCAGCCGTTGGCGACCTTGATCCAGCCGCCCCACAGGTCCGGCTTCTCCATCTCGACGATGGGTTCCTCCAGGTCCTTCTTGGCGACGTAGATCGTGTATTGCTCGGATGCCTTGCGGATCATCACCTTCATCACCGAAACTCCATCCTGTTATTATAGTTCGTGTTTTTTCGTCACGCGGCGACCAGCCGGGCATGCAGCGCCGGCAGTTCCGACAGGACGGCATCCACCTCCGCCGCGGTGGTGTAGCGGCTCAGCGAAAAGCGCAGGCTGGCGGCGGCCTGGGCGCCGCTCAGACCCATGGCGGTCAGCACATGGCTCGGCTCGTTGCCGCCGGAGGAGCAGGCCGCTCCCATCGACACGGCGATCCCGGCGCGGTCCAGCCGCATCAGCAACTCCTCCGCATCCACCGGATGGCCACGGCCGTCGGCGAAGCGGATGTTGCTGGTGTTGGGCAGCCGGGCGGCGCCGGCCCCATTCACCACCGCACCGGGCCAGCGGGCGAGGATGCCCTGCTCCAGCCGGTCGCGCAGGAAAGCGATCAGATCGGCCTCGTCCAGCCAGAGGGTCGCCAGCGAAGCGGCGGCGCCGAAGCCGACGATGCCCGGCACGTTTTCCGTTCCGCCCCTGCGGCGGCGCTCCTGATGGCCGTGGATCAGTGCATGGAACGGCGTCCCCTTGCGGACATAGAGCGCGCCGATGCCCTTCGGCCCGTGCATCTTGTGGGCGGACAAGGTCAGGTAATCGGCGATGCCGCAATCGACCGGTACCCGGCCGGCGGCCTGCACCGCGTCGCTGTGGAACAGCGCACCATGGGCATGGGCGATGGCGGACGCGCCTTCCACCGGCATCAGTACGCCGGTCTCGTTGTTCGCCCACATCATGGAGACCAGCGCCGTCGCCTCCGTCACCGCGGCGGCGAGATCGACCAGCGAAGGCAGGCCGTCGCGGTTCACCGGCAGGATGGTGACGCGCCAGCCGCGCTGGCGCAAATCGTCGAACAGCGCCAGCGTCGCCGGATGCTCCACCGCCGTTGTGACGATGTGGTCGCGGCGGTGGTCGGTTTCCTCGATGACGCGCAGCGCGCCCAGGATGGCGGCGTGGGTCGCTTCGGTTGCGCTGCCGGTCATCACCAGATCGGCCGGCTTGGCGCCGATGAGGGCGGCGACCTGCGCCTTCGCCTCGCTGACCGCGCGGCGGGCGGCCATGCCGGCGGAGTGGGGACTGGACGGGTTGGCGAACTCCCCGAACAGGTGCGGCATCATGGCGTCGCGCACCTCCGGAGCCAGCGCAGTGGTGGCGTTGTTGTCGAGATAGATGGTCATCGCATCACTCCCCATCGCATCACTCCCCATCACATCACTCCGGGCACGCCGCGCCGCGAACCGTCGGCCGGGACGATCTCCTCCTCCAGGCAGCCGACGACGGTGCCGCCGGGGAACTCCACCAGATAGACCGGCAGGCTGCCCTCCTCGGTGCGGCCGACGCGGACGATCACGCCCGGCGTGCCCTTCGGCGCCAGCAGCGCGCCGTCCGGCACCTGCGGGTGGCTGCCGTCGTTGAACAGGTCCTCCTGCACCGTGACCCTCAGGCCCCAGTCGTACAGCGGTTCGCGCGGCGGGATGAAACCGGGCTTGGCGGCGGCTTCGACATCGGACATCGCGAGGCTCCTTATCAGGTGGGGACCGGTGCTTATTGCGGGTCGTTGCAGTGGGCGTCGATCACCTCCAGCTCGCGCGCGCGCATGCCGACGACGACCCGTTTTTCATAAAAATCAACGGCATAGATGTAGTACATCTGCAGATAGGTCCCGATGGAGATGACGTAGCCGACATCGCCTTCGCGAATCAGGAAATCGCCGACCGGCCGGCCGGGATAGGTGCCGTCGTTGCGGACGTCGCGCAGGGCCTTGACCTTGAATCCCTGTTCCAGCACCGGCGGGCCGACCAGCTCGTTGGCATCCTCGGCGCTGCGGGCGCGTTCGCGGCGGTATGGGGCGGCGGCTTCGATGTCGGTCATGGCGCTGGCGCTCCGTCCGTTGATGGCTGCTAGAGGGGCGGGAGATCGTTGGCGATGGCGAGGCCGGCGGCGCGCTGGCGGGCGATGGCGCGGACCTCCTCCTCCGGGTCGTCGAGCAGCGGGCCGAGTTGCCCGGTATCGATCCGCCCGGCGACGGCGAGGCGAACCATCCAGTCGGCGTCCGGCAACAGCACATGCAGCTTCGACGCCGGCAGCCGCTGCGCCACCACCAGCCGCACCCGCGGGCTGTCGTCCCAGGCGAGGCTGGGCAGCCAGTCCATGGAAAGGCGGCGGGCGACCTCCACCCGCACCTCCGGGTCCTCGTCATGCATCATCGCCGGCAGCATGCCGTCGGGGATCCGCCGCACCACGCGCAGCCGCACCGAACAATCGGGATCGCGCATCAACGGGGCGAGGTCGGCATCCTCCAGCCGGGTGGCGACGGCGATCCGCACCTCGCGGTCCGGGTCTTCGCGCAGCTTCAGCAGCAGCCGGCGCGGCAGGCGCCGGGCCAGGACGGAGCGCACCGTCTCGTCCGGGTCGTTCATCAGCCGGGGAAGCTGGAAGATCGGAGCGAAGCGCGCGGCGTTCGCCCGAACCTCGAAATAGGGATGGCCGAGATGGCCGGCGGACAGATCCGGATTCCATTCGAAGAAGCGCTGGATGCGCTTGGCGTAGCGGTCCTGCACGCAGGCCTTCAGCGGCAGGCAGTGTCCAGGCAGCTTGCCGCCGGCTGGCAGCGGCGCCGGCAGGGAGGTGTTCTCCGGGTCGAGCCGGCGGTCCTTGTGGGCGCATGCGGTGCAATCCACCGGTTCGCCGCGCCAATCCAGGGATTCGAGGATGTCGTCGCTCATGCGCCGGCCTCCTCACGCTCATGCTGGTCGGCGATGGCGATCAGGCGGGATGCGCCGAAGCGGTCGTCGGGGTCGAGTTGGCGGACCTTGCCCAACGCCTCGCGCCCGGCATCGAGCCGGCCGGTGCGCAACAACAGGTAGCCGATGGCGACCAGGGCGAACAGGAACAGGCGGGGGGCCGGCTCCAGCCCACGGAATTCGGCGGTGGCCGGGGTGACGCTGCGCCAGTCGGTGTGGTTGACGCCGAGCGCGGCCATGGCGTGGCCGATCATGCGCTCGCCATAGACCAGCGCCTGGTCGAGGTTCGCCTTGTAGAAGTGGAACTTGTAATGGCCGAGATCGACGAGGCGATGACCGGGTGCCACCTCCGCCGCGCGGACGAGATGAGCGAGCGCGGCCTCGCTGTCGGCATAGCTGGCGGCGGCCAGATGCAGGCAGCGCTCCGCCTCGGGCGGAAGATCCCCGCCGTAATAGCGGCGGGCGAGCCAGTCCTCATCCACCTCGTCCAGCATGGGCGATGCTCCTGGGGTTCCCCCTCTCCCCCTGGGGAGAAGAGGGGTTTTCACATCACGCCGGGACGCAGCAGTCGGCCGGGCAGACGGCGGCGCATTGCGGGCTGTCGAACTGGCCCTGGCATTCGGTGCATTTGGCCGGGTCGATGACGTAGGTTCCCTTCTTCAGGCTGATGGCGATGTTGGGGCACTCGGCCTCGCAGGCGCCGCAGACGGTGCATTCGGCGGACTTGATCTTGTAGGCCATGGCTCTCTCCTTCGGTGATGGGATGGCTGTGGAAGGGGGAAATGCGGGAAGAGGGAATGCAGTTCAGGCGCGGCGCGCGGTCAGCGCCCCGGTGCGGATCACGGCGTCCTGGCCGGCGCGGGACTGGACGACGCCCTGGCCGAGCCGCTCGGCATAGTCCTTGAAGTAGGCCAGCGCCGATTCCTCGATATAGTCGAAGGCGAAGCGGTCGACCGGCTCGATGCCGGCCTCGGCCAGCGACTTGGACGGGCAGCCGCCGATCTTGGCGACGAACACCGCGGTGCAGTCGTTGATGGCCGCCAGCACGCCGTCCAGCGTGTCGACATCGCCGGAGCCGCCCTCGCAGTACTGGTCGACGCGGCGATGGCCGACGAACTTGGCGCCGTTGGGACCGACCTCGTAGATCTGGAATTCCTTGGCGTGGCCGAAATGCTCGTTGATGCGCTCGCCGCCCTTGGTGGCGACGGCGATCAGGATCGGATCGGCCGCGGTGCCGACGCTCTCCCGCACATCGGCCTGGGCGGCGGCCTTGGAGGCGTTGCGGCCGGCGCGCTCGGCTTCCACATGCTCGCGGTAGCTGCGGCGGGCCTCGTCGTCATACTCGACGATGCCCATCGCCTCGATCTTGTCGGCGGTGAACTCCTCGCCGCGGTCCTCGCCCAGCAGGCCGACGGCGTCGGCGCGGCACTGGCGGCAGTGGCGCATCAGCTTGGCGCCGCCCTCGCAGGCGTCCTGCACCACTTTCAGTTCCTGCGCGGACGGCCCGCGCTGGCCGTTCAGTCCGAACCAGGTACCGTGGGCGGGGTCGGAGATCAGCGGCATGATGTTGTGCAGGAAGGCGCCGCGGCTCTTCACCGCCTTGTTCACCTCCAGCAGGTGCTCGTCGTTGATCCCCGGGATCATGACGGAGTTCACCTTCACCAGGATGCCGCGCGAGGTCAGCATCTCCAGCCCCAGCATCTGCTGCTCGTGCAGGATCTTGGCGGCGTCCAGCCCGGTCCAGCGCCTGTGCTTGTAGAAGATCCACGGATAGATCTGCGCGCCGACCTCCGGATCGACCATGTTGATGGTGATGGTGACGTGGTCGATGTTGTATTGGGCGATGGTGTCCACATGCTCGGGCAGGGCCAACCCGTTGGTGGACAGGCACAGCTTCAGGTCCGGTGCCTTCTTCTGCAGCATTTCGAAGGTGGCGAAGGTGTTCCTGCCGTTGGCCGCCAGACTGTCGCCGGGGCCGGCGATGCCGATCACCGACAACTGCGGGATTTCCTCGGCGACGGCGAGGATCTTCTTGAGCGCCTGATCGGGGGTCAGCTTTTCGGAGACCACGCCCGGCCGGCTCTCGTTCGAGCAATCGTATTTGCGGTTGCAGTAGTTGCACTGGATGTTGCAGGCGGGAGCGACCGCGACATGCATGCGGGCGAAATAGTGATGCGCCTCTTCCGAATAGCAGGGGTGGTTCTTCACCTTCTCCCACACCGCCGGGTCCATGTCTGCCGGACCGTCGGACGAACCGCAGGACGACGACGAACAGCCGGACGCCGCCTCGGGCGCTGCCGGCATCGTCAAGGGCGGGGCCAGTTCCCCCAGCCCGAAGATGCTGTCGAGCGAAACCACGTTGCTCATCATCCACTCCTTCCCTGCCGTGCCGGACGACACCGTTGGACGAATGGAGGAAAAGCAAGTTCGGGGCCAGAGACGAAATTGCTTCTTTTACAAGGGCTTGATGGGATTTGTCGGCATCGCGGACGCTGTCGTCATTGCGACAATGGCGGGACCGGCAGAGGGCTTTGTCGGGGTGCCGACAAACCGGTCAGGCCAGTTCGCCCCGGAAGGCGACGACATGGTCCTGGCTCTCGTCCAGCGCCTCCGCCCCGAAGCCGATCAGGCCGATGCCGACCAGCTTGGTCGAATCGCGGCGGAGTACCAGCGGCGGCGACCCGCCGCTGCGGATGAAGGTGCCGTTGGTGGAATGGTCGGTCAGCAGGAAGCTCTCGCGTGTGAAGTCGATCACCGCATGCTGGCGCGAGGTCTGGCGCGAGGCGATGCGCAGGCCGCTGCTGTCCTCCCGTCCGATGGTGACGCGGGGCAGCGCGCGACTCATCGCGATTTCCTGTCCGCGGTAGGACAGATGCAGCGTCACCATGGCATCGCCGGCCTCCGTCACCATGGAAAAGCCGAGCGTGGTGCTTTCGATGGCGTCGTCGACATCGTCGGCGCTGCGGACCCGATGGACGCGGATCGGCACCGTCTTGCCCTTCATGGCGACGTTGTTCAGCGGCTTGGTCCGGTCGCGCAGGTCGGGCGACAGGCCGTCCACCAATGCCTGGGTCACCAGGATCTCGCCCTGTCGTGCGATCTGCTGCACCCGCGCGGCGACGTTGCAGGCGTCGCCGTACAGGTCGCCCACCCCTTCGATCACCGCACCGTGATGGATGCCGACGCGCAGCCGCAGGCCATGCCGGTCCTGACTGTCGATCATGGCGCAGGCGGCGCGGACGCTGTCGTCGCAGGCCGGGAACGCAGCCAGCAGCCCGTCGCCCAGGCTCTTGATCACGCCGCCGCTGTGCTCCTCAACGAGTTGGCGCAGGTGGGCCAGCACACGCTGCGTCAGAGCCGCGGCGGTGGCGTTGCCGATGCGCTCGTACAACATCGTGCTGTCCGCGATGTCGACGAACATCAGGGCGAGGGGCTTCTCAAGCGAGGGCAAGACGGAAATCCGTTCGATCGGAAAGAGGCCATCGAACCGAAGGCGCGGCAGGGTAGCACGAAACCGCGGCGGGGCGCGACGGCAGTGGTCGCCGCCCACAGAGTACCGGAGATGGCATCCGTCGGGCGAGCGCCCTAGAACCTCTTGATTTCGATGTTGTACTTGCGGAGCGCGTAGCTGACCTGGCGGGTGGTCATGCCCAGCAGGCGGGCTGCCTTGGCCTGGACCCAGCCTGTGCGCTCCATCGCCCACACCAGACGGTCGCGCAGGGGACCCGACTCCGGTTCGTCCAGCGGCAGATCGGGAGCATCGGCAGGCTGCGGCGCCGGGGCGGAGGAAACCGCGGGGGCGACGGCTGCCGGCTGGGGAGTGGGCAGGGGGGCGATGGCGGTCGGCGGCAGCGGCTTGGACGCGCCGCAGACCGGCGCCGGACCGGCGGAACAGCCCGACGCGCAGGCCGGCCATTGTGCCCCATTGGGCGCCCCGTTGGGTGCACCGTTCGCCGGTACCGGAACCGCCGGCGGCATGCCGACGTTGGCCGTCGGCTGCGGGCGTCCCAATGCCGGGTTGGCGCCGGATGGGTTGGTCGCGGTCCCGCTCATCGACGGGGCCAGCCCGCCGACGGCGGCGCCCATGGTCCGGTACTGGAACAGCACCGAAGAGTTGCAGAGATTCATGCTGCAGGACAGGTCGGGCACGCGGATGGTGCCGTTGCGGCATTGGGTCGCCGCGCGCTCGATGCAGTTTTCCAGTTCGCACACGTTGCCGGGCCAGGTGCAGCGGTTCAGAACCTCCAGCGCGTCACGGTCGATCTCCAGGTTCAGGCCGTTGTCGCGGGCGAATTTGGTCACGAAATGCTTGGCCAGCATGGCGATGTCGCCGCGCCGTTCGCGCAGCGGCGGCAGGTGGATCGTCACCACGTTGATGCGGAAATACAGATCGGCGCGGAACTTGCCGTGGCCGACCGCTTCTTCCAGGTTCAGGTTGGTGGCGCAGATCAGCCGGACGTCGGTCTTGATGGTCTTCGACCCGCCGACCCGCTCGAACTCCTGTTCCTGCAGCACGCGCAGAAGCTTCGCTTGGAAGTTGGAGGAGATGTCGCCGATCTCGTCCAGGAACAGCGTGCCGCCCGAGGCCAGCTCGAACCGGCCCTTGTGGTCCTTCTGGGCGCCGGTGAAGGATCCCTTCTCGTGGCCGAAAAGCTCCGACTCCAGCAGAGATTCGGGCAGGGCGGCGCAGTTGACGCGGATGAAGGGGGCGTCCTTGCGCGGCGACAGGTTGTGGATGGCCCGCGCGATCAGCTCCTTGCCGGTGCCGCTCTCGCCGCGGATCAGCACGGTGGACTTGAAGGGCGCCACCCGGTGCACCTGGGCCAGAACATCGACCATGTTGGGGCTGGTGCAGACCACGTCGTTGACCGGCGCCACAACCGGCCGCAGTTCCTTCTGGACGCGGAAGGTCTCGCGCATCATGAAGCGCCGCTCCTCCGCGACCGTCCGGTGCAGGCGCACGGTCTGGCCGATCAGGTTGGCGACCATGGTCAGGAAGCGGACGTCGGAGCCGAAATGGCCGCTGGGCCCGTCGTCGGAAATGCGGTCGATGGTCAGCACGCCGACGACGGTGCCGGCCGCCTTGATCGGCACGCCGACCAGCGACGCCACCTGTTCGTCCAGGTCGTCGCGCCCGCCGGAGCGGTTGTTGAACAGCGGCTCCTCGGCCAGATTCGGGACGACGGCCGGCATGCCGGTCTTCAGGATGCGGCCGCTGATGCCTTCGCCCTGGCTGTAGTCGATCTCCTGCGCCGTCGAATCCTTCGGCAGACCCAGTGCGGCGACCAGACGAAGCGCATTGTCCTCCCCCTGGAGGTAGACACGGCCACGGTGCATCTGCAACTGGTAGGACAAGGCGCGCAGCACTTCGCGCAGGGTCTGTTCCAAATCCAGCGACGAGCCGAGGATCTTGCTGACCTCATAGATCGTCAGCAACTCGATGCTGGAAGAAGACGCGGACTGGGCAGCACTCGGCATGATCGATCCCCTCGCTCTGCTTGGGACCCGGCCACGCGCCGGATGGAATGATCCGGCCATCGCAACGCTTCGGGTCCTGGCGTCAGCGCCTTGATCCGTCCCTCCCGAAAACCGCGGCGACCGTTGGTCCGGCCGCGCTGTTCGTGCCCCGTTTTCTTGATGCCCGTTTTTCGGTGCCCATTCGGCGGACCGGGCTTGGCTGCGGCCCGTTCGCACGCTGCCGACCGGTGGAAAGTGTCCGTGACTGCTCGCCGAAAGGCAAGACTTTTTGCATAGATTCTGTTGCGCTGCACAATGGGCTTAGCCATTGGTGACAAGGCGGTTTCATGTTAATAACTGACTGGTCAGTTATGAAGAGGGCTGCACCATGCCCGACCGCGTTTCCCGTCCCGAACCGGAAGCCCCGCCGCGCTGGCGCCGCCGCAAGGACGCCCGTCCGCAGGAGATCGTCGCTGCGGCGATGGATGTCTTCGCCGAACGCGGCTTCGCCGCCGCGAAGCTGGAGGAGGTGGCGGCACGCGCTGGTGTCAGCAAGGGCACGCTCTATCTCTACTTCCCCAGCAAGGACGAGCTGTTCAAGGCAGTGATCCGCGCCGCCATCCTGCCCAATCTGGAGCAGGCCGAAGCCCTGGCCGCCAGCGTCGCGGGGCCATGCTTTCCGGTGCTGGAGCGGCTGCTGCGGATGGTGGCGCATCTGGTTGCGACCACGCGTGCGGCCACCATCCCGCGGCTGGTGATCGCGGAGGCCGGAAATTTCCCGGATCTTGCCGCCTTCTACCACCGCGAGGTGATTCGCCGCGGCTTCGGGGTGCTGGCTTCGCTGCTGCAGCGGGGGATCGCGAGCGGGGAATTCCGTCCGGTGGCTGTGGATTCAACCGTCCGCCTGATCGTCGCCCCGCTGCTGATGAGCGCGGTCTGGCGCACCTCCTTCGACGGGCTGGACGGCGAACCGCCGCTGGATGTGCCGGCGCTGGTGGATGTCCATATCGGCAATCTGCGCCGGGTGCTGCTGCGCGATGCCGGGGAGACGACGCCATGAGCGGCATCCTGGCCGGTCTCGCGGACGGGCTGGCGGCCTTCGCGCTGGCGCTCGGGCTTCCGTTCGGTGCCGGCGGGCCGCCGCCGCTCGCCCACGGCTATGTGGAAGGGGAGTATCTGCGCATCGCCGCCCCCAGTGCCGGAACGCTGGAAAACCTGTCGGTGGTCCGCGGCGCGCAGGTGGCGGCAGGGGCGCCGCTGTTCGTCATCGACCGGACCACGGCCAACGCGGAGCGTGACCGGTTGGCCGCGGCGCTGGCCCAGGCGCGGGCTCAGCGTGCCGACCTCGCCACCGGCAAGCGGCCACAGGAAGTGGCGGTGCTGGCCGCACAAAAGGCGCGGGCGGAGGCGGCCCTGCGCTATTCCGCCACCGAACTGGCCCGCCAGCAGGAACTGGTCGCCCGCAAGGTCACGTCGCCCGATAAGCTCGATCAGGCGCGCGCCGCCTACGACCGCGACCGCGGCCAGTTGGCGGAGGCCGACGCGCAGCTGGCGGTCGCAGCGCTGCCCGCCCGGCCCGAGCAGTTGCGCGCCGCCGACGAGGCGGTGTCCCAGGCCGAAGCGGCGCTGGTCCAGGCGGAACGCCGGCTTGCCGATCTGGCGCCCGCCGCGCCGGTCGCGGCCCTGGTGGAGGACACTCTCTACAACCCGGGCGAATGGGTTCCGGCCGGTTCCCCCGTGGTGTCGCTGCTGCCGCCGGAGCGGGTGAAGCTGGTGCTGTTCGTTCCGGAACCCGCCATGGCAGCGGTGGCGCCGGGAACGATCCTGTCGGTGCGCTGCGACGGTTGCCCGTCCGGCTTGTCGGCGCGGGTCACGCGCATCGCCTCGCAGGCGGAATACACCCCGCCTGTGATCTACAGCGTCGGCAGACGCGAAAAGCTGGTCTTCCGGGTGGAGGCGGTGCCGGGCCGGCCGCTGAATCCGGGGGTGCCTGTCGATGTCTGGCCCGCGGATGCCGGGCCGGTGGAGAGGCCCCAATGACGGCGGCGGCGCCACCCGCCATCGACGTGCGCGGGCTGGTGAAGCGGTTCGGTACCAAGACCGTGGTCGACGATGTGTCGATCCGGGTGGAGACCGGGGAGATCTATGGCTTTCTCGGTCCCAACGGGTCGGGCAAGACCACGACGATCCGCCTGCTGTGCGGGCTGCTGACCGCTGATGCGGGGGAGGGGACCTGTCTCGGCCTCGACATCCGGCGGCAGAGTGCGGAGATCAAGCGGCAGGTCGGCTACATGACCCAGAAGTTCAGCTTCTGGGAGGATCTGAGCATCGCCGAGAATCTGGACTTCGTCGCCCGCATGTACGGCCTGCCCGACCGGCGGCGGCGGGTGGCCGAGGCGCTGGACCGGCTGGGGCTGTCCAACCGCCGCACGCAGCTGGCCGGGGAGTTGTCGGGGGGCTGGAAACAGCGACTCGCGCTGGCGGCCTGCATCCTGCACGAGCCGAAGCTGCTGCTTCTCGACGAGCCGACCGCCGGCGTCGATCCCAAGGCGCGTCGCGAGTTCTGGGACGAGATCCACCGGCTGGCCCGCGAAGGACTGACCGTGCTGGTCAGCACCCATTACATGGATGAGGCTGAACGCTGCCACCGCATCGCTTACATCGCCTATGGCACGATGATGGCCCACGGCACGGTGGAGCAGGTCATTGCCGATTCGGGCCTGCACACTCGTCTGGTCGCGGGCGAAGGCCTGCACCGCATCGCTGCGGCGCTGGAAGGTCAGCAGGGGGTGGAGATGGTGGCCGTCTTCGGCAGCCGCCTGCATGTCAGCGGCACCGATGCCGTCGCCCTCGACCGGGCGCTCGCCCCCTGGGCCGGACGGCCGGATCTGCGGATCACCGCGACGGACCCGACGCTGGAAGACGTCTTCATCCACCTGATGAACCGCAGCACCGACAACTTCCGCTGAGGAGTTTACTCGGTCTGAGCCGAAGTGACGCCGGTGTTCTTGTTCCACTTCAGCGTCAGCTTGGAGATCTGGCACAGGTTCAGGCCACCCCAGACAGCCGACTCGCCGTCGTCATACACGACCTTCATGTCCCACTTGCAAATCTTTTCGGCCTTGCCGAAGGAAACCTCAAAATACTCACCATCCTCCAGGACGTCACGGCCCAGGATGTCCTCGTCCCAGCTGTTGTTGTTGTTTTCCGAGACGTAGATGTGCTTCAGCGGATAGCCGGTTTTGTTGACGATCGTAAAGTCCTGCTGGCCGGCGAGTGCCGCACCGTGCATCAGGAACAGAGAGGACGCAACCAGCAGGGCCTTGGCGGCGACGTTCTTCAAGATGATCTCCGTGGGGGAAAACAAGTTTGTGTCGAATTCTGGGCACTGTAATCGACAGGCGTCAACAGCCGAGTTAATCCTTAGGTTATGTAAGATCCTGAATGATTTTTTGTTGTTCCGGCTGGAAATGAAATTTCGCAGATTTTCGCTTGTTCCCCATCGGCGATAGCCGGCAACCATTCATTGCTTGCGATGAGATCGTCAGCGCGTCAGCCGCATCGCTGGGCCGGAGGTGCCTCAGGGCTGTTTGCCGGTTGCAAGAGGCCAATGGTCGCAAGCGTTTGGCGCGTCGGGAACTTTGTCGCGGCGCACACGATATGGTACATGATGAAAACCGGCATCGGACGCCGGGCAAGATCATGACCAAGTTCTGGACCGCTGCCGGTCCCGCCGGGGCGGTCCCAATCCAGGGGAAGGAACAACGCATGTCGGGATTCAAGGACGCGCCGCCGGATGACCGGTCGGAGATGACTCCGGAGCAGGAAAGCGCCATCCGCATCGTCGCCAACAACCTGCACCGCCTGAACGACGCCGTCGTCAAGGCGGTCGAGGCCGGCGTGACGGTGGAACTGATGCGCACCGCCCGCTATCACAACGAAGTCGGCAACTGGGGCGACCAGCTCACCCCGGTGATCCGTCCCGGCAAGTGAGTGAATCCGGCCGGTTTGGCCGGATCCTCGGCAAAAAGGCCCCATCCGTCCAGCGGGTGGCGGCCTTTTTTCGTATGCCGATAAAATTTCACCGATGACGGAAGAAAGGGTGGCCGGCGGCGGCGGCGGGCACAAGTTTCCTGGGCATCCCGCCATCGATGCGAGGCCCAGCCATGCCGTCAAGCGACCCCGACCGGCGCGCAGCCGCAAGCCGCGAACCCACTAACTCCCCCAACGCCGCGGATGACGGCACCCCGACGCCGGGCGAATTGAACACGATGTGGAAGCTGCACCGCCTGGAACAGCCGACCTTCGACGACTTCACCCGCGGTCTCTGCCTTGGCCTCGTCTGGTGCATGGCGATGTGGACGCCGATGTTCGTCAGCGCCCTGACCTGATCCCGGCAGCCGCCGGATCGGAGCTTCGACCCTACGCGCCGGCCAGGGACCTGATGCGCACGGCCAACTGGTCGGGCGTGAAGGGCTTGACGAGCACCGATGCGGTGTCCGCCCCCATTGTCGCCAGCGACTCAGGGCTGTAGCCGGATGCCAGCAGGACGCGCAACTGCGGCCAGCGTTCGCGGATGTGCCGTGCCAGGTCGATGCCCGATACGCCGCGGGGCATGACGACGTCCGACACGACCAGATCGAAGTCGCGGTCGGTTTCCAGCAGTTCCAGGGCCGCCACGCCGTCTTCCGCGGTCTCCACGGTGAAGCCCTCCTGGGTCAGCCCCTCCACCGTCGCCATCAGGACCAGCGGATTGTCCTCCACCACCAGGATGCGCAGCGAGCGGTGATCGGTTGCCGGCGGGGTGAGGGCGGGAGCCGGTTCGGGCGGCCTCATCTCGGTCAGCGGCAGGTCGATGCGGACGCGCGTGCCTTCGCCCGGCCGGCTGTCGATGGTGGCATTGCCGCCGGACTGGCGGGCGAAGCCGTAGACCATCGACAGGCCGAGCCCGGTGCCCTTGCCGACGCCCTTGGTGGTGAAGAAGGGATCGAAGGCACGGGCGATCACCTCCGGCGGCATGCCGGCCCCGCTGTCCGACACCTCGATGCGCACGCTGCGAGGTTCCGGCCCCGGAGACGCGGCTATGCGGATCGTTCCGCCGCCGGGCATGGCGTCGCGGGCGTTCAGAACCAGGTTCAGCACCGCCATTTCCAACTGGACGGAATCGACGGCGACCGCCATCGGCATGGGCGCGATGTCCCATTCCAGCGCGACGTCGGCCCGCACCGACCGTTCCAGCAGGTCGCCCATCCGGCGCAGGCTGTCGCCCAGATCGACCACGGTCGGATTCACAGCGTCCTGGCGCGAGAAGGACAGCAGTTGGCGGGTCAGCTTCTCCGCCCGTTCCAGCGCGGTGTTGGCGCCGGTCAGGAAACGTTGCCCCTCCGGCGGCAGATGGCGGCTCAGCAGATGCATGTTGGCCATCGCCGCGGTCAGCAGATTGTTGAAATCGTGCGCGACCCCGCCGGTCAATTGGCCCAGCGCCTCCATCTTCTGGCTTTGGCGCAGGGCCTCCTCCAGCCTCTCGCGGTTGCGCACCTCTTCCGCCCAGCGGCGCACCGCCCCGCTCTCGGAGGCCGCACGGCTGTAGGCCAGCCAGGCGATCAGCGCGAGCGCCAGTGTGGCCGGGGCGACGAAGGCGCCGTCCAGCGCCATGTTGCGCCACCAGGACCAAGTGATCTGTGCCTGATCCAGCCCATAGACGATATAGACCGGGAAATCGCCCACCCGTTTGTAGGCGAACACGCGGGCCACACCCTGCACATGGCTGTTGTCGGTGCGGTACAGCCCTTCGACCGGCTGCTTGCGGATTTCGCTGCGCAGGCCGCGGTCGGGCGGCAGGGTGGGGAATGCCGCCGGCCCTTGCCGCCCTTCCAACTGCGGGTAGCGCATCAGGATCACGCCGTCGTCGCGGACCAGCGTGATGGATTCGCCTTCGGTGCCGATGATCTGCCGATAGAAGCTGAAGAAATACTCGGGATTGACGAGAGCGGCGATGATCCCGTCGAAGCTGGCGTCGGGACCGCCGGGGCTGCTGCGGCGCCGGCTGATGCCGAAGGTGACCCGGCCGGTGGCCGCATCCGCGATCGGCCCGGCGATGAGCAGGCCGGCGTCGCTCTCCCGCTGCTCCCGGAAATCGGCGCGGTCTCCGATGTAGCTGTTGCGCGCAGGGAAGAAGCGGCTGGAGTTGCGCACGATTCCGCCTGAGTCGGTCAGCCCGATGGCGCCGACCTGCTCCAGTTCCCCAATCAGGGTCCGCAGATAGCGGTGCAGCGACTCCGATTCGCCGATCTCGTGCCAGCTTCGGCCGTGGACGCGCTCGTCCACCCGATCCAGCACCTGCGCCATGGTGTCGAACACCTTCAGCACATGCTCGTGCAGAATCAGCGCGTTCTTCCGGCTGTTCCGTTCGGCCTCCTCCTGGGCTTCCCCCCGCTCGCGCCATCCGATGCCGACGAACAGCACAAGCGGCAGGGCCACCGACACCGCCAGCAGGAGGCGAAGCAGCCGCAGGGATCCCTTGCGATCGGTCCGGCTTTCGGGGTTGCGCAAGGGCATTGCCATCCAACGCTGGGAATAGAGGCGGGGCGGCCACGGGCGCGCCTCCCCCATCACCTTGGACGATGCACCGAAGCCGGGGCAATTCCTACTTCCGGCTGGTCCGGCCTTACGATTCGCAAGTGCAGGCGCGCGGGAACCGCCCCTCGGCCCAGCGTCGGCGGCGGACGTCGGCCTCGTCCTCGCCAGGACGCGGCATGTTGCAGGCGGCGCCCAGCCGGTCGCGCAGATGGTCGAGATGGGCGTTGGTCAGGATGGCGATGCCGGCAAAGAAGGGTTCCCGGCAGCGGGTGGCGATCCGGCTGCAGAAATTCGGCACCCAGCACAACGGATGGCGGTCGAGGAACCGGACCGCGTCGGCGGCCCTGCCCCGGTCGAGCAGGGTGGCCAGCAACGCCAGTTCCACCGCGACATGGTCGTCGGGCAGCCGGTCGAACGGTGGGCGGCGAAGTTCGGTCTCCAATCCGGTCCGCCAGCGCTGGAGCGAGGCGGCGGCCTCGGCGCGGACCCGCTCGTCCCTCCACGGTCCCTCGGTCGGGCACGTTCGCAGATCGCCGCCGTGGTGGATTGCGGTGAAATCGGCGGCCAGCGAGGCGAGACAGCGGCGGGTGATCCTTTCCGGCAGATCGCTCACCACCTCGTCCACCAGGGCGGCGGCCTGCAAAGCATCGTCACGGTCGAGCGCCAGCGGACCGCGGCCGACCGGGTTCTGGCGCAGCGCCGTCAACAGCGCCGGTGTCGGCTCCTCCGCATGAAAATGAGCGAGGCGGCGCAGGGCCTCGGTCGAGTCGCGGAATTTCGCGTCATCCGGGGCGGCAGCAGGGGAGTTGGCCATGGCGTTGGACATGGATGTGCCGGTCGCTTCCGGGATGGCGGCGCCGTCCCGGCGGGGCGGTGGGTTGGCTGCTCCAAGAGGCTTGGCCGATTCGAGAACCATGCTGTCCACGCTGTTCCTCCCGGCAGTAGGGCCTGACCGGGCGCGTGCCGGAACCGGGCCGCATGGGAACGTTGCACGAATGGGCTTCGTGTCTTGTCGGCTTCTTGGCTTGATAACGGTCGGCGGCCGATTGGCAGCCCGAACGTTTGCGCGATCTTGTGCATTGTCTTTACTACCAGCGGGGCGATCCATGGTCAACGCGGCCGATGGGCTTGAACCGCGCGGCGGGGAGCATAGACCGGCGGTTGCCTTGCGGCGCGATGTCCGGCCATATCGACGGATCATATCCCCGTGCAGGAGCCCGCCCGCCATGCCGCTTCCCCTCATCGAACAGGCCGATGCCGCACCGGAGGTGCGCGCCGTCTACGACGACATCAAGGCGACGCGCAACGTTCCCGACGTGAACAATTTCTGGAAGATGATCGCCCACCACCCGCCGACGCTGGCGCGGACCTGGGACAGCCTGAAGGAAGTGATGGCGCCCGGTGCACTGGATCCGCTGGTGAAGGAAATGATCTTCGTCGCCGTCAGCGTGACCAACAACTGCCAGTACTGCATCCGCTCGCACGAGGCGGCGGCGCGCCGGTTGGGGATGACCGACGCGCAGTTCGGCGAGCTGATGGCGGTGGTGGGAATGGCCAATGAGACCAACCGTCTCGCCGTCGGCTATCAGGTGGAGTTGGACGAACGGCTGAAGTGAAGGGCCGTCAGGCGGCCCGCTTCTGCGGCTGGGGCGCCGCCTCAACCCGGTGCTGCTCGATGGGTTGTTTCGGGCGCCGCTCCAGGCGACGTCGAGGCAGGCCGTTGATCAGGTCGCTGCGGACGGTGAAGTGGGCGATGCTGCGCCCGTCGCCCGCCTCTTCGCTGGCGATGCGTTCCACCCGCACCTCCACGTCCCAGCCGATCTTCGCCCAGGCCTCCCGGATGCGGCGGGCCAATTCGTGGGCACCGCGCTCGCTGAAGCCGTCGAGCCGCCCGCCGGATGGGCCGGGATGGAAGCGGGGATAAAGCTGGGGCATGGCCGTTTCTCCTTGGCTGGGGCGGTGCACCGGGCATGTCCGGCGATCCGTGCAGCAAAGGAATAATCCAAAATGGATTATAGGGGCTAGTGAATGCCGATACCGGATCGGTATAGCCTCAGGGCTCCTGCAGCCCGACGACGGTGTGCAGGGTGTCGAGGTCTTCCAGCGGAACGGCGAACTCGCGGTCGGCCGGCTGGTATTCGCGCAGCACGACGGACTCG
>JBKHVJ010000481.1:0-6482 GCA_046570145.1 Alphaproteobacteria bacterium
GACGCAGCGGCACAGGTCATCGGCGACGCCAACGACGCCATGCAGCGAATCTCCGCCTCGTCGAACAAGATCTCCTCGATCATCGGATTGATCGACGACATTGCCTTCCAGACCAACCTCCTGGCACTGAACGCCTCGGTGGAAGCAGCGCGCGCCGGCGAGGCGGGCAAGGGCTTCGCCGTGGTGGCGAGCGAGGTCAAGAGCCTGGCGAACCAGACGGCCAAGGCGACCGAGGAGATCAGCCAGAAGATCAACGCGATCCAGGGGGCGACGTCCACCGCGGTGGGCGCGATCGGTTCGATCGGGGAGAACATCCGGCGGATCAACGAGATCTCGACCACGATCGCCCGAATCAACGAGATTTCCACCTCCATCGCCACCGCCATGGAGGAACAAGGCGCGGCCACGACGGAAATCGCCCGCAACGTCCAGCAGGCGTCCATCGGCACCCGCGAGGTCAGCGAGACCATCGTCGCTGTCAATGCCTCCGCCAGCAACGCCGGCGAGGAGGCCAGGCAGGTTTTGGAAGCGACCAACGAATTGTCGCGTCAATCCATCACCTTGCGGACGGAGGTCGAGCGCTTCCTCGTCCGCGTCCGTGCAGGCTGATCGATAGCAGAGTTGTCTGACTGCCCGAACGATGAAGGGCGCGTTCCGCCGAACGCGCCCTTCTTCCGTATCTGTCCGCCGTCGCGCAAGGAGACGGCTCGATGAAACTGCAGATCAGGGCAGCGTGCGGACCACGAAATCGCTGACTGCGATGTTTTCCGCCTTGGCCGCGCGGCGAACCTCTTCGGCACTGCGCCAGTGGCTGCGCCCACCGAGGCTAGTGAGAACGCCACCACGCATCGCCACGAAAATGCCGGTCCGTCCCAGGTTCACAATTCTCATCATGGTCTAATCCCCCCGCCCCTTCCCACGCATTTTAGGAAAATCTATCCAGTTCACTTTTTGAACGGAAATGCTCATCGGTCTTCTACAGTTATCAAAACGAGTTGCGTCGCGTCAATAAGACTTCGGTTGTTCAACCCCTGCCTGCTTCATAGTTCTTCCTTCCCCCAAAAGTACCGTTAGCATCCATGGGTCTCGCAAAAACCAAGAACTCGTGTTTTATAATAAATTTTATGCTTATTTGTTTTCCGGTCAATCTGGGTCTGCTTTACCGGTATGGCCGAAAGCCTTATCCCGACCGCACAGCGTCGGAACGACGGCACGCCGTGTAGGTTGTCACCGAAGGCCGCGATCCGAGCGGCGACCGGAGGCGGGACTCCACCTGCGAGGCATCGGCACATGGCAACAGCACACCGCCGCACCGGAATGAGCGGCACGGGCGCCAACGGGCGGTTCGGAACGGAAGCGGGGGGGGAGGACGATGGCCATGCGACGCTCGTTCTGCCGGTAACCATTCGACCGGCGAGGGAGGACGACCTGCCGACCCTGGAATGGTATGGCCTGCACACGCCCCACCGCGAGATCATCACCGGGGCCTTCCACCTTCAGGAGCGTGGCGACGGCGCGATGCTGTTGGCGGACGTCAACGGCTTTCCCGTGGGACAGATTTGCATCGATTTTCTGCGCAAGCGACCGAGCGGCCGGGCCACGCTGTGGGCCTTGCGCGTGTTCCAGCCTTTCCGGCGGCTGGGGCTCGGCGTCCGGTTGGTGCGGGCAGCGGAACGGCTGGTGGTCCAGCGCGGTGTACCCTTCGCCGAACTTGGCGTGGACCGCGACAATCCGGAGGTTCTGCCCTTCTACGAAAGGCTGGGATACGAACATTGCGGCCGGGAACGCGGACAATTCCTCTACCACACGCCGGAAGGGCGGCTGGTCCGCGTTGCCATCGATCAGTGGCTTTTGCAAAAACGCATGGTGGAAGGCGTGAAGCCCGAGGGTGGCCGCGGCCTGCGCTTGGCCACCGACTAGGAAATCCGGCGCTACTCCGCCGCCAGCGCCGCACCGGGCGGCAGTGGCACCAGCCGGGCTGAGCGCCGTCGCGGTAGATAGATGCGGGCGCCGTCCAGGATGCCGCCCAGCTCGCGCATGGCGTCGGTTGCCATGCACAGTGCAACCAGCGGAAGCCAGCGGTCGAGATACTGCGCCGCGACCTCCGCGTCGCCGTTCTGCACCGCGGCGAGCGAGTCGAGCAAAGCCGCCTCGTCCATGCTGATGCGGCTGCAGGCCGGGCAGCGGATCTCGGGCTTCCGGGCGCCCGACACGGCGAAGGTGCCGAGCAGCGCGAACAACGGCAGCAACGCCGTGTTCGGCACGCCGGCCACGTTCAGACCGATGCGCATCGATGCCATCGCACCTGCGGTTCCGGCACGGAACCATTGCCGCACGCCGGTCAACAGCGCCCGTTCGGCCGTCGTCAGGTCCGTTACCGTCCAGGGCGACGGTCGCCCTTCTCCCACCGTTCCGCACATGCCGATGCTCCTTCGTTCGGTTGCGTGCATATCCTAGCGCCACACGCTACAAACTGCGAGTCATTCTTAGTTGCAGAATTGGGCTGTGACAATATGTGGCTTCAGGTGGGCGTGCGGAATGTCGGAAAGGACGCGTTAACCAACGGGGCCAATCCTAGACCGACTCGCAGTAAGAGGGATCGGTGGGGATGATGCGGACGATTCGGGGGGCTGTACTCGGACTGATCGCGATGGTCGGATTGGGCATTGCGGGGGGCCTGACGGAGGTCCGCCCGGCGGCAGCCCAGATCGTTCTGAAGCCCGCCTATGGCGAGGCGTCGCTGTCTGGACCGGCCAAGGCACGTGGTGCGGTGGTGTGGAGCCACGGCCGTTCGGTGGATTCCGAGGACTCCGAGGCCCCTACCCCACTCTATATGAAGACACTGCGTGAAGCCGGCTGGGACGTCTTCCGGCTCGACCGCATGCGTGTCAGCGACACTCTGCCCAACAGCGCCCGTGCGCTGGCCGGCTATTCCGACATGCTGAAGACCAAGGGGTACCGCCGCGTCGCGCTGACCGGGCAGTCATTCGGCGCCTTCATCTCGCTGATCGCGGCGGGCCAGTCCAGCGCCATCGATTCAGTCATCGCCACCGCGCCGGCTGCCTTCGGAAACTTCACCGAAGCTTATGACAGCTACCGAGAGAACGCCGCCCAGCTCTGGCCGATCCTGCGCGAGGTCCGCCGGGCTCGGGTGATGATGTTCTTCTTCCATGGCGACGATTTCGATCCTGGTGGGCGGGCGGAGCCGGCGCGCAACATCCTGGCTCAGCGTGGCCTGAGCAGCCTGATCGTCGACCAGCCGTCGCTCCTGCCCGGCCATGGCGCCGCCAATACCGGCTTGTTCGTCCGCCGCTTCGGCGCCTGCATCGCCCGCTTTGCCGAGGCGCCGCCCGCCCCGAACGATCCGCCCTGCGACGAATCCTGGGGCCGCAGCCCCAGTGCCGAACTCCTGCAGGCAGCATTGCCCGCCAGCGCTTCCGGCTCTGCCAAGGGCGATGTCGACACCACCGCCGCCCTGCGCCCCTACATGGGCATGTGGTACGGCAGCTACATCAATGGCCGGGAGGTCGCACTGTCGGTCGAGAAGGCCGAAGGCGACGCCGTTTATGCCGATTACCTGCTGGGCGCTGGCATGGAGGCCGACCAGCCCTTCGAGCGGGTGCGCCGCAAGGGCCGGATCGAGAACGGCGAGTTGGTCTTCGACGAGAAGGGCCGAAACCTCCTGCGCTACCGCCTGCGTCCGGATGGGCGGGTCTCCGCCACCTGGTTGGACAAGGACGGCCGCGGCCGGCTTGATACGGTGCTTCGCCGGGTGAACTGAGGCCTGCGCCCCCTAGCCGTTCCGAAGGCTCAGTCCTGGGCCAGGAAACTGCGGACGATCGCGATCTGGTCGTCCGCCATCAGGGACGGGGCGTGGCCGGTGTTGGGGATTTCCACCACCCTCACCAGACCGGCCGCTCCCGGGCCACGCTCCGCCATCCGTTCCGCCGTCTCGGCGCTCAGCAGGTCGGAATCCGCACCGCGCAGGACCAGGACCGGACAGCGCACGCGGTCCCACAGCGCCCACAGATCGACGTCGCCGATCGGAGCGGTCTTGAAGGCTTCGCCGATTCCGGGATCGTAGGCCAAGCGGAACCTGCCGTCAGGCAGCGGGCGGGCGCTGTGCTCCGCCATATGGCGCCAGCATTCGTCGCCGATTGTGCCGAACCCCATCAGGACGAAGCGCAGGTAGGATTCGAGAGCCGGCAGATCCTCGAACACCGGGTCCTTGCCGACATAGTCGGCGATGCGCTGCAGGCCGGCCTGGGCGATGAAGGGGCCGACATCGTTGATGACCATGCGGCGGATCGGGCTGTTGGCCTGGGCCGCCAGCGTCATGCCGATCAGTCCGCCCATCGAGGTGCCGACCCAGTCGACCGTCTCCACCCCCATACGGGCAATCAGCGCCACCATGTCGGAACAATATTGCGGATAGCCATAGAGAGCCGGCACCGGCAGCCAGTCGCTGCGCCCGCGCCCGACCACGTCCGGACAGGCGACCCGCCAGCTGTCAGCCAACGCCAATGCCAGCCTATCGAAATCGCGACCGTTGCGGGTCAACCCATGGACGCAGATCGCAGTCCGCGCGGCATCGTCGCGCCCCCACTGGGTATAGGCGACCTTGTGGAAGCCGGCGGCGCTGAGGCCGAGGACACTGCGTTCGGACATCGGCACGGGCGGGCACTCCTGTTCAGCGGTGAGGGGGGCTTATCCCTTTTTCGGCGATTTGGCGCTGCGTGGCAACTCCGCCTCGTCGTCGCCAGCGGCCGCATCGCGGATGGCGGGGAGTGCGGATGACGGCACCGCCACTGCCCGGTCGAAGGGATGGCGGGTGGCGTCGTAGCTCCGGCGGATGATGCGGACGTAATTCCGCGTCTCCTCATAGGGCGGAACGCCCTTGTAGCGGTCCACCGCCCCTTCGCCTGCATTGTAGCCGGCCAGCGCCAGCGTCACGTCGCCTTGGAAATAGGTCAGCAGCCAGCGCAGGTACTTCACGCCGCCGGTGATGTTCTCCTTGGGATCGAAGACGTCGCCGACACCGAAACGGTCGGCGGTGTCCGGAATAAGTTGCATCAGTCCGGCTGCGTCCTTCGGTGATACAGCGTCGGTCCGGAATGCGCTCTCGGCCTGAATGACTGCCAACACCAGCGCAGGGTCGACGCCGTATTTCGGTGCAATGGAGTTGACCAGCGACACGACCGCCGCCGGGGGTGGTCCGACTTCGCGCACGGGGCCGGCACCTGGGCGGCACCAGGGACGGATGCGCCCCATGCGGCCGGGAACATAGTTGACCAGTCGGCGAGCCTCAGGATGCCCGCGGGAGGCCGCCGCGCGCAGCCAAGCGGTGCCGAGCCGCCGGTCCTTGCGCACGCCCTTGCCGAACAGGTAGCGGCGGGCCAGCCGGAAAGCGGCATCGGCGTCGCCCTGTTCAGCCCGTTCGCAATCGCCGGATTTCGTCTTAAGCGACGGCGGAGGCAGTTCGGCGACAGACGCCGGCTTGCTGGAGGATTTGGCATCCGCCGCAACGGCCATGGGTACCGATGCCAATCCGGCGCCCGACAGCGCCAGTGCCATCAGCGGCACCATCACGACACGACGAAACGGCAAACTTAGACCCTCCTGCGAACCCGCGTCATCATACGGGAAGCGGAAGTATGGTGATGCAACCTGTTTGGGACAAGGGCAGCGACCCGATGCCCTCTCCCGCCCCGGGAGAGGGAGTATTCGGTCATGGCCCGCGACGGCGCCGGCCCTGCTTATTCGGAGCGCCTTCGGGAATCCCGCGGCCCTGGCGGGCGCTGCTGATGCCGATGCTGCCGGGAGTTTCCAGACCAAGGTCCATCGCCTCCAGCCGGCGCAGCTCGTCGCGCAGGCGGGCGGCCTCTTCGAACTCCAGGTCGGCGGCGGCGGCGCGCATGCGCTTTTCCAGGTCGGCGATGACGCTCTTGAGGTTGTGCCCGACCAGTTCGTTGGAATTGAGGCCGGTCTTCACCGTCACATGGTCGCCGCGCTCGAACACGCTTTCCAGGATGTCGCCGATGGCCTTCTTGACCGACTCCGGCGTGATCCCGTGTTCCAGATTGTAGGCCATCTGCTTTTCACGGCGGCGTGCCGTCTCGTCGATGGCGTATTTCATGCTGTCGGTGATCTTGTCGGCGTAGAGGATCGCCCGCCCATCGACGTTGCGGGCGGCGCGGCCGATGGTCTGGATCAGCGAGGTCCTGGAGCGCAGGTAGCCCTCCTTGTCGGCGTCCAGGATCGCCACCAGCGCGCATTCCGGGATGTCCAATCCCTCGCGCAGCAGGTTGATGCCGACCAGTACGTCATAGGCGCCGAGCCGCAGGTCGCGGATGATCTCGATACGCTCCAGCGTTTCCACGTCGGAGTGGATGTAGCGCACGCGCAGGCCCGCCTCGTGCATGTATTCGGTCAGCGCCTCCGCCATCTTCTTGGTCAGGGTGGTGACCAGCACGCGATAGCCC
>JBKHVJ010000482.1:0-4681 GCA_046570145.1 Alphaproteobacteria bacterium
GCAAGGGCGGCTCGATGCACATGTTCAGCCGCGAGAAGAACTTCTACGGCGGCCACGGCATCGTCGGCGGCCAGGTTCCGCTCGGCACCGGTCTGGCCTTCGCGCACAAGTACCTCAATGACGGCGGCGTCTCCGCGGTCTATTGCGGCGACGGCGCCATCAACCAGGGCCAGGTGTACGAGAGCTTCAACATGGCGGCGCTGTGGAAGCTGCCGGTGCTGTTCGTCATCGAGAACAACAAGTACGCCATGGGCACCTCGCAGGAGCGCGCCTCGGCCGGCGAACTGCATCAGCGCGGCGCCGCCTACGGCATCCCCGGCTATCAGGTCAACGGGATGGACGTGCTCGAGGTGAAGGCCGCCGCCGACCAGTGGGTGAACTACATCCGCGAGGGCAACGGCCCGGTCATCCTGGAGATGAAGACCTACCGCTATCGCGGCCACTCCATGTCCGATCCGGCCAAGTACCGGACGAAGGAGGAAGTCGAGAAGATGCGGTCGGAGTCCGATCCCATCGACCAGCTGAAGGCCAAGCTGCTGGCCGGCGGCCACGCCGACGAGGACAAGCTGAAGGAGATCGATCGCGCGGTGAAGGCGATCGTCACCGAATCGGCCGAGTTCGCGCAGCAGAGCCCCGAGCCCGATCCGTCGGAACTGTGGACCGACATCCTGGTCGAGACCTGATCGTCGAATCCACCGTCTGGTCCTGACGTCAACGATAAGCAGGAGCGGCGCCAGAAGGACGGGTTGCCCCCATACACGGGAGCGGCAACCGGTTTCCCCGCGCCGCCGGAGGTTGAGGAATGCCGATCGAAGTGCTGATGCCGGCCCTGTCGCCCACCATGACCGAGGGCAAGCTGGCCAAGTGGCTGAAGAAGGAAGGCGACGCGGTGAAGTCCGGCGACGTGCTCGCCGAGATCGAAACCGACAAGGCCACCATGGAAGTCGAAGCGGTCGATGAAGGCCGAGTCGGCAGGATCCTGGTGCCGGAAGGCACCGACAATGTCGCGGTGAACACCCCCATCGCCGTGCTGCTGGAAGAGGGCGAGGACGAGAGCGCGCTGTCCAAGGGCGGCAACGCCCCGGCCGCCGCCGCTCCGGCCAACGCCGTCCCGGCTTCGGAAGAGACCAAGGCCGCCCCGTCGGCGGTGCAGGCTCCGGCTCCGACGGTGCCGGCCGCTCCGGTCTCGGCGCCGGATTCGGACGAGGACAGGTTCTTCGCCAAGACGGTGAAGAAGACGGTCCGCGAGGCGCTCCGCGATGCGATGGCCGAGGAAATGCGCCGTGACGAAAAGGTCTTCGTCATGGGCGAGGAGGTCGCGCAGTACCAGGGCGCCTACAAGGTGACCCAGGGCCTGCTGCAGGAGTTCGGCGAGCGTCGCGTCATCGACACGCCCATCACCGAGATCGGCTTCGCCGGCCTGGGCGTCGGCGCCTCCTTCAAGGGGCTGAAGCCGATCGTCGAGTTCATGACCTTCAACTTCGCCATGCAGGCGATCGACCACATCATCAACTCCGCCGCCAAGACGCTCTACATGTCCGGCGGCCAGATGGGCAGCCCGATCGTCTTCCGCGGCCCGAACGGTGCCGCCGCCCGCGTCGCCGCCCAGCATTCGCAGTGCTATGCCTCGTGGTACGCCCACTGCCCGGGCCTGAAGGTCGTCTCCCCCTGGTCGGCGGCCGACGCCAAGGGCCTGCTGAAGGCGGCGATCCGCGACCCGAACCCGGTCGTCTTCCTGGAGAACGAGATTCTCTACGGCCAGAGCTTCGAGGTTCCAGAGGACGAGGAATTCGTCCTGCCGATCGGCAAGGCCAAGATCGAGCGCGCCGGCAAGGACGTGACGATCACCGCCTTCTCGATCATGGTCGGCCATGCCCTGGCCGCCGCCGAGGAGCTGGCGAAGGAAGGCATCGACGCGGAGGTCATCAACCTGCGCACGATCCGTCCGCTGGACACCGCCACCATCGTCAACAGCGTCAAGAAGACCAACCGCCTCGTCTCCGTCGAGGAAGGCTGGCCCTTCGCCGGCATCGGTTCGGAAATGTGCGCGCTGATGATGGAGCAGGCGTTCGACTATCTCGACGCGCCGGTGGCCCGCGTGGCCGGCCTGGACGTGCCGATGCCCTACGCCGCCAACCTGGAAAAGCTGGCGCTGCCGCAGGTCGCCGACATCGTCAGGGCCGCCAAGCAAGCCTGCTACCGCTGAGAGGAGGGCTGATAGGATGACCGTTCAGATTCTGATGCCCGCCCTCTCGCCCACGATGACCGAGGGCAACCTCGCCAAGTGGCTGAAGAAGGAAGGCGACACGGTGAAGTCCGGCGATGTGCTCGCCGAGATCGAGACCGACAAGGCCACCATGGAAGTCGAAGCGGTCGATGAAGGCCGCATCGGCAAGATCCTGATCCCGGCCGGCAGCCAGGGCGTGGCGGTGAACACGCCCATCGCCATCCTGCTGGAAGAGGGCGAGGACGAGAGCGCGCTGGCTTCGGCCGGCTCCGCTCCCGCCCCGGCGCCTGCCGCCGCTCCTGCTGCGGCTCCCGCTCCGGCGGCTGTCCCGGCCGCTGCGGCTCCGGCTCCCGCCTCCGCTCCGGCCCCGGCGGCTTCCGGCGAGCGCGTGTTCGCCAGCCCGCTGGCGCGCCGCATCGCCGAACAGGCCGGCGTCGACCTGAAGTCCGTCAAGGGCACCGGCCCGCACGGCCGCATCGTCAAGGCCGACGTGGAGGCCGCCAAGGCCGCCGGTCCGGCCAAGGCCGCTGCCGCTCCCGCGGTTGCCCAGGCTTCGACGGCTGCTCCGGCCGCCGCCGCTCCGGCTCCCGCCGCGGCTCCGGCGAAGGCCGAGGGTGTGGACGCCAAGGCGCTCGCCGACAAGCTGGGCATGGCCTACACCGCCGTGCCGAACAGCGGCATGCGCAAGACCATCGCCAAGCGTCTGGGCGAAGTGAAGCGCACGGTTCCCGACTACTTCCTGACGGTGGATGTCGAGATCGACGCGCTGATGAAGGTCCGCGCCGAGCTGAACGGCCGGTCGGACGCCTACAAGCTGTCGGTGAACGACTTCATCATCCGCGCCGTGGCGCTGGCGTTGAAGAAGGTCCCGGCGCTGAACGCCGCCTGGACCGACGAGGCGATGCTGCAGTTCCAGCATGCCGACATCTCGGTCGCCGTCGCCACCCCGACCGGGCTGATCACCCCGATCGTCAAGAAGGCGGAAACCAAGGGTCTGGCGGACATCTCCAACGAGATGAAGGCGCTGGCCAAGAAGGCACGCGACAACGCGCTGAAGCCGGAAGAGTATCAGGGCGGCACGATTTCCATCTCCAACCTCGGCATGATGGGGATCAAGCAGTTCCAGGCGATCATCAACCCGCCGCAGGCCTGCATCCTGGCGGTCGGCGCCAGCGAGCAGCGCCCGGTGGTGAAGGACGGCGCGCTGGCCATCGCCACGGTGATGAGCCTGACCGGCACCTTCGACCACCGCGTTGCCGATGGCGCCGTCGGTGCGGAATTCCTTGGCGCAGTGAAGAAGCTGCTCGAGGATCCGCTCTCGATGCTGCTCTGACGGTTCGAGGATCCGGATCCATGTCGAAAAGCCTTGCCCCGCTCCGCGCCGAGATCGACGCCATCGACGACGAGATCGTCGCGCTGCTGGGCAAGCGCCTGTCCGTCGTCCACCGCGTCGCAGCGGTGAAGATGGCGGAGAACCTGCCGGCCGTCCTGCCCGACCGCGTCGAAGCGGTCAAACGGCGGGCGGCCGAGGCGGGCTTGGCCTACGGCCTGGATCCGGACTTCATGGCCACCCTGTACCAGACGATCATCGACGAGGCGTGCCGGGTCGAGGAAGGCATCTTTGCCGCCGGCCGCGAGGATGCGCCTCGCTCCTGAATGGGGAGAACACCCTTGGCCGACATGAATTACGACGTCATCGTCATCGGCGGCGGGCCGGGCGGTTACGTGGCGGCGATCCGCGCCGCGCAGCTTGGCCTGCACACCGCGGTCATCGAGCGTGAGAACCTGGGCGGTATCTGCCTGAACTGGGGCTGCATCCCGACCAAGGCGCTGCTGCGCTCGGCCGAGGTCCTGCATCTCGCCAAGCACGCCGCCGACTATGGTCTGGTCATCCAGAACCCGTCCTTCGACCTGGACAAGGTCGTCGCCCGCTCGCGCAAGGTCGCCGGCCAGCTGAACGGCGGCGTCAAGCATCTGCTGAAGAAGAACAAGGTCGCGGTGATCGACGGCTCGGCCAATCTGGCCGGCAAGGGCACCGTGGCGGTGACCAAGGGCGACGCCCCCGTCGGCACCTTCGGCGCCAAGCACATCATCATCGCCACCGGTGCGCGCGCCCGCACGCTGCCGGGCCTGGAGGATGACGGCAAGCTGGTCTGGACCTATCGCAAGGCGATGACGCCGGACACCATGCCGAAGTCGCTGCTGGTCATCGGGTCCGGCGCCATCGGCATCGAATTCGCCAGCTTCTACAACGCCTTGGGCGCCAAAGTTACAGTTGTCGAGGTGATGGATCGCATCCTTCCGGTGGAGGATGAGGAAATCTCCGCAATGGCCCGGAAAGCCTTTGAAAAGCAGGGCATGCGCATCATCACCGGCGGCAAGGCCGGCAACCTGCGCAAGGCCGCCGACAGCGTGACCGTGGCCGTCGAGGCCGGCGGCAAGACCGAGGACATC
>JBKHVJ010000483.1:0-27762 GCA_046570145.1 Alphaproteobacteria bacterium
CAGCCGCTGGAGGGTGTGGACGAGGCCTGCGGTTTCATGGTCGTCGCCATGGTGATGGCCGGTGCGGCCGAGGGGCTGCGCACCGGCCACCATATCCGAATCGATCTGATCATGGGCTTCGTCGGTCCGCGCGGCCGGCGCTGGCTGGATGCCTGGGCCAATCTGGCGGTGCTGGTCTTCGCCGTGCTGCTGGCCCGCACCGGCTGGCACACCGCCATGTTCTCCTACGACTTCGACGCCTTCTCGCCGGGCCAGCTGGAACTGGCGATGTGGATCCCGCAGGCCACGGTTCCCATCGGCGCCGCCCTGCTGGGGATCGTCGCCTTCGCCAAGCTGCTCGCCGCCCTGGCGGGCGAAGAGGCGGATGAGCGCAAGGGAGGCCACTGATGACGTTCCTGATCCTGGGCCTGCTGCTGCTCCTGCTGTTCAGCGGCATGCCGATCTTCGCGGCACTGTCCCTCACCTCGCTCGGCGTGCTGGCCCTGTTCGAGGGCAGCATCGACAGCATGGCCGACGCGGTGTTCTCCAGCCTGAACAACCCGCTGCTCGCCACCATCCCGATGTTCGCCTTCATGGCGCACATCATGATCAAGGCCAAGGTGGTCGACGACCTCTATGAGATGTCGAACACGCTGGTCGGGCACATCAAGGGCGGGCTCAGCTTCGCCACCATCCTGTCCTGCACCATCTTCTCGACCATCTCCGGCTCGTCGGTGGCGACGGCGCTGACCATCGGATCGATCTCCATCCCGCAGATGAAGCGCTACGGCTACCGTCAGCGCGACACCTACGGGCTGATCGCCGCCGGCGGCACGCTGGGCATCCTGATCCCGCCGTCGGGGCCGATGATCCTCTACGCCATCGTCACCGACGCGTCCATCGGCGCCCTGTTCCTGGCCGGGATCGTTCCGGGCCTGCTGATGGCGGTGCTGTTCGCCGGCTACAGCTGGCTCCAGGCCAAGCGGCAGGACAGCGTGCAGTCGCAGCCCTGGCCCGGTTTCGGCGCCGTCGCCGCGGCCTTCCGCAAGTCGGTGTGGGCGGTTCTGATGCCTCCGCTGATCCTGGGCGGCATCTATCTCGGCGTCTTCACCCCGGGCGAGGCCGCGGCGGTCGGTGCGGTCTATGCGCTGGCGGTGGCGCTGCTGGTCTACCGCAACGTCTCCTTCGCCGACCTGCTGGATTGCGGCGTTCAGACCATGCGGACCAGCGCCATGCTGTTCATGATCATCGCCGCCGCCGGCATGTTCGGCCACGCCATCACCATCATCCGCCTGCCGGCCCAGATCATGGAGACGGTGACGGCGCTGGGGCTGTCGCAGGGCGGCTTCATCCTGGCGGTGATGTTCGCGATCTTCATCCTGGGCATGTTCCTGGAGACCATCGCCATCATCCTGATCACCACCCCCATCATCCTGCCGGTGATGACCGCGCTGGGTATCGATCCGATCTGGTACGGCGTGATGCTGATGATCAATCTGGAACTGGCGCTGATCACCCCGCCGGTCGGCATGAACCTGTTCGTCATCAAGGGCATCACCACGTCGTCCCTTGCCGAGGTCACGCGCGGCGCCCTGCCCTATGTGCTGCTGATGATGGCTGGCCTGTTCATCGTCTGGCTGGTCCCGTCGCTGTCGCTCTGGCTGCCGCAGGCGGCCGGCTTCGGCATCTGACCGCCTGAACCGTCCCGACCTCTCCCTTCCCGTTTCCCCGGATGCGCGCCCTCCCCGCGCATCCGGACGGAGGACCCTTGCCATGACGAAAGACCGCGTGACCATCGTCGAGGTCTGCCTGCGCGACGGGCTCCAGATTCTCGACCGTGTGGTGCCCACCGCCGACAAGCTGCGCTGGCTGGAGGCCGAACACCGCGCCGGTGTCCGCCGCTTCGAAGCCGCCTCCTTCGTTCCCCCCAGGCTGCTGCCCCACATGGCCGACGCGGCCGATGTGGTGGCCGGGGCCCGGAAATTGCCCGGCATCGTCGTCCACACGCTGGCCCCCAACCTGAAGGGCGCCACGGCGGCACTCGCCGCCGGCTCCGACGTCATCGTCCTGCCCCTGTCTGCCAGCGAGGCCCACAGCCGCGCCAACATCCGCAAGACCCGCGAGGAGTCGGTGGAGGAGTTGGCCCGCGTCTGCCGCGCCCGCGACGAGGGCGGCTATCAGACCCGCATCGACGCCGGCATCTCGACCGCCTTCGGCTGCACCATCCAGGGCGAGGTGCCGGAGGAGGACGTGGTCCGCCTCGCCGAAGCCTGCCTGGAGGCCGGGGCCGACCGCGTGGCGCTGGCCGACACTGTTGGTTACGCAAATCCGGCCCAGGTCCGCCGCCTCTACAAGCGGGTCAAGGAGGTCGCCGGCAACCGGCTGCAAAGCGCCCATTTCCACGACACGCGCGGCCTCGGCCTCGCCAATTGCCTGGCGGTGCTGGACATCGGCATCCGGGAGTTCGACTCCTCGCTGGGAGGGCTCGGCGGCTGCCCGCACGCCCCCGGTGCCAGCGGCAACGTCGCGACGGAGGATCTGGTCTTCATGCTGGAGTCGATGGGCTTCGACACCGGCATCGACCTGGACATGCTGATCGAGGCGCAACGCCTGCTCGCCACCCTTCTGCCCGGCCAGCCGCTGCACGGCAAGATCGCCGCCGCCGGCCTGCCCAGGCATTTCGACCGAAGCCATTTCCACCGGAGTTCCGTCCATGCCTGACAGCAACACCGCCCTACCGCTTTCCGGCATCCGCGTCGTCGAATTCTCCCACATGGTGATGGGGCCGACCTGCGGCATGATCCTGGGCGATCTCGGTGCCGACGTGATCAAGGTGGAACCGGTGACCGGCGACAAGACCCGCGCCCTGCCGGGGGCCGCCGCCGGCTTCTTCCGCACCTTCAACCGCAACAAGAAGTCGCTGGCCGTCGACCTGAACAGCCCCGACGGGCTGGCCGCCGTCCACAAGCTGGTCGACACCGCCGACGTTGTGCTGGAGAATTTCCGCCCCGGCCTGATGGCGCGCTACGGTCTCGACTATGCCAGCCTTGCCGCGCGCAATCCGCGCATCGTCAACCTGTCGCTGAAGGGCTTCCTGCCCGGCCCCTACGAGAAGCGCACCGCGCTGGACGAGGTGGTGCAGATGATGGCCGGGCTCGCCTACATGACCGGCCCCACCGGCCGGCCGCTGCGCGCCGGCAGTTCGGTCAACGACATCATGGGCGGCATGTTCGGGGTGATCGGCGTCATGGCGGCGCTGCGCATCCGCGAGGCCACCGGCCGCGGCCAGGACATCCAGTCCGGGCTTTACGAGACCTGCGTCCTGCTGTCGGCCCAGCACATGCAACAGTTCGCCGTGACCGGCGAAGCCCCGCCCCCCTTCCCCGAGCGCATCGCCGCCTTCAGCATCTACGACACCTTCGAAGTGAAGGACGGCGAGCAGATCTTCCTGGGCGCGGTCAGCGACGTGCAGTGGCGGACCTTCTGCACCGCCTTCGGCTTCGACGACCTGCTGGCCGACCCCAGGCTGGACGGCAACACCAGGCGCTGCCTCGCCCGTGACTGGATGCTGCCGGAAATCCGCCGCCGCCTCGCCGCCTACAGCAAGGCCGAAATCGCCGAACTGTTCGAGCGCAACGGCCTGCCCTATGCCCCGATCAACCGGCCGGAGGAGCTGTTCGACGATCCCCACCTGATCCAGAGCGGCGGCCTCGCCTCCATCACCACCGAAACCGGCGGCGAGACGCGCGTGCCGCTGCTGCCGCTGACGCTGGACGGCCGCCGGTTGGAGCCGCGCATGGCGCTGCCGCCGGTCGGTGCGCAGAGCGCGGCGCTGCTGGCCGAACTGGGCTATACTCCGGCGGAGATCGAGCGCTTGCTTGCCGCCGGGGTGGTGGCCGATCCGGCCGAAGGACCGAAGGCGGAGGAGGAACGGCTCGCCTGCTGACCGGTATGAAAAAGGGAAAGAAGCAATGTCCTCCGAGAGCGCAACCGAAACGCCTTTCGAGACCGGCGAGGCCCTGCTGGTCCGCCATCCCGGCGCCATCATCCAGCCCTTCAAGGGGGTGTGGCCGCGCATCGCCGCCGACGCCTACATCGCCGCCGGCGCGGTGGTGGTGGGCGACGTCACCATCGGCGCGGAGGCCAGCGTCTGGTACGGCTGCGTCCTGCGCGGCGACGACCACAGCATCACGGTGGGGCCGCGCACCAACATCCAGGACGGTACCATCATCCATGTCATGCTGAACGAATATCCCACCGTCATCGGCGCCGACGTGGTGATCGGTCATGGTGTGCGGATGCATGGCTGCACGCTGGCGGACGGCTGCCTGATCGGCATCGGCTCCATCGTGCTGGATGGGGCCGTCGTGGAAAGCGGCGCCATGCTGGCCGCCGGGGCCCTCCTGACCCCGCGCAAGCGCATCCCCGCCCGCCAGCTCTGGGCCGGCAGCCCGGCCAAGCATCTGCGCGACGTCACCGATGCGGAGGTCGAGTTCATCGCCTTCGACGTCCGGCACTATGCCGGGCTTGCACGCACCGCCTCGGGTCGCGGGTGAGGCTCCTGCGCCCGGAAGGGCAAGCGCCTCACCCGTGAAGCGGGCCCTCAGTTCTTAAGCTTGTAGCCGGTGCGGAAGATCCACCAGACGACGGCGAGGCAGATCGCCATCATCAGCGCGACCATGGCAAGGCTCAGCGCGACCGGCACGTCGGCGGCGCCGTAGAAGCTCCAGCGGAAGCCGCTGACCAGATAGACGACCGGGTTGAACAGGGTGACCTTCTGCCAGAAGGGCGGCAACATGCTGATCGAATAGAAGCTGCCGCCCAGGAAGGCCAGCGGCGTGACGATCAGCATCGGCACGATCTGCAGCTTTTCCCAGCCATCGGCCCAGATGCCCAGGATGAAGCCCAGCAGGCTGAAGGTCACCGACGTCATGACCAGGAAGGCGACCATCCAGAACGGGTGGGCGATGGAGAAATCCACGAACAGCCTTGCGGTCAGCAGGATCAGCGTGCCGAGGATGACGGACTTGGTCGCCGCCGCCCCGACGTAGCCGATCACCGTCTCGAAGGCGGAGACGGGCGCCGACAGCAGTTCGTAGATCGTGCCGGAATAGCGCGGCATGTAGATGCCGAAGGACGCGTTCGACACGCTCTCCGTCAGCACCGACATCATGACGAGGCCGGGGACGAGGAAGGCGCCGTAGCTGACGCCCTCCACCGCCGCAAATCGTCCGCCGATCGCCGCGCCGAAGACGATGAAGTACAGCGAGGTGGAGATCACCGGCCCGGCGATGCTCTGGAACAGCGTGCGCCAGGTGCGGGCCAGCTCGAAGATGTAGATGGCCTTGATCGCATGCAGGTTCATGCCCGCTCCTTCACGAGGCTGACGAAGATCTCCTCCAGGGAGCTCTCCTCGGTGCGCAGGTTCGTGTAATTGATGCCGTGGTCGCCCAGCTTGCGCAGCAGCCCGGCGATGCCGGTGCGTTCGCCCTGCGTGTCGAAGCTGTAGACCAGTTCCCTTCCATCGGCCGACAGGGTCAGGGGATAACCGGCGAATTCGGGCGGGATGGAGTCCAGCGGGGACAGCAGCTGCAGGGTCAGCAGCCGCTTGCCCAGCTTTTCCATCAGCGCGGCCTTGTCCTCCACCAGGATGATCCGCCCGCCGGAGATCACGCCGATGCTGTCGGCCATCTCCTCGGCCTCTTCGATGTAGTGGGTGGTCAGGATGATGGTGACGCCGCTGTCGCGCAGGCGCCCGATCATCTCCCACATGCCGCGGCGAAGCTCGACATCCACGCCGGCGGTCGGCTCGTCCAGGAACAGGACGCGCGGCTCGTGCGACAGCGCCTTGGCGATCAGGACGCGCCGCTTCATGCCGCCGGACAGCGCCATGACCTTGGTGTCCTTCTTGTCCCACAGGGACAGGTCCTTCAGGATCCGCTCGATCACCGCCGGGTCGGGCGGCTTGCCGAACAGGCCGCGGCTGAAGCTGACGGTCGCCCAGACGCTTTCGAACGACTCGGTCGTCAGTTCCTGCGGGACGAGGCCGATCAGGGACCGCGCGGCGCGCCAGTCGCGCATGATGTCGTGGCCGTCCACCGTCACGCTGCCGGCCGTCGCCCGGACGATGCCGCAGACGATGCTGATCAGCGTCGTCTTGCCGGCGCCGTTCGGCCCCAGCAACGCGAAGATCTCGCCGCGGCGGATGTCGAGATCGACGCCCTTCAGGGCCTGGAAGCCGGATGCGTAGGTCTTTTCCAGCCCACGGATCTCGATGATTGGCTGCATATCTCCCCTCGGCTTGCGAATGCGCCGGGTGCGGGCGCCATTGGAGCAGGCGCCAGCATAGCGTCTGACGCACCATGCCGCACCCGCGTTGCCGGTAACAGCCGGTATGCGGCAAGGGTGCGATGTCCACATGCGCACGCCCGGCCACGCTCACACGAGATCGCGCGCCATCCCCGACCGGATCAGAAGGTCGGTGTCGGGCGAGAAGCGCGCCTTCAGCGGCAGCATCGCGGCCCCCAGGACCCGGGCCATCGGTCCGATAGAACCCGCGGTGATGGCGGCCCTCTTCAGACCGGAGCGGTTGTAATGCTCCACCGCCATGGCAAGGCGCCGGGTGAAACGGTCCCGCCAGTCCGGCGGAAGGAAGCCGTCGATCACCACCTCTTGGAAATCGATCACGCTGAGGGCGGAGATCACGGCGCGCGACAGGTCGGAGATCGCCGTTTCCGCCCATGCATCGAAAATCGCGTTGGCCGCGCTCCCGCTGCCGTCGGCCAGCGCGGCCGCCGGGTCGATGCCGCCGGCCGCGAGCTCCCGTTCCAGCAGGAAGATGGAGGCGCTGTGGATCAACTGCCCCGGCGCCGCCCCCCGCTTCGCCCCCGGCCCGGCCGGCCCGGCCGGCATCGAGCCGATGGCCCCGGCATTGCCCTGCTCGCCGCGATACAGGCGTCCGTCAATCACCACGCCGCCGCCGATGAAGGTGCCGAGATAGATGTACAGCGCGCTGCGGCTGGTGAGCGCATGGCCGGCGATCATCTCCGCCGCGCAGGCCGCCGCCGCATCGTTGTAGAGCGTGACCGGCAAGCCGGTTTCCCGGGCGAAGGCGCCGGCGATGTCGGCATCCCGCCAGCCGTCGAGCGCACCGGCCGCCAGCCCCAGTTCGGCGGACCAGGCATGGATCTCGTCCGGCATCGCCACCCCGAGTCCGACGACGCGCGACCGTGCCGCGGGCGACAGATGGCCGAGCAGGCCGGCGGCCTGGGAGATCGCCGTCGCGATGGTCGGTTCCGGCAGGGGCGCGTCATAGCGCACCCGGCTCGTCCCCATCTCCTCCCCCGACAGGTTGATCAGGATCGCTTCGACGCTTCGCCGGCCGATCTTCACGCCCAGCGAATAGGCTCCCGCGGGATTGGGCGCGATGGGGGTGGACGGTTGTCCGACCTGGCCGCGCACCTTGTCCAGCTTCACCAGAAGCCCGTCGTCGAGCAGGCGGTTGACGATGACGGACGCCGCCTGCCCGCTCAGTCCGGTCTCGCGCGCAATCTCCGCCTTGGACAGCATGCCGGCTTGCAGCAGCGCATGCATGACCAGCCGCTCGTTGTAGGCGCGCAGCCCGGTGGTATCGCCGCCCCGCATCCTGCCACTGCCTCCCGCCTCCGAACCGACCAAAAGTCCGTATAACAATCAATTTAACAAAATCAAAGTGATTTAGTTAGTGCGACTTGGTCTCCATCACGGGAAAAGGGCCAGCCGCCCTTCGCTTCGCCACCGTAGCAAGCAGCGCTCGAAAGGGGCAAGCGATAGTGAACCGTCGGCGTGTTTCCTGCCTCAAAACCATATTTGCCCTCAAGACACCAGCCCTTCGGCTCAGCGGCTTCACCGCCGCTGGCTTCGTCGGTTCCGTACGGCGCCTAATATGAAAATCAATGTGATTTATCTATTGCGCCATCCGGTCTTCCGCTGCATAGTGTTGGTGTGCCCTACAAACAGAGCGCCACAAGCGCATCCGGAGGTTGGGCGACCAGTCGCAAAGGCCGGCGGGGCAGCAAGTCTCCGCCGAATCGGCGTGCCGCAACCGGGATGCGGCCGGACGGATATTGGGGAGGAAAACAGGAATGAAGCGTGCGCTTTCCTTGATCGGCGCGGCGGTCGCCGCGTTTCTCGGCAGTTCCGCCCAGGCGGAAACGCTGTCGATCGCCACGGTGAACAACGGCGACATGATCCGCATGCAGAAGCTGGCGGACCATTTCACCAAGGCGCATCCCGACATCACGCTGAATTGGGTGACGCTGGAAGAGAATGTGCTGCGCCAGCGCATCACCACCGACATCGCCACCAAGGGCGGCCAGTACGACGTCCTGACCATCGGCACCTACGAGGTTCCGATCTGGACCAAGCAGAAGTGGCTGAAGCCGCTCGACAAGCTCGGCGCCAATTATGATGTCGAGGATCTGCTGCCTTCCATCCGCAGCGGACTGACCACCGACGGCACGCTCTACGCCGCGCCCTTCTACGGCGAAAGCTCGATGGTCATGTACCGCAAGGACCTGTTCGAGAAGGCCGGCCTGACCATGCCGGAGGCGCCGACCTGGACCTTCATCGCCGACGCGGCGCGCAAGCTGACCGACAAGAAGGCCGAGCTCTACGGCATCTGCCTGCGCGGCAAGGCGGGCTGGGGCGAGAACATGGCCTTCCTCAGCGCCATGGCGAACTCCTTCGGCGCCAGCTGGTTCGACATGAACTGGAAGCCGCAGTTCAACACCGACGCCTGGAAGCAGACGCTGACGACATATCTCGGCGTGATGAAGGACGCCGGCCCGCCGGGCGCCTCGTCCAACGGCTTCAACGAGAATCTGGCGCTGTTCCAGACCGGCAAGTGCGCCATGTGGATCGACGCCACCGTCGCCGCGTCCTTCGTCTCCAACCCGGCGCAGAGCAAGGTGGCGGACAAGGTCGGCTACGCGCTGGCTCCGGACACCGGGCTGGGCAAGCGGTCCAACTGGCTGTGGGCCTGGAGCCTCGCGGTTCCCGCCAGCAGCAAGAAGGGCGACGCCGCCCAGGCCTTCATCTCCTGGGCGACCTCCAAGGAGTATCTCGAACTCGTCGCCAAGGAGGAGGGCTGGGCCAACGTGCCGCCGGGCACCCGCAGCTCGCTCTATGCCAATGCCGAATACCGCAAGGCGGCTCCCTTCGCCGACCTGACGCTGAAGTCGATCCAGGCCGCCGATCCGCAGCGCCCGACGGTGCAGCCGGTGCCCTATACCGGCGTGCAGTTCGTCGCCATCCCCGAGTTCCAGGGCATCGGCACGGCGGTGGGGCAGACCTTCTCCGCGGCGCTGGCCGGACAGATGACCGCCGATCAGGCACTGCAAAGCGCCCAGACGCTCGCCACCCGCGAGATGACCAAGGCCGGCTACATCAAGTAAGCGGACACGCCTGAGTTAGACTAATCGCATTCGGGCTTCGTTCGCAGACAAAGCCCCTCTCCTGTCCCGGGAGAGGGCATCTGAAACGCAACGTCGTCACTCTGACTTCAAATGCGATTACCGAGACGCCTGACCGCGCACCTCACAACGCCGCTACCCAAGGGTCGAGCCATGGCCACCGCACATTCGCGTGCAGCCGCGCGCCTGACGATGTCTCCGGCCGTCATCCTGCTGCTCGGCTGGATGCTGATCCCGCTCGCGATGACGCTCTACTTCTCCTTCCTCCGCTACAATCTGCTGATGCCAGGGACGGAGGAGTTCATCGGCACGCTGAACTACCAGTATTTCCTGACCGATCCGGCCTTCTTCGCCGCGCTGGGCAACACGCTGGCGCTCGTCGGCGGGGTGCTGGTGCTGACCATCGCCGGCGGGATCGGGCTGGCCCTGCTGCTCGACCAGCCCTTCTGGGGGCGGGGCATCGTCCGCCTTCTGGTCATCGCCCCCTTCTTCGTCATGCCCACCGTCTCGGCGCTGGTGTGGAAGAACATGCTGATGAACCCGGTGAACGGCCTGTTCGCCGCCATCGCCAAGGGGCTGGGCCTCCAGCCCTTCGACTTCCTGGCCGAGGCGCCGCTGTCCTCGATCATCCTGATCGTGACGTGGCAGTGGCTGCCCTTCGCCACCCTGATCCTGCTGACCGCGCTGCAGTCGCTCGACCGCGAGCGGCTGGAGGCGGCGGAGATGGACGGCGCCGGCGCGGTGGACCGCTTCATCCACATCATCCTCCCCCATCTGGCGCGTGCGATGACGGTGGTGACGCTGATCCAGACCATCTTCCTGCTGTCGGTCTTCGCCGAGATCCTGGTGACGACCAATGGCGGTCCCGGCACCGCCACCACCAACATCACCTATCTCGTCTATGCCCAGTCGCTGCTGCAGTTCGATGTCGGCGGCGGCTCCGCCGGGGGCATCGTCGCCGTCGTCCTCGCCAACATCGTCGCCGTCTTCCTGATGAGGATGATCGGCCGCAACCTGGACATCTGACCATGGCGCGCGCCGCAACCAACCGCCGCAAGCTGGTCGTGACCCTGATCGCCTGGACCATCGGGATCGTGATCTTCTTCCCCATTCTGTGGACCGTGCTGACCAGCTTCAAGACGGAGGCCGAGGCGGTGGCGACCCCGCCCAGCTTCCTCGCCTTCGACTGGACGCTGGAGAACTACACGGAGGTCCAGCAGCGCTCCGACTATTTCCTGCATTTCTGGAATTCGGTCGTCATCTCGGTCGGCTCGACGCTGCTCGGCCTGCTGATCGCCGTTCCAGCCGCCTGGTCGATGGCCTTCGTCCCCGGCAAGCGCACCCGCGACGTGCTGATGTGGATGCTGTCGACCAAGATGCTGCCGCCGGTCGGCGTGCTGATCCCGATCTACCTGCTGTTCCGCGATTTCGGGCTGCTCGACAGCCGCGTCGGTCTGGTCATCGTCCTCACGCTGATCAACCTGCCGATCATCGTCTGGATGCTGTTCACCTATTTCCGTGAAATCCCGGGAGAGATCCTGGAGGCCGCAAGGATGGACGGAGCCGGATTGAAGGAGGAGATCCTCTTCGTCCTGCTGCCGATGGCGGTTCCCGGCATCGCCTCCACCCTGCTGCTGAACATCATCCTGGCGTGGAACGAGGCCTTCTGGACGCTGAACCTGTCCGCCTCGCAATCGGCGCCGCTGACCGCCTTCATCGCCAGCTATTCCAGCCCCGAGGGGCTGTTCTACGCGAAACTGTCGGCCGCCTCGACCATGGCGGTCGCGCCGATCCTGGTTCTCGGCTGGTTCAGCCAGAAGCAGCTGGTGCGCGGCCTGACCTTCGGCGCCGTGAAGTAGGGGAACCCGCCATGGGACAGATCACACTCGACCGCGTTACCAAGAGCTTCGGCGACATCGACGTCATCCCGCCGCTGGATCTCTCCATCGGCAATGGCGAGTTCGTAGTGTTCGTCGGCCCGTCCGGCTGCGGCAAATCCACGCTGCTGCGGCTGATCGCCGGGCTGGAGGACGTGTCGTCCGGCACCATCCGCATCGACGGCAAGGACGCCACCGCCCTGCCGCCCGCCCAGCGCGGGCTGGCGATGGTGTTCCAGTCCTACGCGCTCTATCCGCACATGACCGTGCGCAACAACATCGCCTTCCCGCTGAAGATGGCCCGGCTGGACAAGGCCGCCATCGACCGCAAGGTGGAGGCCGCGGCCAAGGTGCTGAACCTCACCAATTACCTCGACCGCCGCCCCGGCCAGCTCTCCGGCGGCCAGCGCCAGCGCGTCGCCATCGGCCGCGCCATCGTCCGCGAGCCGACCGCCTTCCTGTTCGACGAACCGCTGTCGAACCTCGACGCCGCGCTGCGCGTCAACATGCGGCTGGAAATCTCCGAGCTGCACGCCAGCCTCGGCACCACCATGATCTATGTGACCCACGACCAGGTGGAGGCCATGACCATGGCCGACAAGATCGTGGTGCTGAACGCCGGCCGGATCGAGCAGGTGGGCTCCCCCATCGAGCTGTACAGCCGCCCGCGCAACCGCTTCGTCGCCGGCTTCATCGGCTCCCCGCGCATGAACTTCGTCGAGGGCGGGGCCGCGCGCGGCGACGGCGCCGACTGCATCGGCATCCGCCCGGAACATCTGACACTGTCCACCGAGTCCGGCCGTTGGTCCGGCACCGTCACCGTGTCCGAACATCTGGGCTCCGACACCTTCGTCTATGTGCAGGTGGAGGGCATCGGCACGCTGGTGGCGCGGGCCGGCGGAGAATTCCCCGTCCATCACGGCGACCGCGTCTGGCTGACGCCGCAGAGCGAAAAGCTCCACCGCTTCGACGCCCAGGGCAACGCCCTGTCCTCCGTCTCCGCCGGTGCGAAGGTGGCATGAAAGGGTCCATTCCGATGACCAGTTCCATGAAGCGTCTCGCCGGCAAATCGGCCATCGTCACCGGCGCCGCCCGCGGCATCGGCCGCGCCTTCGCCGCAGCCTATGTCGCCGAGGGTGCGACGGTCGCCATCGCCGACATCAACCTCGCCGCGGCGGAGCAGGCGGCGGCGGAGATCGGCCCCGGCGCCTATGCGGTGGCGCTCGACGTGACCGACCAGTCCTCCATCGACGCCGCCATCGCCGCTGTGGTGGAGCGGGCCGGCGGCATCGACATCCTGATCAACAACGCCGCCCTGTTCGACCTCGCCCCCATCGTCGAGATCACGCGGGAAAGCTACGACCGCCTCTTCTCGATCAATGTCGCCGGCACGCTGTTCACGTTGCAGGCGGTGGCGAAGCGGATGATCGCGCAGGGCCGCGGCGGCAAGATCATCAACATGGCTTCCCAGGCCGGACGGCGCGGCGAAGCGCTGGTCGGCGTCTATTGCGCCACCAAGGCGGCGGTGATCAGCCTGACCCAGTCGGCCGGCCTGAACCTGATCCGCCATGGCATCAACGTCAACGCCATCGCCCCCGGCGTGGTCGACGGCGAGCATTGGGACGGCGTCGATGCCCTGTTCGCCCGCCATGAGGGCCTCCAGCCCGGCGAGAAGAAGCGCCAGGTCGGAGAAGCGGTCCCCTTCGGCCGCATGGGCCGCGCGGAGGATCTGACCGGTATGGCGATCTTCCTGGCCAGCGCCGAGGCCGACTACATCGTCGCCCAGACCTACAACGTCGATGGCGGCAACTGGATGAGTTGAGAACCGCCCTCTCCCCTTCCCTGGGAAGAGTCCCGTCTCCCCCCGCAGGACCCCCGACCATGACCATCGCCCTTTCCGCCGCCGCCCTCCCGACCATCGCCGCGCGGGCATCGGTGCCGGTCTATGACCGTTCCGCCCTGACCGCCGGGATCCTGCATTTCGGTATCGGCAACTTCCACCGCGCTCATCAGGCGGTCTATCTCGACAACCTGTTCGCCCAGGGCCGCGACCATGACTGGGCGATCCTCGGCGCCGGCGTCATGCCGTCGGACCAGCGGATGCGCGACGCCCTTGAACCCCAGGACTGGCTGACCACCGTTGTCGAACAGTCCGGCGCGCAGAGCCTCGCCCGCGTCACCGGCGCCATGGTCGGCATGCTGCCGGTCGGCGACGCCGACGCCATCATCGCCAAGCTGGCCGACCCGGCCATCCGCATCGTCTCGCTGACGGTGACGGAGGGCGGCTATTACATCGACGCCGCCGGCACGTTCGATGCCAACCACCCGGCCATTCGCGCCGACATCGCCGTGCCCGCCCGGCCGACCACCGTCTTCGGCCTGATCGTCGCCGGTCTCGCGCGCCGCCGCGCCGACGGAACGGTGCCCTTCACCGTCATGTCCTGCGACAACATCCCCCACAACGGCGTCGTCACCCGCAACGCCGTGCTGGGCATCGCCAAGGGCATCGACGCCGACCTCGCCGCCTGGATCGACGCCTCCGTCGCCTTCCCCAACGGCATGGTCGACCGCATCACCCCCGCCACCGGCGTGCAGGAGCGCGAGACGCTCGACCGCGAGTTCGGCATCGCCGACAACTGGCCGGTCTTCTGCGAGGACTTCACCCAATGGGTGCTGGAGGACCGCTTCTCCGCCGGCCGCCCGGCGCTCGAGGCGGTGGGGGTGCAGTTCGTCCCCGACGTGACGCCCTTCGAGACGATGAAGATCCGCATCCTCAACGGCGGGCATGCGGTGATCGCCTATCCGGCCGGGCTGCTCGGCATCGCCTACGCCCATGAGGCGATGGAAACCCCGCTGGTCCGCGCCTTCCTGCAAAAGGTGGAGCGGGAGGAGATCATCCCCACCGTTCCGCCGGTGCCGGGCACCGATCTGCACTCCTATTTCGGCATCATCGAGCGCCGCTTCGCCAACCCGAAGATCAAGGACACCATCCGCCGGCTCTGCCTGGACGGCTCCAACCGCCAGCCGAAATTCATCGTTCCGTCCATCGCCGACCGGCTGAAGGCCGGCGCCGGCATCGAGGGGCTGGCGCTGGAATCGGCGCTGTGGTGCCGCTACTGCTTCGGGACCACCGACGACGGCCAGCCGATCGAGCCGAACGACCCAAACTGGGACCGCCTGACCGCCGTCGCCCGGCAGGCCCGCACCGAGCCGGCCGCATGGCTCGATATGGAGGAGGTCTATGGCGGGGTCGGCCGGGCGCAACCCTTCCGCGACGCCTTCGCCGCCGCCCTGCGCGCCCTGTGGTCGGACGGCACCCGCGCCGTGCTCGCCCGCTATGCCGGCGGAACCAACTGAAGGACATGCCCGCCATGACCGCCTTGCCGCCCGCCGCTTCGCGGTATCCCGACGCGCTCTGCCTGGGAGAGGTGCTGATCGACTTCATGCCCGCCGGCGCGGCACAGCCCGGCACGATCGGCGCCTTCGCCCCGGCGCCGGGCGGAGCGCCCGCCAACGTGGCGGTCGGACTTGCCCGGCTGGGGGTGCGCAGCGCCTTCATGGGCCGCACGGCTGCGGACGGCTTCGGCCGCTTCCTGTCGCGCGCGCTGACCGATGCCGGTGTCGACGTGTCCCGCCTGCGCCGGGTCCCCGATGCGAAAACGCCCGTCGCCTTCGTCTCCCTCGATGAGGAGGGGGAGCGGGAATTCCTGTTCTATGGCGAGCCGATGGCCGGATTCTCCGCCGCGGACCTCGACCTCGGCGCCGTTGCGGCGGCCCGCCTGCTGCATTCCGGCTCCATCGGCCTGATCGACCCGGCCTCACGCGAGGCGAGCCTTCTGGCGGTGGAGACGGCCCGCCGCCATGACCGGCTGGTCTCCTTCGACGCCAACCTGCGCCTCGCGCTCTGGCCCGACCGGGCCACCGCGGAACGCCTGATCCGCCAGGGCATCGCCGCCGCCGCCATCGTCAAGCTGAGCGACGAGGAACTGGAATTCCTGACCGGCGACACCGACCCGGAGACCGCCGGCCGCAGCCTGTGGCATGAGGGCTTGCGCCTGCTGGTGGTGACGCACGGCCGCAACGGCTGCAGTTTCCTGACCGCCGAAGCATCGGGCCATGTGCCGGGACTGACCGTCGCCACCGTCGACACCACCGGCGCCGGCGATGCCTTTGTCGCCGCGCTGCTGAGCGGCATCCTGGAGCACACCGTCGCAGCCTTCACGCCTGACCGCCTGCACGCGATTTGCCGCTTCGCCAATGCCGCCGGCGCGTTGACCACCACCTCGCCCGGCGCCATCCCTTCCCTGCCCGACCGGGCTGCGGTCGCCCGGCTGCTGGACTCTCAAGGCGCCTGAACGCCGTACAGGATAAGCCGGCGGACGTCGGTCCCCGCCGTCACTCGTCCGGCAGCATGCCTTGCGGCAGGTTCTCGCGGAAGATCACCTCGCCGCGCGGCGTCTCCACCCCCTGCATCGCCGGGCGGCCCGTCCGCAGGTTGGTGAAGATCGCCACGCAGGCCGACAGCGTGTTGCGCGGGTCCTGGGTGATGACCGCGTCCAGGGTGCCGTCGATCAGCAGGCCGCGCGTCTCGTTCGTCAGGCCGTGGCCGATGCAGACCATCTCCCGCTCCCGCCGCGTCTCCTTCAACGCGCGGGCCACGCCTTCCGCGCCGCCGCCGATGTTGTAGACGCCGGCAAGGTCGGGGTGCAGCCCCAGCAGCATGCGGGTCTGGCGGTAGCTCTTGCCCTCGTCGTCATGGCCCTCGCGCAGGCCGACCACCTCGATGTCGGGGGCGATCTCCTTCAGGACATGGAGGAATCCCATCTCGCGGTCCTCATGGGCGCGGTAGCTGAGGCTGCCGGCGATCATCGCCACCTTCGCCGGCCGCTTGCCCAGGAATCGCGCGATCAGGTAGCCGGCCGTCCGCCCCGCCGCCCGGTTGTCCAGCCCGACATAGCCGGCCCGGCGGCAGTTGAGGATGTCGGAGATCAGCGTCACCGCCGGCACGTTGCGCTCCGCCAGCGCGTCCACCGCCTCGCGCACCGCCGGGTGTTCCAGCGCCATGAAGGCGACGCCGTCGGCCCTGCGGCCATGCTGGAACAGGCTGCGGGCCAGCAGTTCCGGGTTGAAGCTCTTGATGAATTCCACCTGCGCCTTCACCCCATGCGGAGCCAGCATGGCGTCGGCCCGGCGGATCATCTCGCCCAGTCCGGTCAGGAAGCGGTTGTTTCCGGCCGGCAGCAGGAAGGACAGCCGCATCGGCTTCTGCACAGCCGCCGCATGCAGTTCGGATTCCGGCAGATAGTCCAGCTCCGCCGCGGCTTTCAGCACCCGCTGCACCGTGGCGGCGCGCACGCCCGGCCGGTGGTTCAGCACGCGGTCGACCGTGGCGGTGGACACGCCCGCCGCCTGCGCGATGTCGACCACCCGCGGCAGTCCGCGCTGAATTCCCTTGGTATCCGCATCATCCTTCAGCGAAACCATCAAAAACCATCATCATTCGCGTTTGACACTTGTCGACCCTGGACCTACCGTCCACCCAACAATCATCAATTGACATCAGATCACATCAGAAACGCAAGGCCGGAAACAGCAATGTCGGCCGGAACCTTATGGGAGGATCGAACATGACCAGTCTGACCCGCCGCACCATGCTGAAGGCCTTCGCCACCGCCCCTGCGATTGGCGCCGCCGGTGCCGTCATCGGCATGCCGCACATCGCGCGCGCCGCGGAGTTCGAGCTGAAGTACGGCAACAACCTGCCGCTGACCCATCCGCTGAACGTCCGCGCCCACGAGGCGGCGGAGCGCATCGCCAAGGAGTCGAACGGCCGGGTCGAGGTCAAGATTTTCCCCAACAACCAGCTCGGCGGCGACACCGACATGCTGAGCCAGGTGCGCAGCGGCGGGCTGACCTTCTTCACGCCGTCGGCGCTGGTCATCGCCACGCTGGTTCCGGTCGCCGCCATCAACGCGGTCGGCTTCGCCTTCTCCGACTACGATCAGGTGTGGAAGGCGATGGACGGCAAGCTGGGCGCCCATGTCCGCAACGCCATCTCCAAGGTCGGCCTCCACGCCTTCGACAAGATGTGGGACAACGGCTTCCGCCAGATGACCAGCGGCGACAAGGCCATCGCCTCGGCCGCCGATATGGGCGGCCTGAAGATCCGCGTTCCGGTCAGCCCGCTCAGCATCGCCATGTTCAAGGGACTGGGTGCGGCCCCGACCAGCCTGCAGTTCAGCGAAGTCTATTCGTCGCTGCAGACCCGGATCGTCGACGCGCAGGAGAACCCGCTGCCGATCATCCAGGTCGCCAAGCTGTACGAGGTGCAGAAATACTGCTCCCTGTCGAACCACATCTGGGACGGCTTCTGGTTCATCGCCAACGGCCGCGCCTGGAAGGGCCTGCCGCCGGAGATGCAGACCATCGTCTCCAACGCCATCAACGACGCCGGCATGGCCCAGCGCGGCGACATCAAGGCGCTGAACCAGTCGGTGAAGACCGATCTGGAATCGAAGGGGCTGGCCTTCAACCAGCCGTCGCCCGACAGCTTCCGCGCCAAGCTGCGCGAATCCGGCTTCTACGGCGAATGGAAGGGCCGTTTCGGGGACGAGGCCTGGGGTCTGCTGGAGGAAGCGGTCGGCAAGCTCGCCTGATCCGCCTCCCCCGCCCTCCCAGCTACTCCCACCCATGAAGGAACCCCCCGCCATGTCCCACATGTCCGAACCGGTCCACGGCTTTGCGGAGGCGTCCGGCAGCCTGGGCGCCGGCGGTGCCTCTTCGCTCGTCCGCAAGATCGACCATGGCCTGTCGGTCGGGGTGGAGATGGCGGCGGGACTTCTGGTTCTGGTCGAGATCGTCGTCCTGCTGGCCGGCGTCCTCGCCCGCTACCTGTTCCACACCCCGCTGGTCTGGTCGGACGAGTTGGCCTCGATCCTGTTCCTTTGGCTGTCGATGCTGGGGGCGGTGGTGGCGTTGCGCCGGGGCGAGCATATGCGGATGACCGGTCTGGTCAGCCGCGTCGGTCCGCAGACGCGCAGCCTGCTGGAATGCATCGCCATCACCGCCCCCATCGCCTTTCTGGTGCTGGTGCTCTACCACGCGGTGGATTACGCCATCGAGGAGCAGTTCATCACCACCCCGGCGATGGAGGTGTCCAACGCCTGGCGCGCGTCGGCCCTGCCGGTCGGGCTTGGGTTGATGCTGGTGGCGGCGCTGTTCCGACTGCTGCGGGTCGCCCGGCCGCTGACCGTGCTGGCGGCGGCGCTGGTGACCGGCGCCATCGTCGCCGGCTTCTGGGTCGCCGGTCCGGTGCTGAAGCCGCTGGGACAGTTGAACCTCATCATCTTCTTCGTCGGGCTGGTCGCCGCCAACGTCTTCGCCGGCGTGCCCATCGCCTTCTCCTTCGCGCTCGCCACCTTCGCCTATCTGGCGCTGACCACCTCCACGCCCCTGCTGGTGATGGTCGGCCGGCTGGACGAGGGGATGAGCCACCTGATCCTGCTGGCGGTGCCGCTGTTCGTCTTCCTCGGCCTCCTGATCGAGATGACCGGCATGGCCCGCGCCATGATCCAGTTCCTGGCCAGCCTTCTGGGCCATGTCCGCGGCGGCCTGTCCTATGTGCTGATCGGCGCGATGTATCTGGTCTCCGGCATTTCCGGCTCGAAGATCGCCGACATGGCTGCCATCGCGCCGGTGCTGTTCCCGGAAATGAAGAAGCGGGGTGCTCCTCCGGGCGATCTGGTGGCGCTCTTGTCGGCGACGGGTGCGCAGACCGAGACGATCCCGCCCAGCATCGTCCTCATCACCATCGGGTCCGTCACCGGTGTGTCCATCGCGGCCCTCTTCACCGGCGGCATGCTGCCGGGCGTGGTGCTCGGTGCCTGCCTGTGCTTCGTCGTCTGGCGGCGCTACCGGCACGAGGATCTGAGCCATGTCGAGCGCACCCCCGGCCGCGAGATCGCCCGGCTCGCCATGGTGGCGCTGCCCGCCATCCTGCTGCCCTTCGTCATCCGCGCCGCGGTGGTCGAGGGCATCGCGACGGCGACCGAGGTGTCGACCATCGGCATCGCCTATTCCACCATCGTCGGGCTGCTGATCTACCGCCAGTTCGATTGGGGCCGGCTGAAGCCGATGCTGATCGAAACGGCGTCGCTGACCGGCGCCATCATCTTCATCGTCGGTTGCGCCACCTCGATGGCCTGGGGCCTGACCCAGTCAGGCTTCTCGTCCGACCTCGCCCGCTTCATGGCCGGCATCCCCGGCGGCGCCTACGGTTTCCTCGCCATCTCCATCGTCGCCTTCATCATCCTGGGCAGCGTCCTGGAGGGCATCCCCGCCATTGTCCTGTTCGGCCCGCTGCTGTTCCCCATCGCCCGCGCCGCCGGCGTGCACGAGGTGCATTACGCGATGGTCGTCATCTTCGCCATGGGCATCGGCCTGTTCGCTCCGCCCTTCGGCGTCGGCTACTACGGCGCCTGCGCCATCAGCAAGGTCAATCCCGACGACGGCCTGAAGTACATCTGGGGCTATGTCGGCGCGCTGCTGGTCGGTCTGGTGATCGTCGCCGCCATCCCCTGGATTTCGACCGGCTTCCTCGCCCGCTGAAAGCGGGCTTGGTTTCAGCGCGCGCTGACGCCACCGGTCCTATTCGATCCCCTCTTATCCGGAGTTCATTCAATGAGCCGATTCTTCGGCCAGATCCGTCAGGCTGGCTACGTCGTGCGCGACATCGAGGCCGCCATGGACTATTGGAGCCGCACGCTCGGCATCGGCCCCTGGTTCTACAACGAGCGGGTTCCGATCCGGAACTACAGCTACCGCGGCGAATCCTACGAGGTTCACAATTCGGTGGCGCTGGCCAACTCCGGCCCGCTGCAGATGGAGCTGATCCAGACCCGCAACGACGCGCCGTCGATGTACCGCGACTTCCTCCAGGCCGGGAATACCGGGCTGCAGCATGTCGCCTACTGGACCGAGGATTACGACGCCGACCTGGAGCGGCTGCTGGCGCAGGGCTTCAAGCCGGTGATGAGCGGCGAGGTGGGCGAGAAGGGCCGCTTCATCTATTTCGACACCGAATACCACCCCGGCACCGTGATCGAGCTGTCCGAGGTCACCGGCCCGAAGGGCAAAATGTTCGATCTGATCCGCGAGGCCTCGATGGGCTGGGACGGCTCCGACCCGGTGCGGCCGTTCCCGGATTTGAGCAAGCTGTAAGGGGCCGTGTTGCCCTCCAGGTTAATCCCCAACCCTAACCCTTCCCCGCTCTCAGCGGACCCATGGTCCGCCTGCCGCGTCAGCACAAAGCACGCCTTTGTGCGAGAGCTGGGCGGGGGAGGGGACCAGTGCTGAAGCGGGAGAGCGGCGGCAGTCCCTCCCCCGCCCAGCGGGGGAGGTTGGGTGGGGGTAACAAGCCACCGCTCCCCATGCGACCGAACAAGGCCAAACCCATGCACGCCGACCGCATCGAAGCCACATACCTGATCGAAACCCCACTCGCCCCGGCCAAGGTGGCGGAGGTGATGGCGGGCGAGCAGTCCTGCGGCACCTTCACCCGCGTCCATGGCGAGACCGACGACCTGCGCGCCCGCGCCCGCGCCATCGTCGAATCGGTGGAGAAGCTCGACGCCGCCGACACCCCCGCCCTGCCCAACACATGGCTGGAGCGTCAGCGCACCCAAGGGCCCTGGCAGCGCGCCCGCATCACCATCTCCTTCCCCACAGCCAACATCGGCGCCAACCTGCCCACGCTGGCCGCCACGGTCGCCGGCAACCTCTACGACCTCGGCGAGGTGACCGGCCTCCGCCTGGAGTCCCTGCGCATTCCCCGGGCCTACCGCGCCCAGTTCGACCTGCCCCGCCACGGCGTCGCCGGCACGCGCCGGCTGACCGGGGTGGCGGACGGGCCGCTGGTCGGCTCCATCATCAAGCCGAATGTCGGGCTCTCTGCCGAGGAGACCGGCGAACTGGTCGGCACGCTGTGCGCCGCCGGGCTGGACTTCATCAAGGACGACGAGATCTGCGCCGACCCGGCCCATGCGCCGCTGGTCAAACGCATCCCCGCGGTGATGGACCGGGTGCGCCGCCACCAGGACCGCACCGGCAAGCATGTGATGGTCGCCTTCAACATCACCGACGAAACCGACGCCATGCGCCGCCACGCCGATCTGGTGGAGCGCGAGGGCGGATCCTGCATCATGGTCAGTCTGAACTGGTGTGGCCATTCGGCGGTGCAGACCCTGCGCCGGCACAGCGGGTTGGTGCTGCACGGCCACCGCAACGGCTTCGGCGCCCTCTCCCGCCATCCGCTGCTGGGCATCGGCTTCGACGCCTATCAGGCGCTGTGGCGGCTGGCCGGGGTGGACCACATGCATGTCCACGGCCTGAACGGCAAGTTCGCCCAGCCCGACGCCGAGGTGATCGACGGCGCCCGCGCCTGTCTGGCGCCGCTGGCCGCCGATGCGTCCGACGCCGCGGACGCCGTCATGCCCGCCTTCTCCTCCGGCCAATGGGCCGGCACGGTGCCGGTCACCTGGGAAGCGGTTGGCACGGCAGACCTGATGTTCATGTCCGGCGGCGGCATCATGGCCCATCCCGACGGGCCGGCGGCCGGGGTGCTGAGCATCCGGCAGGCCTGGGACGCCGTCCGCGCCGGGCGCACCCTCGACGACGCGGCTTCGGTGCAGCCGGAACTGCGCCGGTCGCTGGACTTCTTCGGGAAGAAGGGCTGAACGCAATGCCGGCAATTCCGATGCTCGGTTGGTACGGCGACGACTTCACCGGGGCGACCGACACGCTGGCCGCGCTGGCGAGGGCCGGGCGGCGGGCCTTGCTGTTCCTCGACGTGCCCGACGTCGGCCGGCTGGGTGCCGCCCGGATGGCCGCCGGTGGCCCGCTCGACGCCATCGGCATCGCCGGGGCGGCCCGCAGCATGGCCCCCGACGCCCTGCGGGCGGAACTGGAGCCGGTCGGCCGCTTCTTCGCGGCGCTGGGGGTGGCGGTGATGCACTACAAATGCTGCTCCACCTTCGACAGCGCCCCCGATGTCGGCAGCATCGGGGAGGCGGTGCACACCCTGGCTCCCCACTTTCCCAACCGCTTCCGCCCGGTGGTGGGCGGGCAGCCGAACATCGGGCGCTATTGCCTGTTCGGCACCCTCTTCGCAGCGGCGGGCACCGGCGGGACGGTCCACCGCATCGACCGCCACCCGACCATGAGCATCCACCCCGTCACCCCGATGGCGGAGGCCGATCTCCGCCGCCACCTCGCCGCGCAAGGGCTGGACGGGATGGCGGCGCTGCATTACCCCGATTACTGCCTGGGCGACGCGGCGCTCGACATCCGGCTGGAGCGGCTGCTGGCGGAGCATCCGTCCGCCGTCCTTCTGGACGTATCCCGCAGCACCGATCTCGCCGCCGTCGGCCGGCTGATCTGGAGCCATGCCCGCCACCGGCCGCTGCTGGCGGTGGGGCCGAGCAGCGTCGCGCAGGCGCTTGCCGCCCACTGGGACGCCCAATCCCCTCCTGCGGTCATCGAAGAGACGCCGCTCGCCACCGCGGCAGCCCCGGTTTTCCTGATGGCCGGCAGCCTGTCGCCGGTAACCCGCCGGCAGATCGATGCGGCAAATTCCTACAACCGCATCCAGGCCGATGCCGCCGCCCTGTGCGACGACCCCGCCTATGGCGAAACCCTGCTGGGGGAGGTCGCCGGCTCCTTGCGCGCCGGACGCCACACGCTGGTCTGGACAGCCCCAGCGGAGCCTGGATCCGCCGACACCAGCCGCGCCGGCCGGGTGGCTGCGGCCACGGCGGCGTTCGTCGCGGCGGTGTTGCGCGCCGTTCCCCTGCGCCGGGTCGGCATCGCCGGCGGCGACACATCGAGCCTCGCGGTGCGGGCACTCGGCTGCTGGGGGCTGTCCTACCGCTGCACCCTGGCTCCCGGCGTCACCGTAAGCCGCACCCATGCCGACGATCCCGCGGCGGACGGGGTGGAACTGATGCTGAAAGGAGGCCAGATGGGCGGCGACGATCTGTTAGAACGGCTGCTTGGCTGACCGCCACCCGGTCGGGCGATCATTCAGGCCGCATGGGAGGCAATCATTCGTTGTCTCAAACGCAGCATGAAAATTACAAAGCCCTCAAATGAAGCGTCCGACCTTTCCGCGCAATTCGGAGAGTCCAACCTGTTGCGTTCGTATGAAATTAACGTTTCAGCCTGATAGAATGTTCATGATTATAATCTTGGACATGCTCCGACATGGGCGAGGCCGCTTGCATCAACCATACGTCTGACCAACATTGGTCAACGAATGATTTTGCAGCACTTACCCTGATCGCCGATCCGGTATGGGTCGCCGATCTGCGGACCGGCCACGCCCTCTGGGCGAACGGCGCGGCTTGCACCCTCTGGCGTGTGCAATCGCCGAATGAACTCCTCGCGAACGCAGATTGCATCCTGCCGGAGGCGGTACGGCAACTGCTTCCCGAATACGCCCTGCGGCTATCGAACGGCGCCAGCATAAGCGAGCGCTGGAGCATTTCGGCCGGGTCCGGCACGGTCGTCCTGTCCTGCGACTGCACCGGCATCCGTCTGGTGGACGGGCGGACGGCGATGCTCGTGCATGGCAGGCCGCGTCCGGCCGAAGGAGCGCCACCCTCTGCGCTGCATCTGTCGCGGATGGTGGAACAACTGCCGATGGCGGCGGCCTATGTCGAGAACGAACGGATCTTCATCAACCATGCGGCGGAGCGGCTGACCGGCTACCGGCAGGACGACCTGCCCAGCATGGGCGCGTGGTTCTCCGCGGCTTACCCCGGCCATGACCGCGAGATCCGCGACCGTTACGACGCGGCACGGCTGGCGCAAGCCTCGGTCCTGACGGAGCTGGAGATCACCTGCAAGAACGGCAGCCGGCGATGGCTCCGCTTCTTCGCCTATCTGACACCGGGCGGCGAGGTCTGGCTGATGGAGGATGTGACCGACCACCGCAACACGCTGGAGGCTCAGCACCACGACCGCGCGGTGCTGCAGAGCCTGATCGATTCGATGCCGGACATCGTCTTCTTCAAGGACCGGGACGGCGTCTACCTCAACTACAATCTCGCTGCCCTGGATTATGTCGGCTGGAGGCCGCACCCCGGGGACAAGCTGCGCGATGGCGATCTGGTCGATGCCGAAACGGCGGAGCGCCGCCGGCGGGGGGACCTGCGCGCCATGGAACAGGGGATGGCGCGCAACGAGGAATGGTTCGTCTATCCCGACGGCCGGCAGCGGCTGATGGAAACCGTCAAGACCGTCTGCCGGGACCGCGAGGGGACCGTGCTGGGCGTCGTCGGCATCTCCCGCGATGTCACCGACCGGCGGGCCATGGAGGAAATGCTTCGGCGCAGCGAGGCGGAAAAGGACCATCTCGCCAACCACGATCCGCTGACGGGTCTGCCGAACCGCCGGCTGTTCTTCGCCCGCACCGAATCCGAACTCGAACGGTCGCGCCGCATCGACCGGCCGCTGGCCCTGCTGTTCATCGATCTGGACGGCTTCAAGCCGGTGAACGACCGGTTCGGCCACGACGCAGGCGACCAGGTGCTGCGGGTGACGGCGGAACGGCTTTCGGGATGCCTGCGCGGCTCCGACCTCGTCGCACGCATCGGCGGTGACGAGTTCACCGTATTGCTGGAGGGAACCGGTTCGCCCGCCGATGCGGAGCGGATCGCCGGCAAGCTGATCCACGCCCTGTCGGCGGAGATCGCGCTGGGCAGCGAGCGCGTGTCTGTCGGCGCCAGCATCGGCATCGCGCTGTTCCCGCGGGATGCCGTCGACGCCCGGTCCCTCATGAAGGCGGCCGACGAGGCGCTTTACCGTGCCAAGCATGCCGGACGAGGCCGCTTCGCCATCTGCGATCCGCGGCGCTGAACCGCGCGCCTTGGTCGTGCCCCAGGCATGATGTAGCAACACTACAGAACCGCAACCGACGCACGCATCGACCGCTTTTCATGGAAAACCGTTGTTTTCCAACCTGCCGCCTGCGTTCCCCCTGCGACGGAATTACCCAGGGGGTGCGCTTGCACGGGCTGCCCCGACAGGAGTATGTAGTAAAGCTACAAGGCGGGAGCGAAAACCGGCACGGTCCGGAACAGCTTCCCGCCGACGGGCCTGCACCGATGCGCGGCAGCAAGGACATCGACCGATGAACATGGACAGCAAGGATGTGGGGGGCTGGAGCCAGCCGACTCCGCAGACTCTCGACGCACTGATGCCCGACGCCATCGCGCTCGCCGCCGAGAATCTCGGAGTCAAGAAGGCACATTACGACACCCCCACCCTGTTCGCCCTGGCCGTGCTGGCCGGCGCCTTCATCGCGCTGGGCGGCCTGTTCGCCACCGTCACCATGTCGGGGGCGGAAGGCATGCTGCCCTACGGTCTGACCCGGCTGCTGGGCGGGCTGGTCTTCTCCATGGGCCTGATCCTGGTGATCGTCGGTGGCGCCCAGCTGTTCACCGGCGACGCGCTGATGGTGATGGCCTGGGCCAGCGGCCGGCTGCATGCCCGCGAGATGCTGCGGGTGTGGACCACGGTCTGGATCGGCAACTTCGTCGGCGCCGCCGGCACGGCGCTGCTGGTCTTCCTGTCGGGGCAATACACCTTCGGGCACGGCGCGGTCGGCGCATCTGCGCTGTATTTCGCGGTGGCCAAGAGCTCGCTGCCGACAAGCCAGGCCTTCTTCCTCGGCATCCTCTGCAACGTGCTGGTCTGCCTCGCCGTCTGGCTGGCGCTGGGCGCGCGCAGCGTCGGCGACAAGATCCTGGCGATCACCTTTCCGGTCGCCGCCTTCGTCGCCGCCGGTTTCGAGCACTGCGTCGCCAACATGTATTTCGTCCCGCTCGGCCTGCTGATCGAATGGGGCGCGCCGGACAGCTTCTGGGCCGACCTCGGCCGCTCCGCCCCCTCGATCCCCGTCGGCCACTACTTCGTCAATCTCGCCGCCGTCACCATCGGCAACTGGATCGGCGGAGCGGTCATGGTGGGCGCCGTCTACTGGTTCATCTACCGCCGCCCCAAGCTGCGCTGAGCGGCGGCGTATCTCCTCGTCCAACCCACCCCTTTCTCCAATCCGTCATCCCCGCGAAGGCGGGGATCCAGGCCGCCTCGCCGGCTTCCCTCCGCATGCCCTGGAGTCCCGCTGTCCGCGGGAATGACGGTCCAAATCGAAGCGGCGATGTCAAAGCTGCCGTCTCAAAGCGGCCATCTGCCTTACCGAACAACCCTTCAAGATACGGGACATCCCTTCCCATGAGCGCCATCACCGAAATCCGCGCCCGCGAGATCCTGGACAGCCGCGGCAACCCCACCGTCGAGGTCGATGTCACCCTCGAAACCGGCGCCTTCGGCCGCGCCGCGGTGCCGTCGGGCGCCTCCACCGGCGCCCATGAAGCCGTCGAACTGCGCGACGGCGACAAGGGCCGCTTCGGTGGCAAGGGCGTGCTGAAGGCGGTCCAGTCGGTCAACGGCGAACTCGCCAAGGCCCTGGTCGGCATGGATGCCGCCGACCAGCGCGTGCTCGACATGACCATGATCGAGATCGACGGCACCGAGAACAAGGGCCGCTTGGGCGCCAACGCCATCCTTGGCGTGTCGCTGGCGGTCGCCCGCGCCGCCGCCGAGGATGCCGGCCTGCCGCTCTACCGCTATGTCGGCGGCGCCTTCGCCTCGCTGCTGCCGGTGCCGATGATGAACATCATCAACGGCGGCGCCCATGCCGACAACCCGATCGACATCCAGGAATTCATGATCATGCCGGTGGGCGCCGAGACCGGTGCCGACGCCATCCGCATGGGTTCCGAGATCTTCCAGTCCCTCAAGAAGAAGCTGAAGGACGCCGGCCACAACACCAATGTCGGCGACGAGGGTGGCTTCGCCCCCAACATCGGCTCCACCGACGAGGCGCTCGGCTTCGTCATGAAGGCCATCGAGGCCGCCGGCTACAAGCCGGGCGACGACGTCATGCTGGCGCTCGACGCCGCCTCGACCGAGTTCTTCAAGAACGGCAAGTACGAGCTGGCCGGTGAGGGCAAGTCGCTGTCGCCGGAGCAGATGGTCGCCTACTGGTCCGATCTGGTCGGCCGCTTCCCGATCATCTCGATCGAGGACGGCATGGCCGAGGACGATTGGGACGGCTGGAAGGCGCTGACCGACGCCATCGGCTCCAAGGTGCAGCTGGTCGGCGACGACCTGTTCGTCACCAACCCCAAGCGTCTGGCCCAGGGCATCCGCCAGGGCGTGGCGAACTCGATCCTGGTGAAGGTCAACCAGATCGGCACACTGTCGGAGACGCTGGAAGCGGTCGATATGGCGCACAAGGCCGGCTACACCGCCGTGCTGTCGCACCGCTCGGGCGAGACCGAGGACAGCACCATCGCCGACCTCGCCGTCGCCACCAACTGCGGCCAGATCAA
>JBKHVJ010000484.1:0-12622 GCA_046570145.1 Alphaproteobacteria bacterium
GCCTTGGCCGGGCCGGCGCAGCGGCCGGATTCCCGGCAGCTTCAACCTGCCCCACACCGACCTGATCGACGCGGACGCCAAGACCCTGCTGCCGCCGGACGCCATCGCCGCGAAGGCGCGTGCCGCCGGGCTGGACCTCGACCGGCCGGTGGTGGCCTCCTGCGGCAGCGGCATCACCGCCTGTGTCATCGCGCTGGGCCTCGCTACCGCCGGCAAGCCGGACGTGGCGATCTACGACGGCTCATGGGCGGAATGGGGCCTGCGGGAGGATTTGCCGCTGGAAACCGGCCCCCGGGAAGCTGAAGCGCGACAGCCGTGACCGACCCCGTCACCGTTCGGTCCTGCAGCGCGGATGACTGCGACGCCGTCGTGGCACTGTGGACCGCCTGCGGGCTGGTAATGCCATGGAACGATCCGGCGGCGGACTTCGCGCTGGCACTGTCGAAGTCCAGTTCGACCGTGCTTGCCGCAGTCGAAGGCGGCAGGGTCGTCGCCACCGCCATGGTCGGGCAGGATGGACATCGCGGCTGGATCTATTACGTCGCGGTGGACCCTGCCCGGCAAGGCGGCGGCCTGGGCCGCCGCATGGTGGCGGAAGCCGAAGGTTGGCTGGTTGCGGCCGGCATGCCCAAGGTCCAACTCCTCGTGCGCGAGACCAACCAACGGGTGCTGGCCTTCTACGAACGTCTCGGCTATGCCAGATCGCCCGTCACGATGATGCAGAAATGGCTGACCAACCCTTCTCCCTGACCCGACCCGCCGTTCCCGCCGCCAGCCGGCCGGGCCATCTGCCGGTGATCGTCACCTATCTGCAGATGACCGCGCCGCCGGCCCACGAGCCGGTGCGCCAGCCTAAAGGCAACCTGTCGCTGGTGCGGGCGAATCCGCCGACCTGGTCCTTCTACCGCTATCTCTACGACACGGTGGGAGAGCCCTGGCTGTGGCACGAACGCCGTCGCATGCCGCGCAAGGAGCTGGAGCGCTCGATCCTCGACCCGCTGGTGGAGGTCTGGGTGCTTTATGTCGATGGCACGCCCGCCGGCTTCGCCGAACTGGACCGGCGGACGAGCGAGACCGATCTGGCCTATTTCGGCCTGATCCCGGACTTCATCGGCCACAAGCTCGGTCCCTGGCTGCTCGACACCGCCATCCGCAAGGCGTGGGAGGGTGGAGCGTCGAAGCTGCTCGTCAACACCTGCACCTTCGACCACCCGAAGGCGCTGCCGCTTTACCAGAGCATGGGCTTCGTCCCCACCCGCCATGTCGCCCGCGAAGTCCGCGACCCGCGGCTGGACGGCGTTCTGCCACGTAGCGCAGGGGAGCATGTTCCGCTCGCGGGGTGAAGCTGGGACATCGTCAGCCGACACCCCGCCCCCCTTGACCACCCCATCCATCCCGCCCCATCTACCGCGGGAGGCCGGAACCGATTTGCGGGCCGGCGCGTTTCTTCGGGCGAGGCGGAAGCTCCGCCGTGACGAGCGGGAGATGGGGCCTTGGTGGGCTGGATCATTCGGACGCTGGTGCTGTGCTTCGTCGTCGGCTTCGTGCTGTCGTTTCTGAACATCAATCCGGCCAGCATCCTGACCAACAGTTGGCAGACGGTCCAGGATATCGCGGCGCTGGCGATCGACGCCGGCAGCTGGGCCCTGCCCTACATCCTGATCGGTGCGGTGATCGTGGTGCCGCTGTCGGTGCTTGGGCTGGTGCTGCGCTGGAACCGGTCCCGTCCGCCTTCCTGAGAAAAGCCTGAATGCGGACAAAAAAACAGGAGGCACCGGAACCGGAGCCTCCTGTGAAACAGGGAGGGTTAGAGACAGTCATAGGTCTACGTCACCGCCCTGCCTGCCGCGTTGATACATGTCAACGGAACGGCGATTTTTGCCGGCAGCCCTTCCCGCAAAGAAAAACCGGAGACATCCATGCGGATGCTCCGGTTCAGTGATATAGGGAGGGTTAGAGACAAGAAGGACCTTATCCTGAAGCGGATATGCCTTTCGTTGATCTGCGTCAAATGCAGCGAAGATCCCCGCCCCGCGATCGCCACATCGTCTTGCGATCCTCAGCCGAGAATTTCGGCCAGCGCCACGACCAGCGCCTTGTTCTCCTCCTCGCGGCCGACGGTGATGCGCAGGCAGTCGGGCAGGCCATAGTCGGCGACCGGCTTCACCAGGATGCCGCGCCGGGTGAGATGATCGATCACCGCCTGGGTGCCCAGCGACGGGTCGGTCGGCACACGGGCCAGCACGAAGTTGCAGACGCTGGGATAGACGCGCAGCCCCACCCTCTCCAGTTCACGCGACAGCCAGGGCAACCACTGTGCATTGTGGGCGAAGGTCGCCTCCTCATGCTCCGCATCGCTCAGCGCGGCGGCGGCGGTCAGCTGGGCGGGCAGCGACACGTTGAAGGCGCCGCGGATGGCGTTCACCGCCTCGATCACTGTAGAAGGGCCATAGCCCCAGCCCACCCGCAGGCCGGCCAGCCCGTGCATCTTGGAAAAGGTGCGGATCAACAGGACATTGTCGGAGTTTTCGACGATCTCCGTCCCATCGCTGTAATCCGGCATCCGGCAATAGTCGGCATAGGCCGAATCCAGCACCAGAAGCGTGTGGGACGGCAGGCCGGCGCGCAGCCGCTGCACCGCGTCGGCCGGGATGTAGGTGCCGGTCGGGTTGTTCGGGTTGGCAAGGAAGCAGATCCGCGTGCGCTCCGTCGCACGGTCGATCATCGCCTCCACATCCACCACCATGTCGCGCTCCGCCGCGACGACCGCGGTTGCGCCGGTGGCACGGATCGCCTTGATGAAGCCGCGATAGCCGCGCTCGTGGCACAGCACCTCGTCACCGGGGCCGGCGAAGGCCTGGGCGACCAGATGGATCAGTTCCTCCGATCCGGCGGTGCAGACGATGTGGTCGGCGTCGATGGAATGGCGGCGCGCAATGGCGTGGCGCAGCGGATCCTGGTCCCAATCGGGATAGCAATGGATGCGGGCCGCCGCCTCGCAATAGGCGTCCAGAGCAAGTGGGCTGGGTCCAAGCGGATTGTGGGTCAGGGACAGGTCGATCCACCGGCGGCCGTCGCGGGGCGGGCGAACGGGACGGTACGGCTTGATCTGGCCAACGCTGGGACGGGGGCTGAGCAGGTCCATAACCTCGGTCTCCGTGAGCGATTCGGTCGAACAGCACGTCAGGCGACCGATTGAACCGCAAACCGGTGCGCGGCGCTACAGGACATTGCGCCGCGCACCCTGAGACGAGGTATTTTGTTTCCCAACAATGGACCGGACGGAACCGCCGGCCCACAGCCGGGATCAGTGGTTCAGAATCTGGCTGAGGAAGAGGCGCGTGCGCTCCGACCTCGGATTCGAGAAGAAATTGTCCGGCGTGTCCTGCTCCACGATCTCGCCGCGGTCCATGAAGATGACGCGGTCGGCCACCGACTTGGCGAAGCCCATTTCGTGCGTCACGCACAGCATGGTCATGCCGTCCTCGGCCAGGCCGATCATGACGTCGAGCACTTCCTTGACCATTTCAGGGTCGAGCGCCGAGGTCGGCTCGTCGAACAGCATCACTTTCGGGCTCATGCACAGCGAGCGAGCGATGGCGACGCGCTGCTGCTGGCCACCCGACAACTGGCCGGGATACTTGTGGGCCTGCTCGGCGATGCGCACCCTCTTAAGGTAGCTCATCGCGATCTCCTCCGCTTCCGCCTTCGGCTTCTTGCGGACCCAGATCGGGGCGAGCGTGCAGTTCTCAAGCACGGTCAGGTGCGGGAACAGGTTGAAGTGCTGGAACACCATGCCGACTTCGCGCCGGACCAGTTCGATGTTCTTCAGATTGTTGGTCAGCTCGATCCCATCGATGACGATGGTGCCCTTCTGATGCTCCTCAAGCCGGTTCAGGCAGCGGATCATCGTCGATTTGCCCGAGCCCGACGGGCCGCAGACGACGATGCGCTCACCTTTCTGGACGCTGAGGTCGATGTTCTTCAGGACGTGGAACTCGCCGTACCATTTGTTGACACCCGTGCAGCGGATGATTTCCTCGCCGCTGAGGATGTGCTTGGCCTTGGCGGTGCCCTGGGACATGGCCTGGGACATTTGTCGTGGTCTCCTTGACGGCGTGGATCTAGCGACGGTGGCCGCGATTGAGATCGCGTTCCAGCTTCTGGCTGTACTTCGACATGCTGTAGCAGAAGACCCAATAGATCACGCCGATGAACAGATAGGCCTCGCGGTAGAAACCGCGCCAGGACGGATCGGACAGCGCGGCCTTCGCGGTGCCGAGCAGGTCGTACAGGCCGATGATGATGACCAGCGAGGTGTCCTTGAAGAAACTGATGAAGGTGTTCACCAGCGGCGGAATGGCGATGGCCAGCGCCTGCGGCAGGATGATCTTGCGCATCTTCTGCCAATAGGACAGCCCCAGCCCGTCCGCGGCCTCGTACTGGCCCTTGGGGATCGCCTGCAGGCCGCCGCGGATGGCTTCGGCCATATAGGCGGCGGCGAACATGATGAAGGCGATCTGCGCGCGCAGAAGCTTGTCGATCGACACGCCGTTGGGCAGGAACAGCGGCAGCATCACCGACGCCATGAACAGCAGGCTGATCAGCGGCACGCCGCGGATCAATTCGATGTAGGTGACGCAGAGCACCTTCACCGCGGGCATGTTCGACCGGCGGCCCAGCGCAAGCAGGATCGCCGCCGGGAAGGCCACCGCCAGACCGATCACCGACAGGATGAGGGTCAGCGGCAGGCCGCCCCACAGCGTGTTCTCGACATAGGTCAGGCCGAAGATGCCGCCCCACATCAGCACGGCGACCAGCGCCAGCCCGGCGGCCCAGACCAGCCCCAGCCACGGTTTCCAGAATCGGCGGTCGCAGCTGACGACCAGCAGCGTAATGATGATGCAGATCGTCACCAGCGGGCGCCACTGCTCATCCCACGGGAACATCCCGAACATGATGAAGCGCAGCTTCTCGCTGATGAAGCCCCAGCAGGCGCCGCCGGCATCCTGCCGGCAGACGGTGGAGCTCGCATCGAACCCGTGGGCGCGGATCAGCAGCCAGTTGACGAAGGGCGGGACCGCCGACGCCAGCAGGGCCAGCACCAACAGCGTCAGGATGGCGTTGTACCAGGTATTGAACAGGTTGTTCCGCAGCCACGCGAGGGGGCCGACGGTGTTGGCCGGCGGACGCTCGTCCGGCAGGCCGACGCTTTGCACGTTGTCGGTCATGGCCGTTACCGCTCCACCAGCGCGATGCGCTTGTTGTACCAGTTCATGAAGATCGAGATGCTGAGGCTGATGACCAGATAGGTGCCCATGATCATCGTCACGCCTTCGATCGCCTGACCGGTCTGGTTCAGCGTCGTGTTGGCGATCGACACCAGATCCGGATAGCCGATCGCCAGCGCCAGCGAGCGGTTCTTGGTCAGGTTCAGATACTGGCTGGTCAGCGGCGGGACGATCACCCTCAGCGCCTGCGGCAGGATGACGAGGCGCAGCGTCGGACCGCTGGGCAGGCCCAGAGCCCGCGCCGCCTCCGTCTGGCCCCAGTTGACCGCCGTGATGCCGCTGCGCACCACTTCGGCGATGAAGGCCGAGGTGTAGATGGTCAGGCCGGTCAGGATGGCGAAGAACTCGGGCGAGATGGCCGCGCCACCGGCGAAGTTGAAGCCAGCCAGCTTCGGCACGTCCATCGCAATCGGCGCGCCGCCGGCGATCCAGGTCAGCAGAGGCAGTCCGACGATCAGCCCGAGCCCGGTCCAACCGGCCGGAAAGATCTGCCCGGTCCGCGCCTGCCGCGCCTTGGCCCAGCGCGACAGGCCCCAGGCGGCAACGATCGCGACCAGCAGGGCGATGCCCATGTTGGCCCAGACGGGATCGGGCGCCGGAACCGGCACGCGCAGACCGCGCTGCGACAGGAAGACGCCCGGAATCGGATTCAAGGCCTGACGCACCGGCGGCAGGCTTTCCGACACCAGGGCGTACCAGAAGAACAGCTGCAGCAGCGGCGGAATGTTGCGCACGACCTCGACGAAGGTCGAGGCGAGCTTGGCGATCAGCCAGTTGCTGGACAGGCGGGCGACGCCGATGATCGTGCCGATGATCGTCGCCAGGATGACGCCGATGATCGACACCTTCAGCGTGTTCAGCACGCCGACCAGGAAGGCACGGCCATAACTGTCCTTCGGCGAATAGTCGATCAGCGATTCGCCGATGCCGAAGGCCGCTTCACGCTCCAGGAAATCGTAACCGGTCGCGATCGAGCGCCGCGCGAGGTTGTCGAGCGTGTTGGAAATCAGGAACCAGCCGACCAGGACGACCGCGCCAACCACCAGGATCTGGTAGACGACGGCGCGGAACGTCGGGTCGCTGAGGGAAAACGATACGCCACCCGGCGGCGGAGCGCCTTGGGTGGTCCGGGTCTCGGTCGCCACGGACTACTCTCCCCCAACCATCGCGTCCCATACGGTGCCCACGCGGTCCCGGACGTTCTTCCGGGCATTTCCCACACCGTAGAGGATGCGACATGTCTCCCAATGCGGTCCCCTGCGCGGGCGCTTCACCGGCACCCTTCGCGACCGCTCCTAAAAGAACCGGAAGGCCGCCCCCCGGCAACGGGCCTGCGGGCGGCGCTTCAGGCGGTGCCGTGCCTTACCGGAACGGCTGGGCGTACATCAGGCCGCCCTTGGTCCACAGCGCGTTCAGTCCGCGCTCCAGCTTCAGCGGGGTGCCCGGGCCGACGTTGCGGTCGAAGATCTCGCCGTAGTTGCCGACCTTCTTCACGACGTTGTAGGCCCACTTCTCGTCCAGGCCCAGAGCCTTGCCCATGCCCGGCGAGGTGCCGAGATAGCGCTGGATGTCCGGGTTCTTGGAGTTCGCGAACTCGTCGATGTTCTTGGAGTTGATGCCGAACTCCTCGGCCTGGATGGTCGCGAAGACCGTCCACTTCACGATGTCGGACCACTGGTCGTCGCCATGGCGCACGGCCGGGGCCAACGGCTCCTTCGAGATGACTTCCGGCAGGATGACATGGTCTTCCGGAACCGGCGCGACACCGGCGCGGGTACCGGCCAGACCGGACACGTCGGTGGTCAGCACGTCGCAGCGGCCAGCGAAGTAGGCGGCGTTCACCTCGTCGTTCGACTCGATGACGACGGGGTTGTAGGTCATGTTGTTGGCGCGGAAATAGTCCGCCAGATTCAGTTCGGTCGTGGTGCCGGACTGCACGCAGACGGTGGCGCCGTTCAGCTCCTTGGCGCTTTTCACGCCCAGCTTCTTCGGAACCATGAAGCCCTGGCCGTCATAATAGGTGACGGGGGCGAAGTTCAGGCCGACCGAGGTGTCGCGGGTCAGCGTGGCGGTCGTGTTGCGCGACAGCAGGTCGACTTCGCCCGACTGGATGGCCGGGAAGCGCTGCTGGGCCGACAGCGGGGTGAACTTGACCTTGTTCGGGTCGTTGAAGATGGCGACGGCGACGGCACGGCAATAGTCGACGTCGAGGCCGGTCCAGTTGCCGGCGCTGTCGGGGTTGCCGAAGCCCGGAAGGCCGGCATTCACGCCGCACTGAACGAAGCCGCGCTGCTTGACGGTGTCGAGCGTGGCTGCGCCGGCGGCGACACTGGCGGAAACGACCACGGCCGCTGCGGCGGCGGCCAGGAACCCTGACTTCATATTATGAACTCCACCCTGTTCTTGCGTTCTTCGCATTTGAGCGGTCTGACGACGCGCCTGACGACGCCGGCCGTTTGCTCCCGGATGGCCGGCTCTGGGGCCAAGCCTGTGGGGATCGCGACGCAGCCATGCGCGTGGCTCAAGAGTGCATCAAGTTGATCCGACTTGTCGAATCCTCTGTGCATTGGTGGTGTTACCAGAAGATCCCGACGGCCGGCGGCCTCCCCGACGCAATCGGTGATGGCCGCAGAGCTTCCGCGATGACACAATGTTCGGCCGTGCCGCCATTGCCCCGGGGAGGCGACCTCACCGATGGGCGACTCAAAGGGGGCGCGGACACCGCTCCAGCCAAACGGACAGTCGATGAAGGACGTCACGCAGGACACGATTCTCGTTCACGCCGGCCGCGATCCGCGGAACAACCACGGCATCGTCAATCCGCCGGTCTATCACTGTTCGACCGTGCTGTTCCCGACCCTCGATGCGCTGGAGGAAAGCGACCGCAACACGCTGGAAGGTGTGCATTACGGCCGCATGGGCACGCCCACGACCTTCGCCTTCGAAGAGGCGGCGGCGGCGCTGGAGGGCGGATTCAAGGCGGTGAATACCGGTTCCGGGCTTGCCGCCATCGCGGTCGCCCTGTCGGCTTTCACCAAGGCCGGCGACCATGTGCTGATCACCGACAGCACCTATGGCCCGACCCGCCGCTTCGCCAAGGAGACGCTGGCTCCCTACGGCGTCGAGGTGGAGTTCTACGATCCCTGCATCGGTGCGGGCATCGACGCGCTGTTGCGGCCCAACACCAGCGTCGTCTTCCTCGAATCGCCGGGATCGCTGACCTTCGAGGTTCAGGACGTGCCGGCCATCGCCGCGGCGGCGAAGAAGGCCGGCGCCACGGTGATGATCGACAACACCTGGGCCACCCCGCTGTTCTTCCGCCCGTTCGACCATGGCGTGGACCTGTCGATCCATGCCGCCACCAAATACATGGTGGGCCATGCCGACGCGATGCTGGGCGTCGTCACCTGCCGCGACGAGGCGATCTGGACCGCGGTGAAGAAGGCGGCCACCCGCTTCGGCATCTGCGGCGGGCCGGACGACCTCTACCTCGGCCTGCGCGGCCTGCGGACGCTGTCGGTGCGCATGCGCCAGCATCAGGAAAGCGCGCTGGCGCTCGCCGACTGGCTGGCGGCGCGACCGGAGGTGACGCGCGTGCTGCATCCCGCCCGCCCCGACTTCCCCGGCCATGCCCTGTGGCAGCGCGACTTCACCGGGTCGAGCGGCCTGTTTTCCATCGTCATCAACCAGGTGCCGCGCAAGGCGCTGGCGGCGATGCTGGACGGGATGGAACTGTTCGGCATGGGCTACAGCTGGGGCGGCTTCGAAAGCCTGATCCTGCCGACGCGGCCCGCCGCCGTGCGCTCCGCCACCCGTTGGACCGACCCGGGGCAGGTTTTGCGCCTGCATGCCGGGCTGGAGCATCCCGACGACCTGATCCGCGACCTGGACGCCGGCTTCCGCCGGATGGCCGCCGCCCTGTGAGGGGCTGACCAGTGAGGAGTGATTTGCCATGACGGACACACCGTCCCTCGATGCGGCGCCCTATGACGAGGTTCTGGCCGCCATCCGTTTCACCGCCGACGGGCTGGTCCCTGCCATCGCCCAGGCGGACGGCACCGGCGAGATCCTGATGATGGCCTGGATGAACCGCGATGCGGTGGTCGAGACGCTGACGACCGGCCGCGTCTGCTACTGGTCGCGGTCGCGCGGCGGGCTGTGGCGCAAGGGGGAGACTTCCGGCCAAGTGCAGCGGCTGAAGGATTTCCGGGTCGATTGCGACGGCGATACCCTCCTGCTGATCGTGGAGCAGGACGGCGTCGCCTGTCACACCGGGCGTCGCAGCTGCTTCTATCGTGCCTGGCGCGACGGGCGGCTGGAAACCATCCAGGAGGTCGAGACCGATCCGGCCATCCTCTATGGCGGGCATTCGCACAACCACGGCTGAGGGAAGCGGACGGGAGACGAGTCGTCGCCGCCGCGGTGACGGTTCATGATCGATCGTTGATCCACATCAACGCCGCAACCATCCCGAAGGGTATAGAAACCCTCTTGTCTCTAACCCTCCCTGTATATGACTGCACCGGGCGTTCCTATGAACGCCCGGTTATTTTTTGCCCGGCCGCAGGCTTCGCAATCTCGGTCGGTGGATGGCGCGTATGCGCCGCCGAACCTCTTTCGGACGATCCGCTCCGTCACTGCCTTCCGACCGGGGCCTAGGGCCTTCCTTTGCGCAAGATGCCCTTCCGCCCTGCAGCAGGTGTACTTCCGCAAGCCGAAGCCTGTCCATAAGGGAGAGAGAACCTGTTTTATGTCCCAACAACAACCCGCTTCCAGTCACAAATACACCGAAAAAAGAAACATAAAGCATCGACCGTTTAATCAATATATGAACATCTGTGTCATTTCCTCAAATCCCCTTTGTATTGCTCCTTTATCGCTTCTCGACCGCCCCGGACCCATGGTTAACATCTGGTTAATCGTTAACAGCACGTTAACGGCACCGATGGAGAGACGCCATGCGCCAGTTCTGGGGGACTTCGAACAACGACACCATGACCGGCACCGCCTATGATGACCGTCTGGACGGTCTGGACGGGGACGACCGTATCAACGGCGCCGGCGGGAACGATCTGCTGTATGGCGAACGCGGAAACGACTCGCTGATCGGCGGGCTGGGCAATGACAAGTTCCATGGCGGCGACGGCAACGACTGGCTCGGCGATCCCTATGGGAACGAGGCCGGGAATGATTCGATGTGGGGCGATGCCGGCAACGACCAGCTGTTCGGCGGCGAGGGCAACGATTGGCTGAACGGCGGCACCGGCGACGACATCGTCAAGGGCATGCGCGGCAATGACACCATGATCGGCGGCAGCGGCAACGACATGTTGTACGACAGCTACCGTGACGGCGGCGCCGACCTGTTCCAGCCGGGCACCGGCAACGACAGCATGGTCAGCTACACCGACGGCCTGGTCGACCGTTTCCTGATCGAACAGGCGACCGGCGGCTTCGGCACCGATACGATCAACTACTTCGAGAAGGGCATCGACCAGATCGAGTTCCACGGCTATCGCGCGTGGGAGATGGGGATGACCAGCAATGGTTCGGCCACCACCTTCGCCTTCACCGACGGCTCGTCGCTGACGGTCGACCAAATCGGGCTCAGCGCCGGCCAGGACTTCATCTTCTCCTGACCTGTCCGGACGGAGGGCCCGCGCAAGCGATGGGGTCACCCCGTCGGCGCGCGGGACCTCCGGCCCGGCTTGGGCTGTTGCACTGGCGGACACACCTGCGCCCTTTGAAGGCGCGCCGCCAGAAAAGGGCCAAGAACCGATGGACCAACGCCGCCATTCCCTCCGTCCGCGCCGCCTCCTCCTGTCGGTGCCTCTCCTGTCGGCATTGGCGCTGGGCGCCTGCGCCGGCTCCTCCGACATGGGCGGCGTGCCCTCGGCCGAGGTGGCGACCAGGCCACCGATCGAGCTGGTCGGATTGACCGTGCAGACGCCGGACGGCCGACGCATCCTGGGCAACGTCTCCGATCTGGTGATCGGGCCGACCAGCCGGGTGGAGCAGGCGATCGTGACCGTGGGCGCTCCCCGCTACCCGACCGAGCACAAGGTGACGGTCAACAGTGAAAATCTGCGCTATGCCCACAACCGACAGGCCGTGATCCTCACCGGCATGACGGTGGAGCAGTTCGCCGCCCTGCCACCCAGCGGCGTCAGCGACCGCATGATGTCGCTTGGCGGCGGTCTTGGAGGCGGCCCCGGCTATGCGTCGCCTCTCGCGGCCGACGGCACGGTGCCGACCAACTGGGCGGGGGCCACCCAACCCCGCTGATCTCTTTCGCTGCCCCTTTCCCACTGGATACCTAAGCATAAAAAAGGGGGCCGGACGAACCGGCCCCCTTTTTCGTTCAGGTTTCCGTTCAGGCTCTCCGCCGTCACTTGCCCTGAAGCTGCTTCATGATGTCGTCGGCCTGATTGTTCTCCGGCTCGCCAGGGGCACCGAAGGGCGGAGCCACATCCTGATTGTCGAAGGCCGGGATCTCGATCTTCACGTCGTCCAGGTTGATCGCCGGGCCCTTGTCGCGGCCGGCATCCACCATCTGCGGGAAGGAAATGACGAGAGCGACCATGATGAGCTGGATGACCACGAATGGCACCGCACCCCAATAGATCTGGCCGGTGGTGATCTTCGCCACCTTCTTGCCGGTTACCTTGTCGATGTAGTCTGTCTTCGGCGCCACGGATCGCAGGAAGAACAGGGCGAAGCCGAACGGCGGATGCATGAAGCTGGTCTGCATGTTGACGCCCATCAGCACGCCGAACCAGATCAGGTCGATGCCCAGCTTGTCGGCAACCGGCCCCAGCAACGGAATGATGATGAAGGCCAGCTCGAAGAAATCGAGGAAGAAGGCCAGCACGAACACCAGGATGTTGCAGACGATCAGGAAGCCCAGCTGACCGCCCGGCAGGCTGGTCATCAGATGTTCGACCCAGAGGTCGCCGTTGACGGCGCGGAACACCAGACCGAACACGGTCGAACCGATCAGGATGAACACCACGAAGGACGACAGCTTGGCGGTGGAGTCCATCGCCTGGCGCATCAGGCCCCAGCTGAGCTGGCGCTTGGCCAGCGCCAGCAGGATGGCGCCGGCGGCACCCATGGCGCCGCCCTCCGTCGGGGTGGCGATGCCGAGGAAGATGGTGCCCAGCACCAGGAAGATCAGCACCAGCGGCGGCACCAGCGAGGTGATGACGCGCAGCAGCAGCTGGAAGCCGCGCAGCGTGCGGGCCTCCGGCGGCAGGGCCGGCACCGCCGACGGACGGATGATGCTGGTGAGCAGGATATAGCCGGTGTAGAGGCCGGTCAGCACGAGGCCG
>JBKHVJ010000485.1:0-19210 GCA_046570145.1 Alphaproteobacteria bacterium
CGCCCTGGTGGTCGACCGCCTGCCGAAGACGCGGTCGGGCAAGATCCTGCGCGGCACCATGCAGAAGATCGCCGACAGCCAGGATTACAAGATGCCGGCGACCATCGACGATCCGGGCATTCTGCCGGAGATCGCCGATGCGCTGAAGACGCTGGGCTACGCAAAGACCAGCAGCACGCCGGCCTGATCGGGCAGACGGTGAAAAGGGCGGCTTCCGGGCCGCCCATTTCCCATTCAGTGCTGTCAGCCCGCGACCACCGACAGGTTCTCCGGCTCCTCGCTGCCGAGGTCGAGCAGCGGCAGGAAACTCGCCGGCTCCTGCGCACCGGACAGCGCGTAGCGGCGGTTGAAGATATAGCAGGGCACCGCTTGCAGCCCCATCTGGCGGGCCAGCGCATCGGCGGCATGTACCGAAGCCGATTCGGCGTCGGTGGACAGCTGTCTCCGCGTTTCGGTGAAATCCATTCCCAGCCCGGAGGCGACGCTGGACAGCGCGTCCCGGTCACCGATGTCCACGCCTTCGACGAAATAGGCAGTGAACAGCGCATCGGCCATGGCGTTGCCCAACCCGTGGCGCCCGGCGATGCGGACCAGCCGGTGCGCGTCGAAGCTGTTGGGCGTGCGTTGGATGCGGTCGAGCGCCAGCGGCAGCCCGTCGCGCGCCGCCGTGTCCTCCACCACCCGGTGGATTTGCCGGGCCCGCTCCCCTCCGCCGAACTTGGCGGCCAGATAATCGTCACGCGACATCCCGCCACGGGGCATGTCAGGGTTCAACTGGAACGGCTGCCAGCGGAGTTCCGGGCGCAGGCCCGGCCGCTGCATCAGTGCGCGGTCGAGCCGGCGCTTGCCGATGTAGCACCAGGGGCAGATCAGGTCGGCGAAGGTTTCGATCAGCATCCCGCCACTATCCGCGCCTCCCCGGCTCGCGGCAACCGCTTCTTCCAGTCATTCCGCAAAGCGCAAAGGGCCCTGCAACCGTTTGTTAACCGAGTTGGCCCGACAGTCCTCCATGGTTCCCGCGGTCTCGACGCGGCTGGCGGACATATCCCGGTGGACGATTCCCGATGAGCAATTCCTACGTCGACGGCAAGGTCCGCGAAGCGATCCTGGCGGCCAAGGGCAGCCGGATGAACGCGCAGAAGCTCCTGATGGCCTGGGCCGTCGAGGATCCCGACCTGCTGCGCGGGATCGCCCAGCCCTTCCTGAAGGCCATCGCCGCCGCCGCCATCGAGCGTGCCGGCCGTCCACCCAGCCGGAACGCGTCCGCGCGTCCGGCCGCCGGCGGCGGGGCGGGAGGAGGGCGGCCGTCCGCATCTGGCCTCAGCCGCGATGCGCTTGAAAACCTGCTGAACCAGTTGGGACGCGATTCAGGCGACCCGACTCCGCCGCGCGGCGCCCCCGCCGGAAAGGCTGTTGCTGCAAAGGGCGCCACCGTTCACGACGCCCCGGCCCGCGGGCCGACGCACGAAAAGGCGATGATGGCGATTGCCAAGGCCTTCGTCGCAAAGAAGGTGCGCTGAGGACCCCTCAGGTTCCGTTGTTCGCCGTATAGGGCGTGGCGTCGTCGAACCAGCCTCTTTTGCGCGGCACCGTCCGGATGTCCGGCGGCGGGCTGGCGAGCGCGGTGTTGCCGTTGCGGTAGGGGTCGGGGATGTGGTGGCAATCGACATCGGCCAGCGTGCGGTAGCAATAGACCCGCGAGCGGTCGATCACCACCTTGTCCGGGCAATAATCGCCGCTCTGCTCGAAGCTGATGATCGAACAGTCGCCGCCGGTCGCCGCCGACACCAGATGATCGCCGATGGTCTTCTTGGTGGCGTTCAGCGTCACCACATCGGCACCGGCCGCCGCCAGCCCGAGCGGGGAGGTGCAGCCTGCCAAAGCCATCAGCGGCGCCGTCACTGCGATCGCCAGCCACCCCCGCACCGACGCTGTCCGTCCCATGCCCATCGTCATCCGGTCCCTGTTGCCCTGAGCGCACCGAACCCGGTCCGCCGCATTCCGCAATTGCGCGCGACCGCGGTTAACAAGCGGTGAATTCACTCATACGGCCCGACCTTGCGGCTTTCAGCGTGCCAGTGCACAGATGCGCGACCGGCATTGCACCACGACGAAGGCGTCCTTGTCTTCGCTGCAACCGATCTTGAAGGTCGTCGATCCCTCGCGCCCCACGGTATAGCGTAGCACCTCGACCTTGGCCGGGGTGCAGTTGCCCATCGATTTGGCGATTTCCTTCGCCTCCGCCTGCGCGGCGGAGACGTTGGAGGCGGCCGGCGCCGGTCCCGCCGCCACGACGAGGCAGGCGGTCAGCAGAAGGGCGACGAGGCTGCGGCGGGACGGAACAAGATGCGGCATGGCCGGACTATCGCATGGGGAGACGCCGAATCGGAAGAGGTGCCTCCGAAATGTCGCAGCATGCGATTCCCGCCGCCCAGGAGCGGCGAAACTGCTATCCTGCAAAGGCAACCGAACCAAGGACGGCCAATGGCCGGCCACAGAAATCCACGGGCTGGGGAAACGCATGACTTCGAACGACCGGCGGCTCGGCGACCGCATCCTCGCCGCGCTCGAATTGGCGCTGGAACAAAGGCATCTGGACGTTGCCGAACATCTGGCCCGCGCCCTGGAAGAAACGCTGACACGCTTCGGCGGACCCAATGCCGTCGACCACCGCGAGCTGTCGGCCGGCATGATCCAGGCCTTCGACCGCCTGGAGGCCCTGCGCCGGGAGGCGCATCGACTGCCTTGAGCAGGGTAGGGGAACCGCCTGAACCCGAGCCGCCGGCTCGACATTAATTTTTTGCAATTTGGTGATTGACAGGCGGCCTCCCAGGCGACTACAAACCGCCCACCGAACGACGGGGCCTCGACGGTCCGGGTGAAAACAGCAGTCAGTTCAAAGCGTTGGCTTTGCGATTGGATGATGTCGAAACCAAGTCGCTCAGCGCGGGTGTAGCTCAGTTGGTTAGAGCGCCGGCCTGTCACGCCGGAGGCCGCGGGTTCAAGTCCCGTCACTCGCGCCACTTTCCTTTTGAAAAATCGCTGTCGTTCGCCAGTATGGCCCAAGGACTCGCAGATCGCGGGTCCTTTTTCGCATGCGAATAGTCTTCCCTTTGCCCGTTTTTAAAAACGTGGTATTACCAGGCTCTAGCGCAGGGACCGGCTTGTCCTTCCGCGTAGTGAAAAGCGATTCAAAGCGCTTTCCTTGCCCACGGTCTCGGCATATATTCCGGCCCGTCTGATGGGCTAATCCAAGGCATGGCTGCCACGGCTTTGCGCTTCCACCGATTTCCGGCTGGAACGGCGCCCGTGGTCGTGGGCTTATGGGAGGAACGCGGTGTCGACTCCGCTGATCATTGAGTATCTTCCGATCCTGGTGTTTCTGCTGATCGGCATCGCGCTGGCCGCGGTGATGGTTGGGGCATCCTACGTCATCAGCCCGAAGAATCCGGACGCCGAAAAGGTCTCCCCCTACGAATGCGGCTTCGAGCCGTTCGAGGACGCGCGCACCAAATTCGACGTGCGGTTCTACCTGGTCTCGATCCTGTTCATCATCTTCGACCTGGAAGTCGCCTTCCTGTTCCCGTGGGCGATCGCCCTCGGCGACATCGGGCTGTTCGGCTTCTGGTCGATGATGCTGTTCCTGGGCATCCTGACCATCGGCTTCATCTATGAGTGGAAGAAAGGAGCTCTGGAATGGGAGTAGAGGTCGCCAAGCCGCTGGCGCCGATTCCGCCCGGACCGGAACAGGACGCCTACATCCGCGCGGTCTCCGACGAGATCCAGGACAAGGGCTTCGTGCTGGCGAAGTACGAGGACCTGCTGGCCTGGGCCCGGACCGGCTCGCTGTGGCCGATGACCTTCGGTCTGGCCTGCTGCGCGGTGGAGATGATCCACGCCTATATGAGCCGGTATGACCTGGACCGTTTCGGCGTGATCCCGCGTCCCAGCCCGCGCCAGTCCGACTGCATGATCGTCGCCGGCACCCTGACCAACAAGATGGCCCCCGCACTCCGCAAGGTCTACGACCAGATGCCGGAGCCGCGGTGGGTGATCTCCATGGGGTCCTGCGCCAACGGCGGCGGTTACTATCACTATTCCTATGCCGTGGTCCGTGGCTGCGACCGGATCGTTCCGGTCGACATCTATGTGCCCGGCTGCCCGCCGACGGCGGAGGCGCTGATCTACGGCATCCTCCAGCTCCAGAAGAAGATCAAGCGCGGCAACCGCATCGCCCGCTGACCACGGCGTACCGTCCCGCATCCGGGCCATGCGCCCGGATGCCGGTCGAACGACAAGCGCGCTGAAGACAAGTAGGAAGGCAGGGTCCCACCCATGTCCGAACAGGCGTTGAAGGAACTCGGGGACGTCATCGCGGCCAAACTCGGCGGCGACGTCCTAAAGGTCGAGGTGAGGCTCGGCGAGCTGATGGTGACGGTCAAGCGACCGGTCATCCTGACGGTGCTGACCGCGCTGCGCGACGATCCGGCCATCCGGTTCGAGCAGCTGACCGACATCACCGCGGTCGATTACCCGGATCGCGTCGAGCGGTTCGAGGTCGTCTACCAGCTGCTCAGCTACACCCACAACCGTCGCATGCGCGTGAAGCTGACCACCGACGAGGACACGCCCGTCCCGTCGGCTGTTTCTGTCTTCAGCGCCGCCAACTGGTTCGAGCGCGAGGTGTGGGACCTGTTCGGCATCTTCTTCGAGAATCATCCGGACCTGCGCCGCATCCTCACCGACTACGGGTTCGAGGGGCACCCCTTCCGCAAGGACTTCCCGCTGACCGGCTATGTCGAAGCCCGGTACGACGAGGACCAGAAGCGCGTGATCTACGAGCCGGTCCGTCTGACCCAGGATTTCCGCGCCTTCGACTTCCTCAGCCCGTGGGAAGGCATGACCAACGTCATGCTGCCCGGCGATGAGAAGGCGGCCCTCCAGGACGGGAGCAAGAAGCCGTGAGCATGACCGTTTCGACCGAATCGGCGACCGGCGTCGTCACGACGGGCCCCACCGGGCCGATCAGCGCGTCAGGTCCCGAGACCAAGACGCAGATCAAGCCCTACACGATGAATTTCGGGCCGCAGCATCCGGCCGCCCACGGTGTGCTCCGTCTGGTGATGGAACTGAACGGCGAGGTGGTGGAGCGCTGCGATCCGCACATCGGCCTGCTGCACCGCGGCACCGAAAAGCTGATCGAGTACAAGACCTACGTCCAGGCCGTGCCGTATTTCGACCGGCTGGACTATGTCAGCCCGATGTGCATGGAGCACGCCTATGTGCTCGGCATCGAGAACCTGCTGCAGATCAAGGCGCCGCTGCGTGCCCAGTATATCCGCGTGCTGTTCTCGGAGATCACGCGCATCCTGAACCACATCCTGTCGATCACCACGGGTGCGCTCGACGTCGGCGCCATCACGCCGGCCCTGTGGGGATTCGAAGAACGCGAAATCCTCATGGAGTTCTACGAGCGGGTTTCGGGCGCCCGCCTGCACGCCAACTATTTCCGGCCGGGCGGCGTCGCCTGGGACCTGCCGGACGGCCTGCTGGACGACATCTGGGCCTTCACCGAGCGTTATCCGAAGTTCATGGACGACCTCGAGAGCCTGCTGACCGAGAACCGCATCTTCAAGCAGCGCACGGTCGACATCGGCATCGTCACCAAGGAGGAGGCGCTCGACTGGGCCTTCACCGGTCCGATGCTGCGCGGCTCCGGCGTGGCCTGGGATCTGCGCAAGTCGCAGCCCTACGAGGTCTATGACCGCATGGAGTTCGACGTCCCAGTCGGCCTTACCGGCGACTGCTGGGCGCGCTATCTCGTGCGCATGGAGGAGATGCGGCAGTCGCTGCGTATCATCCGCCAGTGCTGCAAGGAGATGCCGGCCGGACCCTACAAGATCGAGGACCGCAAGGTGTCGCCGCCGCCGCGCGGCGAGATGAAGCGCTCGATGGAAGCGCTCATCCACCACTTCAAGCTCTTCACCGAGGGCTTCCACGTCCCCGCCGGCGAGACCTACACTGCCATCGAGGCGCCCAAGGGCGAATTCGGCGTGTATCTGGTGTCCGACGGCACCAACAAGCCCTACCGCTGCAAAATCCGCGCGCCGGGCTTCGCCCATCTTCAGGGCCTGGACTTCATGTCGAAGGGTCACATGCTGGCCGACGCCGTCGCCAACATCGCCTCGATGGACATCGTTTTCGGAGAAATCGATCGATGAGCGCGCCCGCTTCCGATCACGGCCACGCCGAGCCGACCAGCTTCACCTTCACTCCGGAAAACCTGGAGCTGGCGAAGCGCATCATCGCCAAGTACCCGCAGGGCAAGCAGGCCAGCGCCTGCATGCCGCTGCTGGACGTGGCCCAGCGCCAGAACGGCGGCTGGCTGCCGCGCGTCGCCATGGACTCCGTGGCCGACCTGCTCGGCATGCCGCGCATCCGCGTGTACGAGGTCGCGACCTTCTACACGATGTACAACAAGAACCCGGTCGGCAGGCACCACATCCAGGTCTGCACCACCACGCCCTGCTGGCTGCGCGGGTCGGACGACATCGTCCACACCTGCAAGAAGAAGCTCGGCATCGAGGTGGGCGAGACCACGGCCGACGGCCAGTTCACGCTGGGCGAGGTCGAGTGCTCCGGCGCCTGCGTCAACGCGCCGGTTGTGCAGATCGGTGACGATTACTACGAAGACGTGGCCCCGGAGCATATGGAGCGCATCCTCGACGCGCTGGCGCGCGGCGAGACGCCGAAGCCCGGTTCGCAGACCGGCCGTCAGTCCTCGGAGCCGGTCGGCGGCCCGACGACGCTGAAGGCATTCACCACCGCGCAAGCGGACGCCACCACCGCGCAAGCGGACGATTGAGGGGGAGGGGACAGCGATGCTTCGCGATGAGGACCGCATCTTCACCAACCTCTACGGCTACCAGGACTTCGGTCTGGAGGGAGCCCGCAAGCGCGGTGACTGGGACAACACGGCATCCTTCCTGGCCAACGGCCGCGAATGGATCATCGAGCAGGTGAAGGAATCGGGGCTGCGCGGTCGCGGCGGCGCCGGCTTCTCGACCGGCATGAAGTGGTCCTTCATGCCGAAGAACGTGACCGACAAGCCCGTCTACCTCGTCATCAACGCCGACGAGGGCGAGCCCGGCACCTGCAAGGACCGCGACATCCTGCGCCACGATCCGCACAAGCTGATCGAGGGCTGCCTGATCGCCGGTTTCGCCATCGGCGCCAGCGCCTGCTACATCTACATCCGCGGCGAGTTCTACAACGAGGGCTCCAACGTCCAGCGCGCCATCGACGAGGCGTATGCGGCGGGGCTGATCGGCAAGAACGCCTGCGGCACCGGCTACAATTACGACGTCTACATCCATCGCGGTGCGGGTGCGTACATCTGTGGCGAGGAAACCGCGCTCATCGAGTCGATCGAGGGCAAGAAGGGGCAGCCGCGCAACAAGCCGCCGTTCCCCGCCCAGGCCGGTCTCTATTCCTGTCCGACCACGGTGAACAACGTCGAATCGATCGCGGTCGTTCCCACCATCCTGCGTCGCGGCGCCTCCTGGTTCGCCGGCCTCGGCCGTCCGAAGAATTCGGGCACCAAGCTCTTCTGCATCTCCGGGCACGTCAACAATCCGTGCAACGTGGAAGAGGAGATGGGCATCCCGCTGAAGGAGCTGATCGAGAAGCATGCCGGCGGCGTGCGCGGCGGCTGGGACAACCTGCTGGGCATCATCCCCGGCGGCTCGTCGGTTCCGGTCCTGCCGAAGTCGATCTGCGACACCGTCCTGATGGACTTCGACTCCTTGCGCGAAGTGCAGTCGGGGCTCGGCACCGCCGCGGTGATCGTGATGGACAAGTCCACCGACATCGTGAAGGCCATCGCCCGCCTGTCGCAGTTCTATGCCCATGAGTCCTGCGGCCAGTGCACGCCGTGCCGCGAGGGCACCGGCTGGATGAACCGCGTCATGCAGCGCATGGTCACCGGCAACGCGCGCATGGAAGAGATCGACATGCTGCTGCAGGTCACCAAGCAGGTCGAAGGCCACACCATCTGCGCGCTCGGCGACGCCGCCGCCTGGCCGATCCAGGGCCTGTTCCGCCACTTCCGTCCGGAAGTCGAGCGGCGCATCCAGGCCTACCGCAACAGCGCCCCGCTGGCGGCCGAGTAAGGAGTTCCCGTTCCCATGCCGAAACTGACCATCGACGGGATCGAGATCGAGGTCGAGCCGGGCACCTCGATTCTCCAGGCTTGCGAGCAGCTGGGGATCGAGATTCCGCGCTTCTGCTACCACGAGCGCCTGAGCGTGCCGGCCAACTGCCGCATGTGCCTGGTGGAGATGGAGCGCGCGCCCAAGCCGGTCGCGTCCTGCGCCATGCCCTGCGGCGACGGAATGGTCGTCCGCACCAACAGCGAGACCGTCCTGAAGGCCCGCAAGGGCGTCATGGAATTCCTGCTGATCAACCACCCGCTGGATTGCCCGATCTGCGACCAGGGCGGCGAGTGCGATCTGCAGGACCAGGCCATGGCCTACGGTTTCGACCGCGGCCGCTACGGCGAGAACAAGCGGGCGGTCAACGACAAGTATATGGGTCCGGTCATCAAGACCATCATGACCCGTTGCATCCACTGCACCCGCTGCATCCGCTTCATCAACGAAGTGGCCGGTGTTCCCGATGTCGGCGCCGTCTATCGCGGCGAGCATATGGAGATCACCACCTTCGTCGAGAAGGCGATCGGCTCGGAGCTGTCGGGCAACCTAGCCGACGTCTGCCCGGTCGGCGCGCTGACACACAAGCCCTACGCCTTCACGGCGCGTCCGTGGGAGCTTCGCAAGACCGAAACCATCGATGTCCTCGACGCCGTCGGTTCGAACATCCGCGTCGACGCCCGTGGCGCCGAGGTGATGCGCGTCCTGCCGCGCGTGAACGACGACATCAACGAGGAGTGGCTGAACGACAAGAGCCGCTACTCCTATGACGGTCTGAAGCGCCAGCGCCTGGATCGCCCCTACATCCGCCAGAACGGCAAGCTGGTCCCGGCCAGCTGGGCCGAGGCCTTCACCGCCATCGCGGCGCGCCTGAAGGGACTGCCCGGCAACCGCATCGCCGCCATTTCCGGCGATCTGGTCGATGTCGAGGCCCAGTTCGCGCTGAAGGAATTGCTGACGCGTCTGGGGTCCGCGAACCTCGACTGTCGCCAGGACGGTGCGCGGTTCGACACCTCGGTGCGCGCCGGCTACCTGTTCAACTCGGGCATCGCCGGCATCGAGAAGGCTGACGTCATCCTGCTGGTCGGCACCAACCCGCGCTGGGAAGGTACGCTGGTCAACGCCCGCATCCGCAAGCGCTATCTGGCCGGCGGCGTCACCATCGCCTCCATCGGCGAGCAGCGTGACCTGACCTACCCCTACGGCGTGATCGGCTCCGGTCCGGAGACGCTGCAGCAGCTGGCCGACGGCAGCCACCCGTTCGCCGAGACCCTGCGCGCCGCCAAGAGCCCGATGATCATCGTCGGCATGGGCGCCTTCCAGCGCGCCGACGGTCTCGCGGTGCAGGCCGCCGCCCGCCTGGTCGGCGAGGCCTACGGCATGTTCCGCGACGACTGGAGCGGCTTCAATGTCCTGCATACCGCCGCGGCGCGTGTCGGCGGCATCGAAGCCGGCTTCCTGCCGGGCGAGGGCGGCCGCGACGTCCACGGCATCCTCGACGGCGCGTCGAAGGGTGAGATCGACGTCGTCTATCTGCTGGGCGCCGACGAGATCGACACGGCTAAGCTGGGCAACGCCTTCGTCGTCTACCAGGGCCATCATGGCGATGCCGGCGCCCACCGCGCCGACGTCATCCTGCCGGGTGCCGCCTACACCGAGAAGAACGCGGTCTACGTCAACACCGAAGGCCGTCCGCAGCTCGCCCGCCTCGCGGTCTTCCCGCCGGGTGAAGCGCGCGAGGACTGGAAGATCGTCCGCGCCCTGTCGGAAGTCCTGGGCACCACGCTGCCCTTCGACACCCACGGCCAGCTGCGCCAGCGGCTGATGGCGGCCAACCCGATCTTCGGCGCCATCGGCGAGATGACCCCGGCCGCATGGGCGCCCTTCGGCGCGCAGGGCCCGGTCGACGCCGCTCCCTTCGTGACGCCGATCGGCAACTTCTACATGACCGACCCGATCAGCCGGGCATCGGTGACGATGGCCAACTGCACGGAAGCGCTGGTGGGCCCTGCTCAGGAGAGGACTGGCACCCATGGCTGAGTTCTGGAGCGGCTTTCTCCTGCCGCTGATCATTATGGTCCTGCAAATCCTGGCGATCACCGTGCCGTTGCTGGTGGCCGTCGCCTTCATGACCTATGCCGAGCGCAAGATCATGGGCGCGATGCAGCTGCGCCAGGGTCCGGCTATCGTCGGTCCTTTCGGTCTGATGCAGCCCTTCGCCGATGGCCTGAAGCTGTTCGCGAAGGAGCAGGTTCTTCCGGAAGGCGCCAACCGCATCGTCTTCTACATCGCCCCTATGCTGACCTTCTTCCTGGCGCTGATCGCCTGGGCGGTCATCCCGTTCGACTACGGGGTGGTTCTGTCCAACATCAACGTCGGCGTGCTGTACCTCTTCGCGATCTCGTCGCTGGGCGTGTACGGTATCGTGATGGCCGGCTGGGCGTCGAACTCGCGCTACGCCTTCCTGGGCGCGCTGCGCTCCGCGGCGCAGATGGTGTCCTACGAGGTCTCGATGGGCCTCATCATCATCACCGTGCTGCTGTGCGTCGGCTCGCTGAACCTGACCGACATCGTGAAGGCGCAGGAAACGGTGTGGTTCGCCATCCCGCTGCTGCCGATGTTCGTGATGTTCTTCATCTCGGCGCTCGCCGAAACCAACCGCGCGCCGTTCGACCTGCCGGAAGGCGAGTCGGAACTGGTCGCCGGCTTCATGGTGGAATACAGCTCCGCTCCCTTCGCGCTCTTCTTCCTTGGCGAATACGCCAACATGATCCTGATGAGCGCGATGACGAGCATCCTGTTCCTCGGCGGCTGGCTGCCCCCGCTGCCCTTCGCACCCTTCACCTGGGTGCCGGGCATCGTGTGGTTCGCGCTGAAGATCGCGCTGTGCCTGTTCACCTTTGTCTGGGTTCGCGCCACCATGCCGCGCTACCGCTATGACCAGCTGATGCGGCTGGGTTGGAAGGTTTTCCTGCCCTTCTCGCTGTTCTGGGTCGTGCTGACCGCCGGCGTGCTGGTGACCTTCGGCTGGCTGCCCAAGTAAGCGGGCCCTCCACAAGCCAGCCTGCACCGAACCCATCACTGATGTGTCGATTTGAGTGCCGGCGAGCCGTCCGAACAAATGGGCGTCCGCCGGCGAGGAAGGAGACGAAGAGGCCATGGCGTTCCTCGACCGCGCGGCGCGCAGCCTGTTCCTGACCGAGCTGCTGGGCGGCATGGCGCTGACCTTGCGCTACATGTTCAAGCCCAAGGTCACGATCAACTATCCCTATGAGAAGGGCCCCATCAGCTCGCGCTTCCGCGGCGAGCATGTGCTCCGCCGCTATGCGAATGGCGAGGAGCGCTGCATCGCGTGCAAGCTGTGCGAAGCGGTGTGCCCGGCTCTCGCCATCACCATCGAGGCCGAACCGCGCGATGACGGCAGCCGCCGCACGACGCGCTACGACATCGACATGACCAAATGCATCTACTGCGGCCTGTGCCAGGAGGCCTGCCCGGTCGACGCGGTGGTCATGGGGCCGAACTTCGAGTTCTCCACCGAATCCCGTGAAGAGCTCTTCTACAACAAGCAGAAGCTGCTGGCGAACGGCGACCGCTGGGAGGCGGAAATCGCCCAGAACCTCGCGGCCGAGGCTCCTTACCGGTAAGCGGAAGCGAGAAAAACGATGATACTCCAAGGCATCGCCTTCTACGTGTTCGCCGCGCTGCTGGTGGCCTCCGGTGTGATGGTCATCTCGGCGCGGAACCCCGTTCATTCGGTCCTTTTCCTGATCCTCGCCTTTTTCCAGGCGGCCGGTCTCTGCGTCCTGATGGGCGCCGAGTTCATCGCGATGATCCTCGTCATCGTCTATGTCGGTGCCGTGGCCGTGCTGTTCCTGTTCGTGGTGATGATGCTCGACATCAACTTCCGCGAACTGCGCAAGGGCGCGATGGAAGCGCTGCCGCTGGGCGCGCTCGTCGGGCTGATCCTGCTGGCGGAACTGGCGGCCGTTCTGGGTGGCTGGATCGTGGCTCCCAACGTCGCCGCCGTCGCCGGTGCGCCGACGCCGGCGCTCGACCAGGTGACGAACACCCATGCGCTGGGCCGGCTGATGTACACGCAGTATGTCTACCTGTTCCAGGCATCGGGCATCGTCCTGCTGATCGCCATGATCGGCGCGATCGTGCTGACGCTGCGGCATCGTCCGGGCGTGCGCAAACAGAATGTCGGCGCCCAGATCTCCCGTCGCCGGGAAGACGTGGTCGTCATTCGCAAGGTCACGACCGGGGAGGGCGTGTGATCATGGAGATCGGTCTCGGACATTACCTGACGGTCTCGGCCATCATCTTCACGCTGGGTGTGCTGGGAATCTTCCTGAACCGGAAGAACGTCATCATCATCCTGATGTCGATCGAGATGATGCTGCTGGCGGTGAACCTGAATCTCGTCGCCTTCTCGACCTTCCTGCACGATCTGGTCGGCCAGATCTTCGCCATGATCATCCTGACCGTCGCCGCCGCCGAGGCGGCCATCGGCCTCGCCATCCTGGTGGTCTACTTCCGCAACCGCGGCTCGATCCGAGTCGAAGACATCAACATGATGAAGGGCTGAGGCGGCGCCATGGAAGTGCTAGTCGTATTCCTTCCGCTCCTGGCGTTCCTCGTCGCCGGATCGATCGCGCTGTTCGGCGGGCCGAAGGCCGAGCCGGCAGCCGCGGGTCACGGAAGCCACGGTCATGGCCATGACGATCACGGGCACGCCCAGATCGCGCACGCCCATGACGACCATTCCCACGACGATCATGGCCACGACGACGGGCACGACGACCACCATGTCGTCGCCGGCCCGCCGACCGTCGGCGATCGCGTCTCGCAGTTCGTGACAGCCGGCGCAGTGCTGGTCTCGGCGATCCTGTCCTGGGTGCTGTTCTTCGACGTCGCCGTCGGCGGTCACCCGCGCACGATCGAGCTGATGACCTGGATCCAGAGCGGCACGCTGGACGTGAAGTGGGCGCTGCGCGTCGACCAGCTCACTGCCGTGATGCTGATCGTCGTCAACACCGTCTCGGCCTGCGTCCATGTCTACTCCATCGGCTACATGGCCGAGGATCCGCAGAAGCCTCGCTTCATGGGCTACCTGTCGCTGTTCACCTTCGCCATGCTGATGCTGGTGACGGCGGACAACCTGGTACAGATGTTCTTCGGCTGGGAGGGCGTCGGTCTCGCCTCCTATCTGCTGATCAACTTCTGGTACGAGAAGCCCTCGGCCAACGCCGCCGCCATGAAGGCCTTTCTCGTCAACCGCGTCGGCGACTTCGGCTTTGTGCTCGGCATCTTCGCGATCTTCGTGCTGACCGGCTCGGTCCAGTTCGACACGATCTTCGCCAAGGCCCCGACGCTGACCGGCGAGACGCTGCATTTCCTCAGCTGGGACTTCAACGGCCTGACCATCGCCTGCCTGTTGTTGTTCATCGGCGCCATGGGCAAGTCGGCTCAACTCGGCCTGCACACCTGGCTGCCGGACGCGATGGAGGGCCCGACCCCGGTGTCGGCGCTCATCCACGCGGCCACCATGGTGACCGCCGGCGTCTTCATGCTCTGCCGCCTGTCCCCGGTGTTCGAATACGCGCCCACGGCGCTGGAAGTCGTCGCCGTTGTCGGTGGCCTGACCGCCTTCGTCGCCGCGACCATCGGCTTCACCCAGTTCGACATCAAGCGGGTCATCGCCTATTCGACGATGTCCCAGCTCGGCTACATGTTCTTCGCCATCGGCGTGTCGGCCTACGGCGCCGCTATGTTCCACCTGTTCACGCATGCCTTCTTCAAGGCCCTGCTGTTCCTCGGCGCCGGCTCGGTCATCCATGCCCTGCACCATGAGCAGGACATGCGGAAGATGGGCGGCGTCTGGCGCAAGATCCCCTTCACCTACGCGGTGATGTGGATCGGCAACCTGGCGCTCGCCGGTCTGCCCTTCTTCGCCGGCTACTATTCGAAGGACATGATCCTGGAGGCGGCCTTCGCCTCGGGCAGCGGGGTGGGGCGCTTCGCCTTCGCACTCGGCATCGCCGCGGCGCTGCTGACCGCCTTCTACTCCTGGCGTCTGCTGTTCATGACCTTCCACGGCACGCCGCGGATGGACCGGCAAGTCTACGACCACGCCCATGAGTCGCCGGTCGTCATGCTGGTGCCGCTGGCGGTGCTGACCCTTGGCGCGCTGTTCGCCGGTGTCGGCTTCCACGAGTGGTTCATCGGCCACGACCGCGCCGAGTTCTGGGGCAAGGCCCTGATGGTCCTGCACGACCATGACACCATCGAGGCCGCGCACCACCACACCCCGGGCTGGGTCAAGCTGGCTCCGCTGGTGGTCGGTCTGCTCGGCATCGCCATGGCTTATGTCGGCTACATCATGATGCCGCGCCTGCCGGGCCAGATCGCCGGCACCTTCCGCGGCATCCACCAGTTCCTCTACAACAAGTGGTACTTCGACGAGCTGTATGACGCGCTGTTCACCCGTCCGGCCAAAGCCCTGGGCTATGGGCTGTGGAAGGCGGGCGACGGTGCGGTGATCGACGGCGTGGGGCCGGACGGCGTTGCCGCCGCCACCCGCGACATCGCGGCACGCACCAGCCGTCTGCAGTCGGGGTACGTCTATCACTACGCCTTTGCCATGGTGATCGGGGTCGTCCTGTTCGTCGCCTGGCTGTCGGTCTTCGGCTGAGCGGTATCGAAGGAGAACAACAACAATGGCTAGCTGGCCGATCCTGTCGTTCGCGACCTTCCTGCCGCTCGTGGGCGTCGCGCTGATCCTGCTGTTCTGCCGGGGCAATTCCCCGGACGTGCTGCGGAACGTGCGGTACATTTCTCTGTGGACGACGCTCGTCACCTTCGTGCTGACGCTGCTCGTCTGGGCCAACTTCGATCCGCGCAATCCCGGCTACCAGATGGTCGAGAAGGCGGGCTGGATCCCGGAATTCGGCATCAACTACCACATGGGCGTCGACGGCATCTCGGTGCTGTTCGTTGTCCTGTCCGGCTTCCTGATGCCGCTGTGCATCCTGGCGAGCTGGGAGTCGGTGCAGGTCCGGGTGAAGGAATACATGATGGCCTTCCTCGCGCTGGAAACCCTGATGATCGGGATGTTCTGCGCGTTGGACTTCGTGCTGTTCTACATGTTCTTCGAAGGCGTCCTGATCCCGATGTTCCTGATCATCGGTGTTTGGGGCGGTCCGCGCCGCGTTTATGCCGCCTTCAAGTTCTTCCTCTACACGCTGCTCGGCTCGGTCCTGATGCTGCTGGCGATCCTGGCCATGTATTTCGTGGCCGGCACCACCGACATCCCGACCATCACCGCCACCCAGTTCCCGCGCAACATGCAGCTGTGGCTGTGGCTCGCCTTCTTCGCCTCCTTCGCGGTGAAGGTGCCGATGTGGCCGGTCCACACCTGGCTGCCGGACGCCCACGTCGAGGCCCCGACCGCCGGTTCGGTCATCCTGGCCGGCGTGCTGCTGAAGATGGGCGGCTACGGCTTCCTGCGCTTCAACATTCCGATCCTGCCGGAAGCCACCGAGTATTTCGCACCGCTGATCTACACCCTGTCGGTCGTTGCCGTGATCTACACCTCGCTGGTCGCTCTCGCCCAGGAGGACATGAAGAAGCTGATCGCCTACTCGTCGGTCGCCCACATGGGCTTCGTCACCATCGGCATGTTCGCGCTGAACCAGCAGGGCATCGAAGGTTCGATCTTCCAGATGCTGTCGCACGGCATCGTGTCGGGCGCCTTGTTCCTGTGCGTCGGCGTCGTCTATGACCGGTTGCACACCCGCGAGATCGCCCGCTACGGCGGTCTGGTGAAGAACATGCCGAAATACGCGGTGATCTTCCTGTTCATGACCATGGCCTCGGTCGGCCTGCCTGGCACCGCCGGCTTTGTCGGTGAATTCCTGGTGCTGCTCGGCGTCTTCCGCGACAACACCTGGGTTGCCGCCCTGGCCGCCACCGGCATGGTTCTGGGTGCCGCCTACGCGCTGTGGCTGTACCGCCGCATCGTCTACGGCAAGCTGGTGAAGCCGGACGTCAAGGCGATGTTCGACATAACCCCGCGCGAGATCGCGGTGTTCCTGCCGCTGGTCGCCGTCGTCCTGTGGATGGGCGTCTATCCCAGCAGCTTCCTGAACGTCACCTCGGCATCGGTCGAGCAGCTGATCCAGACCTACCAGACCAAGCTGGCCGCGTCGCACGCCGCGTCCGGCGTCTCGGTCGCCGCTCGGTAAGGGGTTCTTCGACATGACCGCAGTGTTTCCCGACATCTGGCCGGCCCTGCCGGAGATCTTCCTGGCACTCTCGGGCGTCGCCCTGCTGATGCTGGGCGTGTTCCGCGGCGACGGTTTCACCCGTCCCGTCTCCTACCTGGCGATCGTCTGCATGCTGCTCGCCGCCGTCCTGGCGATGGGCTATGGCAGCGGCCGCATCGTCACCTTCAACGGCATGTTCGTGATGGACGCTTTCGGCGTCTTCATGAAGGTGCTGGTGCTGGTGTCGGCGGCCTTCGCGGTCGTCCTCTCGCTCGGGTTCAATGAGCGGGAGCAGATGGCCCGCTTCGAGTTCCCGGTGTTGATGGTCTTCGCGACCCTCGGCATGCTGATGATGATCTCGGCCAACGATTTCATCTCGCTGTATGTCGGCCTGGAGACGCAGAGCCTCGCGCTCTATGTCATCGCGGCCTTCCGCCGCGACAGCGCCAAGTCGTCGGAAGCTGGCCTGAAGTACTTCGTCCTCGGCTCGCTCTCCTCGGGCATGCTGTTGTACGGTGCGTCTCTGGTCTACGGCTTCGCCGGCACGACCTCCTTCGACAAGGTCGCCGCCCTGTTCGCCGGCGGCGCCCATGTGTCGCCGGGTCTGGTGATCGGCCTCGTGTTCGTGATGGCCGGACTGGCCTTCAAGGTCTCCGCCGCGCCGTTCCACATGTGGACCCCGGACGTGTATGAGGGCGCGCCGACCCCGGTGACCGCCTTCTTCGCCGCGGCGCCGAAGGTCGCGGCCATCGCCCTCCTGACCCGCGTGGTGATCGAGCCGTTCGGCCATCTCGCCGACCAGTGGCATCAGGTGCTGGTCGCCGCCGCCGTGCTGTCGATGGTGATCGGATCCTTCGTCGCCATCATGCAGACCAACATCAAGCGCCTGATGGCCTACAGCTCCATCGGCCATGTCGGTTACGCGCTGGTCGGCCTGACCACCGGGACCCAGGACGGTGTGCGCGGCGTGCTGATCTACATGGCGCTCTACATCGCCATGAATATCGGCGCCTTCGCGGTCATCCTCAGCATGAAGGCCAAGGGCCAGATGCTGGAGGAGATCAAGGACTTCGCCGGCCTGTCGAAGACCAACCCGATGCTGGCCGCCACCATGGCGATCTTCATGTTCTCCATGGCCGGCATCCCGCCGATGGCCGGTTTCTTCGGCAAGCTGTACGTCTTCCTCGCCGCTGTCGCGGCTCAGGAATACGCGCTGGCCGTGATCGGCGTGCTGACCAGTGTCGTCGGCGCCTTCTACTATCTGCGCATCATCAAGATCATGTATTTCGATGAGCCCGTGGTGGTGGTCGACAAGGTGGACGACGACGGCATGACCGGCGTTCTGGTTGTCACCAGCCTGTTCACCCTGCTGTTCTTCGTCGCCCCGGCGCCGATCCTGAACGGTGCGGCGGCTGCCGCGGCGGCCCTGTTCGCCGGCTGACGGCGGACCGATGACGGTATCGCTCGAAGCGGAGGCGGCGCGTCTGCGCCTGCCTCCGGGCTTCCAGGTCAAGGCCTTCGACTCCGTCGGCAGCACGAACGACGAAGCGAAGGCCTTGTCGCGTTCTGGGGCACCGGAAGGCACCATTGTCTGGGCCCGCCGGCAGGATAGTGGGCGGGGCCGGCGCGGCCGGGCCTGGACCTCTCCCGAAGGAAACCTCTACAGCACGACGATCCTGCGCCCCAGCCTGCCGCCGGCGGAGGCCGCCCAGGTCTCCTTCGTCGCCGCCCTCGCCATCGCCGAGACTGCGGAATCGGTGCTGCCCGATCCCGGCGGGGTGCGCTGCAAATGGCCGAACGACGTGCTGGTGCATGACCGCAAGCTGTCGGGCATCCTCCTCGAGTCGGAGGCTGCCGCGGACGGAACGGTCGCCTGGGTGGTGCTGGGCGTCGGCATCAACCTGCGGCATTTTCCCGCGACCGCCGATTACGGCGCGACATCACTGATCGCCGAAGGGGCACCGCCGATGGGGACCGGCGCCCTGCTGGAGGTCTTTGCCGGTCATCTGGCGGACTGGTATGGCCGCTGGCGCGCCCATGGCTTCGCTCCGGTGCGGGAGGCGTGGCTGTCGCGTGCCCGCGGATTGGGCGGGCCGATCGTGGTCAGGCTGGCGGATCGGACGATCCCCGGCACCTTCGCCGATCTGGACAGCGACGGCGTTCTGTTGCTTGATCCAACGGACGGCGGACTGCGTCAGCGGATCGCCGCCGGGGACGTGTTCTTCGCACCCCCCGCCGCCAGCTAATCCCAAGTTCCCATCGCCCTCAGGACCCAGCCATGCTGCTAGCCATCGACGCCGGAAACACGAATGTGGTGTTCGCCATCTATGACGGCGACCGCCAGCGCGGCATCTGGCGCACGGCGACCGATCCCAAACGCACCTCCGACGAATACATGGTGTGGCTGACGCACCTGATGGCGCTGAAGGGGCTGAAGCCGGTCGACATCCATGGCGCGATCATCGCCAGCGTGGTGCCCGGCGCCACCTTCAACCTGAAGCGCCTGTGCAAGGATCATTTCGGCTGCGAACCGGTGATCGTCGGCCAGCCCGGCGTCGATCTGGGCGCCAAGGCGCTGGTCGACCGGCCGGAGGAGGTCGGGGCCGACCGGCTGGTCAACACGGTGGCCGCCGCCGCGACCTACAAGACTCCGCTGATCGTCATCGATTTCGGCACGGCGACGACCTTCGACGTGGTGGATGCCGACGGCAACTATTGCGGCGGCGTGAT
>JBKHVJ010000486.1:0-35062 GCA_046570145.1 Alphaproteobacteria bacterium
TCATGCTCGAACACCATCCGAACCGCGCGCTCGCGCACTTCAGGGGCGTATTTGGGTGATGCCTGTTTCGTCATGATGACCCCATCCTCTCAGGAAATGGGGCCTCCGACAAACCCGGCGCGGTTCAGTGTCAATCAGATCGGAACCGTTGGGGGCGACCGAAATACTGCCGCTCCCATTGTTCTTAATGGCGATGGAGAACCCGTTCCCAGCAGACGTCGCCGCCAGCAGCGACAGCGTCCACGAGCCCGAGCATGGGAACAGTTTACCAGCGTCGGCCGCCGAGATGGGATATGAGCTGGTCTTCTGCCCGGCAGACGGGAAACTGACCGCTCCGCTGCCAGAGCCGCCAAGAAGCCGGAAATAGGTGCCGTCGTACTGGAACCACAGGTCAGTGCTTGCGGCCAGTTCTCCGCCCACAAGGGCGCTGCCATTCTTGCGGACCGCTGTGTCGCCGATGCCGTCCACGTTCAGCGTGGCTGCGCCAGAGTTGGCCGACGCTCCCACCTTCACGCCGACGATCTGCCCAGCGGTCAGGCTGGTCAGGCTCGCACCGGTCGTGGCGGTCAGCGTGCCGCCGCCCAAGGCAGCAATCGAGAAGATGCCGGACAGAGCGGTGCCGAGCGCCTTGCCTACTTCTTGGTCTCCTTCGTTGTCGGTCAGCACGTTGCCGTAGGTCGCGGATTTGCCGTTGCTGGCAATCGTCACGTCAGCCGACGCCGTTTTGCCTACAGTCGCCTTCTGAGTGCCAACCATGCCGGCAATGGCGCCGATGATCGCCCCGATGACAGTACCAATACCCGGCATCGCCATGGTGCCAGCAAGAGCGCCAGCCGCAGCGCCGCCGGCCAACCCGCCAACGGCCTTGCTGTTTGTCGCCGTACCAAGATACCCGCCGACGGCATACCCCGCCCCTGCAAGGCTAAGCGCCCCGCTGGCGATGCTCCCAAGGCTGCTTAGGCTCAGACCCGATGCGGCGGGGGTTGCTGACCGGCACCAGCTCGCCGCGCTTCTCCGCGTTGCGCATGGCGTAGTGGTCGGCCTGCTCCTTCGCCAGCCGCGCTTTTTCCGCGACGAGGTCGAGGCCTTCCGCTTCGGCCTCGTCCGAAGTCCGCCCGGCGGCGCGCTCGCGAAGATGCCGGATGTAGGCGACGCGGCAGGCGTCCAAATCCAGCTGGCCGCGCCTATCCGCGTTGAAAACACCGCGCTTTTTGAGGTCGCGAACGGTGCGGTCGGTCAGATCGAGATGCGCTGCGATCTCAGCCTGGGTTGCCATGGTTGCACCTCAGCGGACGGCCCAACCGGAAGCGGAACCCCCCTATGGAATTTTCATACCTGGACGATGATCTGACTTGTCCCACCCCTGATAGGGGGGCCGCCCGGAAGGACCCGCGATACCCCCCTACCCCGACCTACCCCACCCCATCCCCCTGGGGTGCCCCGCCCTGCCCGTCAGGCGGCCCGTGGTTGGCCTCTCCCGCATCGGACGCGGATGGAGCGTCCCGACGGACGACGCATCAGCGGCCATCCTGTGGACCGGCCCTCTGTGGGAGGGTCAGTCGCCCGACTGGTCTCCAGGCCCAAGGGTCGGAGGGTTCACGGTTGATCCCACTCCACATTCGTCGCCTATGGGCTACGATTTCCCCTTGACGTTCTGTAGCCTGTGGGCTACATTGTTCCTATGAAGACGATCCGCACCACCCCCGAATACGATGCTTGGTTCGCTGGCCTCCGCGACACCCGCGCTCAGGGTCGCATCGACGTTCGCATCACCCGCCTGTCGCTGGGCAATGCTGGTGACGCCAAGTTCTTCGACGGCATCGGCGAACTGCGGATCGACTACGGCCCCGGATACCGGGTCTACTTCGTGGAGCGGAACAACGTCATCCTGTTGTGCGGCGGCGACAAGAGCACTCAGAAGCGCGACATCAAGACCGCCAAGAAGCTGGCAGAGGAGTATTGAGCATGGCGAAGGAAACCAAGGCGTGGGACCCGGCGGAACGCCTCACCACACCTGAGGCGATTGCCGACTATCTCGACGCAGCGCTTGGGGATGGAGACCCGAAGGTCATCGCCTCCGTGCTGGGCGACATCGCACGCGCCAAGGGCATGGCCGAAGTGGCTCGATCCGCCGGGCTGTCCCGTGAAAGCCTCTATCGCGCCCTCAGTGACAGCGGCAACCCTTCCCTTGCTACCGCCTTGTCGGTCGTCAAAGCGCTTGGCCTGTCGCTGGCAGTCAGAGGGGCTGACCACGCGGATGCAGCTTAGCAGACCGTTGTATGGTCACCACCCCACCATGACCCACGCCGCGGCGATGACAGCCACAGCGGTGAGGATGCCGGCGGCGTAGCCGGTGGCGAACCCGATGGTGAAGCCGTTCCCGTCCAGAGAGGTGGGGGCGTTCACCGAGGCGGAGCGAGTGGCCAAGCCTTCCACCGCGGCGATGGTCGACCGCATGGAGCGGGGCGCGCCTGCAGGCCATCCGTTCGGCATGGGAGGCGGGGCGAAGCGGTCGCGGGTCATAGGGGCGGTCTCCGTCACTCGGCCTTCAGCGCATCGGCGATCATGGCGGGGAAGCGGGTCTCCCACTGCCGGATGACGGCGTCCAGGTCCAGGCGCTTGCGGATCGTCGCCTCCTTCACCAGGACGAACATCAACGTGAGCTTGGACTGTCGGCCCTGTGCGAGGCGCCCGGCCGTGGCCTTGCGCACACCGCCCGACTTGCCGGCGACCACGTCGGCGAACAGCAGGACGGACTTGCCAGCGGCGATGGAGCGCAACGGGCCGAACCGCTCGGCCACCTGTTCCGGGGTGAGAAAGCGACCGCGCGCACCCTTGGGGCAGTTCTTCGTCGGGATGGCCAGCCACCCCCGCTTGGAGCGGATCGTCGCCCCGTCGTTGAAGGCGTCGATGATCCCTTCCCACTTCACAGCCGATGCGGCCTTGCCCCGGACGAACACCTCTGCGGCGGGGTGAATGCTGTAGTTGCCGCCCCCAGGATAGCCGGCATAGCCCAGCGCCCGGCCCAGCTTGCCAAGACCGGCATTCGCCATGGCGGCCCGCATCTCGTCACGCATAGTGGACGCGGCATGTTCCGTGGTGTCGGTCAGCCGACGGGCGGTTGCCTCCGTCCACTCGTTGAAGGCGTCCTCCAGGCTGCCGGTGATGGTTACGCTAGCGCGCATAGGGTCAGGCCCTTACCGGCTCGTCGATGGACTAACACCACCGGCGACATGGCCTTGCTGGTGCGGGTGTCAAAGACGGGCAATGAAGACTTCAGGGTGAGAAGGTGGGTCATCGTTTAGACTCTGCGCTTATTCTGCATCGCGGCATGGCATCTGCAACAGATTGAAACATGTTTAGAAATTCCATTTCTTCCCCAATTTTACGGAATTTCATGACCGATCTGACATATCAGTCCTATTTTTGTAACGGAACACGTCCCAATAAGACGCATGGACTCTTGAGAGCATCTTCTGCAATATTTGTAGAGAACCGCTGAGACGGAGTTCGAAATGGCCGCCACTGTCTGGGAGCCCCTTCCCGAGGACTTCGGTACCCTGCAGCAGAGGGAATTCCATAGCATTGACGACGCCGTTCGCTATGCCGTGGAAGCCGTTCCGGAGAGTGTTCGGTACGTAGTCGTAATCTCGCTTATCGATGGCTCGCTCATTGAGCCGTCGGAGATCCAGCAACGCTATGGCGACATCTCCGCCGGGCCTAAGCCGCTTGCTATCGAACAAGCCACCCATTCTGTCGCTGACGTTCTGCATCTGCTGCGCAGTTGCTTATTGGCCTGCAGCCGCTTCAACGTTTGGGGGATCGCGTACCGGCTCAAGCCGACAGTTGGCTCCCGCCTCGTAGCGTGACCTGATGGCTTCAATCAGCGCCACCACATGCGCCAAGATGCCCGATGGAATGGTGAGCAACTCCATGATCAGGTCGTCTGCTTCAGGCTCTGGATCACGAGCTGCGTCAGGCTGCGCACCTCCGACACCACGGCCTTCACGTCCTCGGCGATCCGCTCGTTCTGCTGGACGATGGCCGTCATGCTGGCCGATGTCTCCGCCTGCGCCTGGGCGGTGACGCGCAGGGCCTCCACCACCGTGGCCGCATCGGGGCCGGGCTGTGGCCGGCGGGACCAAATCCAGAGACCCACCACACCGCCGATCACCAGCAGCGCCGTGATCTGGGCAGCCGGCGACAGGATGGCGATGCGGGCGAGCGTGTCGCCGACGTCTGGCAGCGGCAGAGTATCCATCGTAGCGAAGCTCCAGAAACGACGAAGCCCCGCAACGGATTTCTCCGGCGGGGCTTGGTTCAGTCGCACCTTGAGCGGTGCATGGCGTCAACTATTGCAGAGAAATCCTTTCCAAACCCTTAACCTATCGATTTTGCCGGCTTGGACGGACATTATGCCCTGATCCTGGTAACATCCATCGGACGCATCACCCATGAGAAGAGGGTCGTTTGGTTCGATCGGTGCGTGGCGGCCAGCTGGGAACCAACCCTGTCCGGTGACGTTTCCAATAGCTTTGTGCTACCATGGACAGGATGTGGTGCTGTTCGTGTCGAGGAGATGATGATGGCCATTCGCAAGCTCAAGGACGATCCGATCCAAACGGAGCATGCGGCCGATTCCGTCGAGCAGCGCAGTTCCACCCTGTCGTTCGAGGCGCGTCCAGCCACCGATAAGACCGACTTCGACGCCCGTCTTTCGCGGGTGATGGGCAAGATTTCGAAGACGCGCGCCTACCTTGCCAAGTGAGCCGCTCTGGCTGACGCCGGACGACCTCGAAGCCATCAACCGGCGAGAGGTAGAGGAGACCGGCGAGACGCATTTCACCCGTGACCGGGGACTGTTGGAAAGCGCTGCAGCCAAGCCGATCAACCGCTGGCTCTACGGCGATACGAACGTCGTCCGCCTCGCTGTGGCGCTCCTGCACGGCATCGCGCAGAACCATTGCTTCGAACAGGGCAACAAGCGGACGGCGGCCACCGCCGCTTTGCTGTTCCTCGATTTCAACGGCTACGAATGGGTCGCCGAGGATGACGAGGATCTCGGCCATTGGATCGTGGCCCTGATCGAAGGCCGCATCGGTGAGGACGAGTTGGCAGACCTGATGAGTGATCACCTCCAGCCGATCAAGCCAACATAGCCTCGGCAGCGCTGCCCGCTGTTGGGCAGGGCGCACCGGGGCGTTGTGCTTGAGAGGCAGAATGTCCAAGGACTTGAAGCGCGCCCGCCGTCGGCAGGATCGGGCGCGTATGGCGGCACGCGCACGCCGGCTCTATCCCAATCATGACATACCCCAGCAAGTCGCTGACAACTTGGCTGCCTGCAGTTGCTATATGTGCGGAAATCCGCGGCGTTGGCACCGGGAACTGACCATGCAGGAAATCCCGGTATTATGTAGCAAACGCCACCGCCATCCGATGATGCAAACGACGAAGCCCCGACCTGACGGTCGGGGCTTTTGTATTCGATGATTAGGATCATCAAACCAGATCGTCGTCCTCCGGGGGCCGCTCTGCTGGCTTGACCGAGCGCTTTGCCATGCGCTTTAGCTTAAACTCAAGATAGTCGCGAAGGAACTCATATGTCTCCGCGGTTGGCTCTGCCCCAAAGTTGATGACTATCTCCGAGCCGCCCTCATCGCGTAGCGTTTCATGCCACCGCCCACCGCCCCCGGCAAGCAGGTTGGCGGGCTGCGTTTGGGGTGCAATCAGGTGCGTGGGAGGGGACGAAGGACCGCCTCGATTTGTCGTGACTGCCGCATCCATCGTATCGACCTCAACTGACGGAACTAGAGCCGGGACATCCTCTTCCGGTTCCGTCAGCTTATCAGATGCAGCGACTCGGGCATAGGGGATCGTTTCATCATAGACCGACAAAAAGCGTCGAGCAGCATCGTCGTTGAAATTCTTCTCAAACTTCAACTCGCTGATGCAATGCTGGCTTGTTGGGCGGTCGTACCCCCAAATTTCGAAGTACTCAGCGATTAGGCGAGGCCTCAAAGCAGCATCGGCCAAAGCCTTTTGCTTGGCCCCCGCTCGCTGATCCTCAAGGATACGCATCGCCAGATCGCTTAGTTTGAGCCTCCGTGCTTCGCCAAGGCCGATATCGTCGAGAAGGCCAAACTGCTTCAGCGCGGCAATCGTCTGCAATCCACCGCTGCTCTTAAGCTCGTATCCCCATGCCGTCACCACATCAGGGACGCGCGCCGGGTGCCGCTTGAAGCTTCGGAAGAACTCCTCCGCGCGCTGGACAGCCCTCTTCAATGGGATGAACGGGGATGATGGGCTGCGCTGCTTCCTAGCCTGCGAGTCCTCAATATCAGTCATGGCGGGCCTCCTTTACAACCACAACATAGGCTCCGCCAGAAGCGTCGTCAAGAACCAGCTAGTCTCTTCATCAGGGCCGTGTCTTGCTGCGGCTGTGGCAGACTAAATGAACTGCGTTGACAGCGCAGTCAGACGAGGCTAGGTTTTCATGGTACGGGAGGTGAACATGACCAGAAGAGTAGCCGCCCCAGCGTTTGCGCCCACCGGCGCCTGGGGCAGAAATGAGAAGGCCCGTTCCTGATTTCCCGCCGGCAAGCAAGGACCAGGAACGGGCCGTGGTGGGCAACCCTCTCGAAGCGCAGAGCGACCTAGGTTAAGGGCGCCTGGGAAAGCTGCGCCTCAAGGAAGCGGGCTCCTCGTAGCAGAACGAGTCTAGTCATTCCTTGAGGCGACTGCAAGATTGAAGACCCTGAGGTCACGCTCATGAAGGTCGCCTCCTCGGACGACGGTTACGTCTACACCCGCTACATCACCCGGAATGGTAAGCGGATCTATCACCCCCGCGGTGGCCTGTTTCGCTTCAAGCCGAAGGGAGAAAAGCCCAAGAGCGATGTGCGCTAGGGAAGCGCTGGGCTAGGAACGGGGCGGCTTCGGCCGCCTCTTTCAGTCCGCTGTCAGGGCAAGCGTCTTGCACCCTATGGCCTCTAGGCACTGGACGAGGAATACGGCGGTGAACTTCCCGCGAGCGACCTTGTTGCGGATATTCACCGCCGTGTCCTGCACGCCGATGGCGGCAAGCTTCTCTGTCAGATCTTCATAAGTCACGCCGCGGCGCGTCATCTCCGCGCGCAAAAGGCGCTTTACCAGATCAGCCCATTCGTCCTCAGTTCGCATATGCGCCTCCATAATTCGTGCCAATGCCATCATAGGCGTTACAAATGCCATTGACAACAAGACGCGCGCGCCACTATAAACGTTACATCAGTAACGCAAATGATGGCGCAACGCGATGTCACAGCACTTCCTCCTTTCCGCAGCCGCACGGAGCATCTCGCTCCGCAAGGTGCTGCGTATGGAGGAAGCTGAGGCTTGGGACGTGTTCTGCCGCATCCGCTGGGCCAGCACCGAAGGCAAGCCGGTTTGCCCCCACTGCGGGTCTCTGACCAGCTACGACGTCTCCCGGAATGGCTGTCCGCGCTACCGCTGCAAGGACTGCCGCAAGGACTACAGCCCGACCAGCGGCACGCTGTTCGCGTATCACAAGCTGTCGATCCGGGAGTATCTGGCCGCTATCGTCCTGTTCGTGAATGCCGCCAAGGGCATCTCCGCCCTCCAGCTTGGCCGCGATCTCGACGTTCAGTACAAGACGGCCTTTGTCCTCTGCCACAAGCTCCGCGAAGCCATGGCTTCTGAGATGAAGGGCATGGTGGTTGGTGGTGAGGGCGAAGAGGTTGAGGTGGACGGCTGCTATGTCGGCGGCTACGTCAAGCCGGCCAACCACAAGAAGAACCGCCGCGACCGTCGCCTTGCTGAGAACCAGAGCGGCAAGCGCCGCGTGGTGGTGGCGATCCGCGAGCGTGACGGTCGCACCGTCACCAACGTCTTCCAGAACGAAGCCGACGCCACGGACTTCATCAAGGCCCGCGTCGCCAAGGGCACTACGGTTCACGCCGACGAAGCGAAGTCCTGGGATGACCTGAATGGCCGCTTCACCATGCACCGCGTCAACCACCGCGAAGCCTATAGCTGGGAAGAAGCCTGCACCAACATGGCGGAAAGCTTCTTCTCCCGGCTGCGCCGCGCCGAACTCGGCCAGCACCACCACATCAGCGGCCTGTACCTGACCCGCTACGCTGGCGAGATGGCTTGGCGCGAGGACTACCGGCGCCAATCGAACGGCGAACTGTTCAAGATCGTTGCATACCGCGCTGCCAGCCTGCGTCAGTCGGTGGACTTCACAGGATATTGGCAGCGTAAGGGCTAAGCCAAAAAAGACGCCCCTTACCCTTGTATATATGAAAGTTTCTCGTTGCGTAGGTGGGGCGATTAGATCTAACCCCTATTATGTGAAACCAATCGGCAGTCATTTTAGAGGCCGTTTACCACATGGGCGCTACGGAAACATTTGATCTCTATGTGGATGACAGCGGCTCTCGCTTGCCAGACAAGCGCGATCCGTTGCAGCGCAATGACAAAATTGATGCTTTTGCTTTCGGTGGATACATGGTCAAATCCGAAGAAATTGGCATCATTATCAACAGTGTTGAGAAGTTTAAAGAAAAGTACGGGATAACGTGTCCTTTGCATTCACAGAAAATTAGATCGAAGAAAGACGATTTTGCTTGGCTTGGATATGAAGCTGAGAGGGCAAGGGAATTCTACTTTGACTTGTCCGAATTGATGACAAGCCTTCCAATAATAGTTACAGGATGTGTGATACACAGACCTGGGTATAATGCTAAATATAAAGCGTTATACGGCGAAAAAAGATGGCATCTATGCCAGACTTCTTACAAAATCATTGTCGAGCGCGCCGCAAAGATATCCCGCTTCTATAATCGAAAACTAAAAGTTCTTGTAGAGGAATGCGGAAAGATCGAGGACAAGAGCATAAGAAGATATCACGCTGAACTGATAGAGAATGGGCCAGGGTTTGACACAGAAAAATCCGGGAAATATGGCCCCATGACTAACAACGATTTTTCTGAGGTTCTGATCAAAAACCCAGTATTCATAAAGAAGAAAAAACCCCCTTGCGCAGATTGCTGATCTTGTTCTTTTCCCAATCGTGAAGGGGCGGTATGATAGAAATTATCCGCCATTCAGGCAACTGGTTGAGTCAAAGAAGCTGGTTGATCTAGCGGTGCCAAAAGAAGCTGGGGAGTGCGGGATAAAATATTACCGGTTTGACGGAGATGAATTCGGCGGGTTTTCTTTATAAAAAACAAAAGGCCCGGAAATCCGAGCCTTTGTTCCGCCGTCTACGACGACGCCCGGTCGCAATTGACCATGCGCCAGACATTACTCCTGCGCTTGACTCAGTCAAGCGCTCGAATAATATAAAATTCGAAACAACAGCATGCAAGGAAGCGGTAGCTCCACTCAACCCCCAGCGAACAGCCGGCGCTAGAAAAAGCAATATATTTATTTGCATGTTTGCATTGCGTTTTGCGCATATGCAAAGAATGGCTTAGTGTGCCGCCAACCTCCACGCCGCCCCCATGTTCTTCCCGATCATCTCCGCCTCTCCCTTGGCCTTGAGGGAGCGTAGGCCGTTGAGAACCTTGTATCGGTAGTACTCTGCCGTCCGCCGGTCGGATGCGGTGATGCCGTGTTCCTCCCTGTAGCGCTTGGCGATGGCGGATGCCCGCATGGGGGCTGATCCGGCTAGGGTGCGTCGGATGAACGCACGCATGGCTTCTGCGGCCTCAACCTCCATCTTCCCGCCACGGGTCTTCCTGGGGATGTTCTCCGCCGTCTCCGTGTAGCCCATCAGGTCCAAGGCGCGGTCTATCGCCTGTAGGTCCGCTATGGCACGCTCTAGGGCAATGCGGGCCTTCGCCACCTCTCCAGAGACTTCGGCTCGCTTCTGGATCAGTCCAGAGATGACGAAGGGGTTGGGATCGTCCGACATGTGCTTGCTCCCGGATGGAAAACTGACGGGAGTCTAGGCGAAATCAGAGGCTTAGCGGAAATTGAGGCGGTGGCATTTGCTACATAATACCGGGAAATCCGGCGGAACGCATGGGATCGTCTCGACGCCATCGATTGCGGGATTGAGTGATCGGCTCTAAAGTTCAACCGGCAGACCTACCCAGAGGGCGCTTGCGCCCGTCTGCCTCCGCCGGGGCGAAACGTAGGATGGGCTGCCGCCGCGGGGGTTGCCGGCTTTCCTGACACACGAAAAACCGGCACTCACACGAACGATGGAGGAAGCAATGCGATCATAGGTCCGCCTCAGATTGACGCGGATCGGCCGTGTCCGAGAGCGGGCCTGGAGATCGCACCATGGCTCGCACCTTTCACCATTCCCGCAAGCACGGGTCTCGTCACCGCTGGAACATCCCCCACGGAAACTCGATCACCGACGGTTGCCGACGCGGTGAAGCCCGTGGCTGGTGGGTCCGGTTGTTCGACACCCGGCCCCAGCGCTACCGGGATCACCAGACCCTTCGGGCGCTTCTGCTGACTCCCGAGGATGCCGATGGCATTGTTTGGGCCTACACCGGCACCAAGCGTCCGCATACCTATTACTGGTGACCAGCAAGGGCCGCTCCTCACCGGGCGGCCCTTTCTTGTTCCGTCGGATTGTCGCACCGCCACGCTGAAGCCGGGCCTCGACTTCGCTTGAAACAATTTCACATACCAGCCAATCCCATGGCCGACTTGCCGCAGCGGCATTTATCGTTGCGTCACTAAATCATCTGCTTCCTAATCGTCACGCGCTGAGAGAGCGCTTTTGTCCACTCAGGCCCGCCTCCTTCTCCCGAGGTGGGCCTCTTTATTCTCATGGCCTCGGCGGCCTTTTTGAACCCCTTCTCCCCCATCAAACCCACGGCTCCGCCGGCACACCGAACCCGACGAGCCGGTGATCCCGCAGCACTACGCGCCGCAGCCCCCGCTCAAGCGCCATCATCCCCGCATGCCACGCCACGTAGATGGCGTTCATGTTGGCGATCCAGGCGTCCGACGGGTACGGCTCCAGCGGGCACCAGCGCACGGCTACCTGACGCCCGCCGTCGTCGGTGATGCGGTAGGCGAAGCCCGGCTCCTGCGACGGGAAGCGCCGCCGGCCGTACCGGTCGAGGATTGGCACGCCACGGCGCCGCAGATCGGCCAGCAGCACCGATTGCAGCGGCAGGTCCACCCACTCCGCCCGAACGACGTGACGCACCGCTCCTCGCCGGCTTTCGGGCACCGGAACGGGGACCAGCATCTGGTCGCCGTTGGACCAGTCCGGCCGGTCGCCGAGCTGGGCGTATTCGAACACCAGCCCGCGTTGCCGCCAGTCGGGAATGGCGCGGATCGCGTCGACCACCGCCTCGGCGTCCGGGTGTACCCTGGGCTGAACACCCCGCATCGGCCCGCCGCCGTCGATCCGGCAGCCGCCCGTCTCCCGCCGGCGCATCAGCGTGGCGACGCCGTCCCGGCTGCTGCCCTGCGGTTCCCGGTCGGGACGGTCGAGCGCGGCCTCCAGGTCGAACAGCGCGCCGCCGGTGCGGTCGGCCTTCTGGTCGCGGATCGCCCAGATCGCCAGCCTCTCGACGTCCACCGGCTGGCGAGTGTCGGGTGCCGCGACATCGTTGGCGGGCCGCCGCTCGGAGCAGGGGGGAGCGGTCGCAGCGGTCATGCAGCCCACCCGCCGATGCCGTGCCAAGCGTGATCCACCGCGGTCGAGGCGTGGTGCCCGGCGGTGCGGTCGAGATCGTCCCAGATGTCCACCATCGCCGCGGTGCCGCCCAGCACGCCGATCCGCTCGCCGATGCGGCGGATGTCCGCCCGCAGACCGGCCTCGGTCGGATCGTCCGGCATGGCGCCGCCGGCCCCCAGCCGCTCCCGGTTCGCCAGCAACGCGCGGGCCTTGGCCTCCAGCTCGCCCTGCAGCCGGAACAGCTCGACCACGCCGTCGGCGTGATGGCCGGCGGATGCCAGCACGGGACGCTCACGGGAGTTCGTCATGGCAGTCGGTCCTCTCGTCGGCTGGTACGGGCAGGGCGCGCCAATAGCGCCCTACGCCCGTATATCTCCCGCAGGGAGATAGGGGGGTGCGAACAGGGGGGTGCGAACCCCTGTGAAGGGGGTACGAAGGGGAGTGCGAACCCCCTGCGAACCCCCCGTGCGAAGGGAGTGCGAAGGGGGTGAACAAGCAGCATTGCTGACCTATTTTCGGCACGAACAGCACACGCCCGGACGGCCAAGGACACGTCGCGGTCGGCATGTGCGTGGGATGACCCGGCAGCGGGAATCATGGAAGATCGGTCGGTCCTGCCGGAAGCGGGGATGCTCATTCTCCGGTTTCCCCCGCCCTTTCCCCCGGATACTTGGTATCGGGGGTACGAAGGTAGACGAAGCGGCGGGAGGGAGGTCCCATCTCCACCGCGACGATCTTCCCTACGTCGATGAGGCGAGCCTGCGCGTCGGCGATGAACTGCCACTTCAGGTCCTTGCAGGACGGCAGATTGCGCGCGAGGTTCGCAAATCCAGTTCGGCTGTTCGGGTCCATGGCGACCCGGTTGCCCTGCTTGACGAGGTAGCGCAGGGCATCCACCAGCCGGTTGTCGGCGTCGATCCGGTCGATCACGTTCCGGGTCGGCTGCGGGGTGTCCATCGGCGTGAAGACGCCCTCCACCCAGCGCAGCTTCACGCCGGCACCGGCCTTGCCGTAGTTCGACTTCATGGTCTTGAGCACGCGGTCGTCCGCCTGCTCCTCGTCCTCCTCGTCCCACCCCTTGGGCCGCTTCAGGTACATGTGGCAGCGCACGGTGGCCTTCCAGGCGGTGGAGCCGGAGGTGCCGGTGCCGCTCTGCATGCCCTGGGTGCTGGGGTGGGAGGTCAGGATGACGGTGCCGTTGATTTCCATGGCGATGCGGGCCAGCGCGTTGACGAAGGCCGTCACCTGCCCGCGGTTGATCTCCACGCCGTCGAAGACCTGGGCGGCGGTGTCGACCACGACGATTTGCGCGCCCTGGTCCAGCACATGGGTGCGGAGCTGGTCGTACAGCGGCGTGGTCTGCGCCTGATCGGTGCGCCGGTTGAAGCGCATCAGCGCGTTGTCCTTGCCGACCCGCGAGGTCATCGCCATCCGCAGTTCCAGGTCGCCGGCATCGACGCCCAGATAGCGGTTGATGTCCTCCTGCCGCCGCTGAAGCTCGTCGATGGGGTCCTCGCAGAACATGCCGTAGGTCTTGCAGGGATCGACGGTCATATTGAGCCAGGGCAACCCCATCGCGGCGCAGGTCAGCAGTTGCTGCATCAGCAGCGACTTGCCCAACCCGCTGTCGCCGGAGAACAGGCACACCGTCCCGCGCAGGGCGGCGCCATCGATCACCCAGTCGCGCGGCGGTGCCTTCTGGCCGGCCCATTGCGACGGATAGACGATCTCGAAGGGTTCGATGCGGCGCTGCTGCCGCAGAGGCGTGACGACGCTCATGCCGCCACCGCCCCACGCGCCATCAGCGCATCGTTCCAATCGCCCTCCAGCGGCGCCTCGATGTCGACCAACAGCCCACGGCCGGCGAACAGGTCGGCGGCGCGCTGGGCGGCGCCGATGCCGGTTTCCCCGGCATCGGCGAACACCACCACATGCTCGACGTCGTCCGGCAAGGCGACACTGTGCATCCGGCCAGCGCCATTGGCCGACCAGACCGGCAGGCTGTAGATCTGACGGGCCGACAGCGCCGTCTCGATCCCCTCGGCCAGCCCCAGCACCCTGCCCGGCCGCGCCAGCCGCACGGCACCGTCGCGCATCGGCCCCTTCCCCTTCTTGCGGGGCTTCACGTCCAGCTTCCCGCGCCCGTCCGGCGTCAGGTAGATGCGCTGGACCGCGGTGATGGTGCCGACGCCGTCCTGCATCGCCGCCACCAGCGCCGGGAACTCGCGCCGGGCGGTAGCGTGCCACAGGGCCGGGGCGAAGCGCAGGGTCGGCGGCAGCGGCAGGCGGATGCCGCGCCAGCGCAGATAGGTCTCGGCGACGGTGCCGCCGATGGGCCGGGCATTGAACCAGATGGCGCGCGCATGCTCCATACGGGCGCGCTCGTCCTCATCCGGTTCCCACCCCTTGCCGGCGGCGGCGGTGTATTCCTCGGTGGCCGCCATCATGCGGCGCTCGAAATCCAGGGCGGTGTTGCGGCGGAGCGCCGGGCGCTCGCCGGACAGAGGCTCGACCGCGGCGGCGAAGTCCAGCCCGTCCAGCCGGCGCAGCAGGTCGATCACGTCGCCGTGCGCCCCGCAGCCGAAGCAGTGGAAGAAGCCCTTGCGGTCGTTGATGAAGAAGCTCGGCGACTTCTCGTCGTGGAAGGGGCAGCAGGCCTTGAACTCGCGCCCGGCCTTGACCAGCCGCAGGCGCTTGGCCGCGGCCTCGGACAGCGGGACGGAGCGGGCGCGCTCGATGGCGGCGGGGTCGCGCATCATGCCTCCGCCAGCCCGAGACGGTCGAACAGGGCCGCCGTCTCCTCCATCGACAGGATCCCGCCTTCGTACAGCGCCGTGACCAGCAGCTTGCGCTGCTCCGGCGTGTCGAGGCGGCAGGCGTCGGCGACGATGCGCAGGCGTGCCTCGTTCAACGCCGCGGAGCCGGGCGCAGGCTCGACCGGCAGATCGGCGACGGGATGGATGTGCATCAGGTGCGCACTCCCCGGCCGGTCACTTCCGGTTCTCCTGCTTCAGCAGGCGCCGCCGCAGCCGGTTGATCCGCTACCGAACCCAGGCTTGATACAGCCGCAGCATCCAGGCGGGCGGTGATAGCGGCATCCACGGTCTCCAGTCGGGCAATTTCGGCTTTCAGTCGGGCGATCCTCCGGGCCTTGGCGGCTTCAGCTCGGGCCTTCATCGACAGGTACTCGGACGCCCACAGCCGCTCGACGCGGCCGTAGTAGATGGCCCAGGCGCGGTTGAAGCTGATGCCCAGCTCCTTCGCCGCGCGGGTCAGCGACGCCTTGGTGGTCGGCGCGCCGTCCCCGGCGTCGCGTAACCACTCCCGTGCCTCGTCGATGAGTGCCTGATCCGTCACAGACATTGGCGGATTGACCTCAAGGGTGTGAGGCATCCGACACACCTCCCCATGCCATGGTTCGGGCACGGAGAGGCGGATGCCTCATCTTTGACGTTGGGAACCTCGCCCGTCTTCGGACGGGCGCCTTTTTCGAAGCCGCCGGATGGACCGGCCGAACCGGGATGGAGACAGCGACGATGACCGACAGCCTGGGCACCGAGTTCACCCAGCACACCGAGGAAGTCCTGGCCCGCATGACGCTGATGGCCGAGCTGCTGCCGACCGGCGAGCGGCGCGACCTGCTGGCACTGAAGGGGCGCGTGAAGGTGCTGGCCGAGCGGGCGACCCGCAGGCCGGCGGCCCACTGACCGCGTGCGCGTGCGTGATGGGGTCTGAGCCGTTTGCACCGGCCGCACCACCATCGCGCGCATTGCCCCGGACCGGGCGACGCGGCAAATCTGGCCTGGGAAGGCACCCACCCGATCCTCCTTCCTCATGTGCCGGGACGGTTCGCACCCGCCGCCGGCACGATTGATCAGACCGCGGCGCCCTGGGCCTCAGCCCCCTGGGGCGCCGTTGTCTTTCTCCGGGTCCGGCGGGCCGGCGGCCGGCGGCCCGTGCGTCGGGCGCCCTTGCCGCGGCGGATCCAGTTCGGCCGGTCTTCGGCCGCAATCGCCAGAGCCTCCAGCGTCACCGCCAGATCGCGCAGCACCGCGCCGCGCACGAGCTTCCGCCAGCACTTGGCCGGGACGCTGTTTCGATGGCGCCAGCACACCACCAGCGACGCGATCACACCGGCGTCCTCGGCAAAGGCTTGGTCGCTCGGCCACTCGGCAATGATGTCGATGAAGGTTTTCATGCAGCATAGAGTGGCCTAACGCAATTCTTCTGTCAACCCCATGCTATGCGTTTCGCAATTTATCGCTGCTTGCGTAAGCCCTGCTTCCCTTTAGGCTCACTTCCATGAAGCGTGACATTGCACAGCGCCTGCGCCTCGCGCGCACCGCGGCCGGCTATCGGACCGCCAAGGAGTTCGCCGCCAGCCACGGCGTGCCGCAGCCGACCTATGCCCTGCATGAAAGCGGCGAGCGTGGCCTGCGCGCCGATGTCGCCGGGCGCTACGCCTCGCTTCTCGGCGTCTCCGCCGCCTGGTTGCTGACCGGCGAAGGCCAAGGACCGGCCGCCATCGCCTCGACGCCGCCGGAGCCGCCTGCCCAGCCCGCCGACCGCCGGCTGGCCAGCGAGAGCGACGTCACGGTCCCGGTCCCAGAGATCGATGTCCGTGCCGGCATGGGCGCCGGGGGCGAGGCCCTGCTCGACTACCAGCCCAACGGCGACGGCGGCGGCTACAGCGAGACGGAGAAGATCACCGGCCTGTGGGAGTTCCCCCCGGACTATCTCCGGCAGGAGCTGCGCATCGGCAACGGAGCCGCCCGGATCATCCCGGTCCAGGGCGACAGCATGGAACCGACGCTGGTCAGCGGCGACCGGGTGATGGTTCACCTGGAGGATCGCTTCCCCTCCCCGCCCGGCATCTTCGCCCTATGGGACGGCTTCGGCGTGGTGGTGAAGCGGCTGGAGTTCGTGCCGAACAGCGATCCGCCGCGCGTCGTCATCGCGTCCGACAACCCACGCCATGGCCGCTACGAGCGCACGGCCGATGAGGTGAACATCATCGGGCGCGTGGTCTGGTTCGCCCGGCGGATGTGATAGGGTGATGCGACGCAGAGCGCTTGTAGCCGTGCATTCCGGAGCACCGATCAATGACCAAAGCGGAACTCGACCAATACCTCAGCGCCCTGGATGCCCTCGACGCGCGCATTGAGGCCGATCCGACCGAGGCCGACCGCATTCTGATCGACAGCGGCATCTACACCAAAGAGGGACATCTGGCCGAGGAATATGCGTGATGCATATCGACGGTTCGACTGCCCGCCGGTGCCTTCTGCCGATATGATACCAAAACCACCTCGCACAGCTTGGATCGCCGGGTTTCCCGATGTCGTCATTCACACGGCGTTGGAAGCTCGCGACACCCATGCCGATTATTGGGATGCAAAGGCCGGCGACGGGGAAGCTGCGATGCGCCTCGTCGAAGCATTGATCACGCTGGAAGCGATAGATCGGATCAGAACCATTGTTGACGGACACAACCCGATAATCGTTCCGGCGTCGGCCATTGAGAAATTCGGTTTCAATGCCATCCCCGACGCGATGGCGTTGGAGCTTGGCCGCCGGCTCGACCTGGAGGTCGATGCGGAGGGCATCAACCAAATCAACATCGTATCCCATACCAGGGCAAACGGCTTTCACAGGCTGGCGACGCCAGCGGCATTCGATGGGCCGGTAGTCGAGGGGCGATCATACTTCTTAGTTGACGATCACGTCGGCCTGGGTGGTACGTTGGCGAACCTGAAGGGGCATATAGAGGTTAATGGGGGAAGGGTTGTCGGAGCGACATGCCTGACGGAAAGCGTGGGAAGCCACGTTCTGGCGCTGACAGAAACCACCCTCGAAGCCCTGCGGAGGCAGCATGGAAAAGAACTTGAAGAATTTTGGGTTGAAGAAGTCGGGCATGCTCTTGAGTGTCTCACAGAAGCAGAAGGCGGCTATCTACGCCGATCCGCGACCCTTGACCGAATCCGAAATCAAATGGCTAAAGCGGCAACGCGGCACGGTGGTGGCCGCTTACCGGAAGAAGCATGAGGCGGCGTAACGGTATCCCATCGCTTCCCGGCTGAAACTGCACTCGAACCATCAAGGGCCGCCCCTCACCGGGCGGCCTTTCTCGTTCTGCTGGGTTGTCGCACCGCCATGCTGAAGCTGGGTATCGACTCCGGATGTGTGCCTCCGCATAATCGGGTTGCGAAGAGCAATAGGCGCTATCGCAGCGATATGGGGGATGAATGCGGAAGGCGCTTCTGATTGCCGCTACGGTTGCTTCGTTAGCCGTGTCCGGCTGCAACTCGGTTTCCGTTCCAATGCCACAGGCGAAGAAAGGATCGACTGCCGTGATCGGCCAGCGAGCGACCGCTGGTGTCGGCGACCCGATCTTGGCTGAGTTCGACTACTTTTACCGGGCTGGCGCAGTACCGGATGCATCCGTTGAAGCGAAGTCAGCTGAGTGGACCATGCGCATCCCGGCTGGCACACCGCTGATGGAGGTAACGATGCGGGACCAGAAATGGTTCTGCACCACGTTCTTCGCAGCCTACAACCTCATGGGCATTCCAGGGGCCAACGCTTGCCTTCACGACTCCAAGGGTGATGGTCATTTCGATCAAGTCGACCATACCGGTGCGAGTTGGGGAATTGCCCAGACACAGCCGATCACCTACCGGCCTACGGAGATCGCGCAGCCAGGCGGCTTCAAGGTCGAGCTGCTATACGAAGGCATCGCTGGCAACGTCGTAAACATCACCTACCGTGAGTTTGCTGAAAACATGATTCGGCCAGCGTTCCAGCAGGACCTGAAATACACCGTCACCAAGCCAAACGAGGAAATCTCTTTCCGCGGCGCCCGTATCGTCGTCCACAGTGCGACGAACAACCACATCGACTACACGGTCGCATCCGGAATGCGGCGCCAATAGGCGGCATGGGAAAGGCTTAGCAAAGAGCGAGCAAGAGAACAGCCTGAAGCAGAAATAAGGAAAATTATAGTAAATGGAAATTCCTTTCTCACATAACATTACATACAAGATCGAAGATCGCCCAGACGCAGAAGAAATCGCGATCTCTATCCTCGCAAACAAGTACATGCTTGAGGAGGCCGCCTTCCTTCTTGAAAGCGCACTTGAGGGCGTTAAAATTGAAGCCGTCAAGGTCACGGTTAAATCTATCAGTCAGAACAGCCCTTTACACGAAGCATTCCTTGTGGCATTGTTTTTAGTTTTCCAAAAGGATCTTGAGAAGGCGGTCCCTAAAGTGGTACTAGACCTGACAGGGATGAAAATTCCAGAGGAGTATACAACTCTCCTCACAGTCGGGTCATGTCTAATAGCTTTTTATGGAGCTGATTGGGCATATAAAAAACTTACCAGCGGACAGAAGTCTCCCAAAATAGAAAAGATGCTTGATGCATTGATTGATGATGTTGCCAGCTCATCAGGCATTCCTCCTGAAAAGGTAAAGAGTGCTCTTGAAAAGAGATATTCAAAATCCGGAAAGATACAGCTGGTTAAAAAAGCGCTTAATTGGTTCCGTCCTGCCAAAATTGGAAGCGGTACAATGCAGGTCGGTGACAATGTTTTTATCGATCACGAAACAATCAAAGAAATTCCGTTTTCAAACATGATCGACAGCGACCTCCCTGAGGACCGCTCGCAACCTCTTGAAGATGTCATGGTATCAATTGTTGCACAGGACTCAAGGAGTGGCAAGCGGGGCTGGGCGGCCAGAATAGATGGAATTAATGATAAAGCTATAAAAATGCAGCTCTTCCCGCCAATTACTGCTGAACAGCTTTATCTAAGATCTAGTGTAAGATGCGATGGTATCTTAGTATCGAAACGTCAAGACGATGGGACTTACAAGCCTACAGTCTTCCATATGATTAGGATACACGAATAATAGCCAGTATTTCTTTCGGTCTTCCTTTTATCCGGTCGACAAGCCTCCTAATGCCTGATGAGTAAGGGGCCGCTCCACCGGAGCGGCCCTTATGCGTTGGCGGCCTCCTCGCGCTCTGCCGCAAGTTCCAGCTCACCCATCCCAACCTGACCGCCATAGGGTGCCTTGATGTGGCGGATCTCCTCATCGCTGGCGATCAACGCCCGAGCGGTCGCCAACGCCTCACGCGCAGTAGCTTTCTGCGTGGTGCGTACATGCCGATCACCTCTCGGCGCGTAGCCAATCTCATAAGACATTTCAGCCTTCACAAATTGAAAGTCAGATAACTGCCTGCCGTCACACAGCAGCCGTTATTTGAAGGGCAAACCATACCGCAGGAGAAAAGTGGCGTAACTTGAAGTTAGAACGGAATCTCATCGTCCAACTCCTGCGGACGCGCGCCAGAAGTTCCTCCATATCCATTTTCTCTTGGGGGAAAGAAGACGGTATGCGAGCTCCCCGCACGGCCAAACGACCATTCACCATCACCACGATCCAAAGAAATTTCTTGCTCATCTCTCAAATACACTGACAAGTAATTAGGCCGCATTTTAATTTCTTCTACCAGTGGATGATCGTTCAATATATTTCCAATAATCTCACCAATTTGAGACCCATTTTTCGCAGCATGAGCACAACGGTAAAACAGGTCGATTGGCTTATCGTAAAAATTCAGCCCGGTTTCAATAAGACGACGAAGCGCATCACTCTCAGAAGTGATGTTCTGCGACTTCCGAAATGCATCAACCCGTTCCACCACATCGGGCGGAAGGGCGACATTCTTGCGCGGCGGCGGCTTAGGTGCGTTCGACATACGCATACGATACCGCGATTAGCATTATCGTCAATGATTGAAAATGAGCTTGATGGGTGATAGCGCGAGCGCTACCTTGCTGATGCAGTTCTGATGCAAAAATGAGGAATGAGGCGATGCAAGAGAGGACGCCGATACGGAAAGGACTGATAATCTCAGATAGCTCGCACGGGAGGTCGACGATTTTCGGTTCGAGCACAGATACAGGACCGACGCTGAGGCTCTGCGGGTGCTAATTGAAGCGGGGCTGAAGAGCTTAAAAGGAGGCTCTTCAGCCCATGCGCAAACCTAAAACGCAAACGGCGGCCAAGGTCTGCCAGGACCAGAGCCACCGCTTGCTAGCCTAGTCGCCTGCCAGGGCGACCAGAACGTCAACCCGTCACAGGAGAGATGAGATGACGGATATCAATGTGCCTCCGGCTCATGCGGAAGGCAAGCAACCCGTCGTGTTCCAACGCAACGGCCGGATATATGCGAGCAGCCGGGATGTAGCGGTGTGCTTCGAAAAGCGTCACAGCGACGTGCTGAGGGCGATTGAGGGGCTGGGGTGTAGCCGCGATTTCACTGAGCGCAATTTTGCGTTCAGCACCTACACGGACAGCACTGGCCGGTCGCTCCCCTGCTGCGATATGACAAAGGACGGCTTCGCCTTCCTTGTGATGGGCTTCACCGGTAGCAAGACCGCAGAGTTTAAAGAGCGCTACATCGACCGGTTCAACGCCATGGAATCGGCGCTCAAAGGACAGGCCACCGCTCTCCCCGATCTGTCCGACCCGCTGGTCCTACAACACCTACTGGCCGACCACCTGTCCAAGCGGATCGAGGCGGAGCGCCGGGCCGTCGAAGCCGAGAAGGTGGCAGAGGCGGCGACCGAAACCGTCGCGGCTTTCGACAGGATCGCCAACGCCGACGGCAACGTCAACATGACGCTGGCGGCCAAGGCTCTCCAGGTTTCTCCGCACTGGTTCATGAAGTGGTGCGACACCAACGGCTGGACCTACAAGCGCGGCAACCAGCGCATGGCCTATCAGGACAAGGTCAACACCGGCTACCTCTACATGAAGACCGACACGGTCGAGCGGCCGGACGGGTCCGACAAGGCCGTCTATCAGGTCTTCATTACCCCGAAAGGTCTCACCAAGCTGGCGAAGCTGCTGGGCGGTTCCGGCGGTGCGCCGGCCACCCTGCCCCTTCTCCGTCCCAACGGCCTGGGCGGCTCCAGCGTCCATCACGCTCCCGCGATGGAGTAACCGCCCATGCATCACCGTATCTCGACCCGCCGGGGCATCCTGGCGGGAACGGTGGCGGCTTGCGTGGTGCCGGCCGCCCTCCTCCCTCCTCTGTCCGTCGCGCCCAATCCCCACCCCGACGCCGCCCTGCTGGCGCTCGGCCGCGAGATGGACGATCTGGTCGCCGCCCTCTACAGCGCCGACAGCGACGAGGCCCGCGACGCTCTGTGTGCCCGCTATGCAGCTGTGCAGGACCAAGTCGCGGCTCTGGTGCCCCGCACTCCGGCCGGTCTGGCGGTGCGGCTCCGTCTTGCCTGGAACCTATCCGCGGAACTGGACGGCACCGAACACCGCTTTGGCCCCCAGCCTTACAGCGACGAACGGACCCGTCTGCTGTGGGCGCTGATCCAGGATGCAGAGCGCCTGTCCGGCATTGCAGCCTGAGACGACTGGGCGGGTGCGCAGACGCCCGCCCATGTCCGACTCGGCCTTATGAGATACCGGAATGCACCAAACGCAATTTCTAAACTCGTTGCGCGATTTGCGTATTGACGCATTGCGCTGCGTACCGCAATATTCTTTGCATCCCCACCCGGCAGGCGCTCCCTCAACCTTCGAGTCGCCGCCCCATCATCGGGAGTGTGGACATGGATTTTCACAATGAGCCGGCCCTGAACGGCTCCGACACTGTCACCCTCTCGCCGGAACTCCGCCTCTTCGCCCAGATGCTGGCCGCCAAGCTCGACCGGGTCGACGCCAGTAGCTGGTTGGCCGATGAGTACACGGACATCGCCGAACTGCGCCTGTCGCAGAAACTGGGCAAGCCCCTCAACGACCCTGAGTTCGTCCGCATCTGGAACGCCGTGTTCGACGAAGCGTGCGCCCAGATGCAGGAGGACGACCCCGTCAACCCGATGCCGCCCGACACGGCCCCCACGGAAGCGGAACTGGCCGGCCTTCCGTTCCGGCAATGGCATGTCAGCGCCAACGACATGCTCGGCCGGCCCATTCAAGGCGTTCTGGTAGACGCCCGCACGATGGCCGAGGCGGGCCGATTGGCCAGGGCGATGAACCTCCCCGGCGCCTATTCCTTCGGCTTCACCCCGGCTGACAACATTCCGCGCTGCATCGTCCGCGACCTTACAAAGCATTGGGACGACAAGGTGGTGCGGGAAGTCGCCGCCAAGCTGGGCGTGGATTACGACGCCCTGTTCGCACCGACCGGCAGCACGGCGCACTGATCGCCCGTTCGGCGCTCCACCGCTTTCCACGACGACCGACACCGTTCCGCCGCGCGCCCTGCTCGCGGCAACGCCCTCCCCTTGCCCGCAAGGTGCCCCGTCCATGATCGACACCAGTCCACCGGCCAGCCAGACGGGCACGATCCCGCCCCGGCCGATCACCATCCACAAGGGCGACCGCTGCTCTATCACCTTCGACGGCTTCGGGCTGGTGGAGATCACCGGCCCCCGCCGGGCCGATCTGGCCGGCATGGTGTCGGCCCTGCCCATCGTGCTGAAGGCCCTCGCCTCCGTCACCACCGCGCTGCGCACCGGCTCCGCCATGCCCGATCTCTACGAGCTGGAGGCCGTCCTCGCCGAAGCGGGAATGGTGCCTGGGAGCATCGCCGCCCGCACCCTGGAGGATGCCGTGACGGAAACCGCTTCCGTGCAGGACGGCCGGTTCGCCGGGCTGCTGGCCGCCGTCGCCATCAAGCTCGATGCCCTGCTGAAGGACCGCGCCAACTTCCGGACGCCGCGGGCCATGAAGGACGGCCTCGCGGACGCCGTCCGCTCTATCCGCGAGACGCTGGAGGAAACCGGATACGGCCACCTCCTGGCCGACCTGACCGACACCACCGACCCCGCGCAGCCGGCGGCATAACGCCCGGCCGCGGCCTTTTCGGAGGCTCCCCCATGAAGATGCTGACCACGCCGCCGCTGGCGGATGACACCCCCGGAACGCCTGTGGCGGACGATGCTGACCGGCGCCTCGCCGTCGCCGCCCGCATGTCCTACCTGTGGAACCGCATGACCCTGGACCGTCAGCGGTTGATGCTGACGGAACTGGAGCGGATGGTGGCGGAGGACGATGCCGCCGCCGGAACGAAGCGCCGCACCGGCCTGCGCGCCGACCGCCGCGCCCTGGCCCACAACTTCCCGGCCTGCTTCAACCCGCCGAAATCCAGAACGCCGAAGCACCCGCTGAAGGTCGGCATCACCGCCGACATCATCGCCCGCGGCGTCACCGGAGAGGATGGGTTGCCGCTGTCCCGCAACCGGATCGAACGTGCCGTCCGGGATTATTGCCTCGGCACCAAGTACCGGGCCGCGCTGGTCGCGGGCGCCATCCGCGTCGATCTGGACGGCAACCCGGCCGGCATCGTCAGCCCGGATCAGGCGGCCGTCCGCCAGCCGGAGGAGGGGATCGCATGAGCTACATATCCCCCACCCCGGTCCAGGCCGATCCCGCCGACATGCTGCTGGCGACTCCGGCCGATCCCTTTTGGCTCCATGAGGCCAGCCGTTCCGACTGCCCGCCGGTGCGCCGGCTGTTCCGCCTGCTGGCGCTCGCCACCCCCAAGGGCCGCACCGAGGCCATCGACCAGATCACCGACCACTGCCGCCAGCGCCTCGGTAGCGAGGCTGTCGATGCCATTCTCAACGGGAGGACCGCATGAGCCTGCTGCCGATTTCCAAGCCCATCGCCGAAGACGCGCCTGCCTCCTTCGTCGGGTCGCCGATCTCTCCAGTCCTGCGTGCGGCCTATCTGGACTGGCGCCGGGTTTACACGGTGTCGTCGCTGTTCTGGAAGATCGCTTCCGATCTGCCCTGCGGGGACGAGGAGGACGCCACGTCCAGCTTCGGCAGCGCGGCCGACCAGTTGGAAGGGGTGTTGCGCGACCGAGTGACAGGCTTCACGGCGGTGACGGACGCCGACCGGCTGTTGAAGATGCGCTGCCTGCTGGAAAGCGACGAGGACGCGCTCCAGGGCTTCGACCACGGGCTTCTGCCGGACCTGATCGCGCTGGGTCGTCTGGCCGTCGTGAAGGAGCCGGCGGCGGTCGAGCATCCCCGCAGCGATGCGGAATGGCGGGACACGCTGACCGCCAAGCCGGACATGATCGTCGATCAGAAGCCGGCCGACCTGCTGCGCCTCTTCACGCTCGGCGAAGGTGGCGAACCGCCGCTCGCTCTCGACGATGTGGGTAATGAGCAGACGGTTACGAACCCGCGCAGGCCCGGCCGACGACCTCAGCCAGAATGCCTGCCGATCCCGCGGCCGACTGCGTCTTCGAGATACGGCGACGCAGGAACCTGCGGAGGGTCCATGGCCCCGGACGTCGTCGCATCGGGCGTCATCGCTTCCGACACGGGCTGATGCGCGGCGTGGCTGTCGGCGACCTGCGAAAACAGGAATCTGTCCAGCCCGGTAAGCTCCGTGGCACGGAGATAGCCGGTACGGCCGACGATGATCGCCGGCTCGGGGATCCGCGTGGACCGGATGAACTCGCGCAGGCCCGTCCTGATCGCATCGACAAAGGGCCGGGCCGCCGTCAGCGGTCCGGCCAGGACGATCTGCTCGGGGTGAACCAGGGCGACCACGCCGAGGAAGGACTGAACCAGCCGGTGCCCCGCCTCGGCAAAGATAGCCACCGCGTTGGGATCGCCCGCGTTGGCCTGACGGACGGCGTGCGGCAATCCCAGATGCAGCCCGACGTCGGCGGTCACCGACCCGTCGATGGCACTCGGGTGCCCCAGGCGGTGAAGGATGGCGCGGCCGGACGACACATCTGTCAGCCGCAGCGGATCACCGGGCCCTCGGCCGACCAGGATATGCTCGATTCCGCTTTCATTCTCGGCGCCGGCCGAGAGCATGCCGTTGCTCATCAGGCTGGCGCTGATGCCGAGGCCGGCATGCAGCAGCAGGCTGTGCGGGGGGACATGCCCCTCGCCATAGCGCACCTCGGCGATGTGAAGCGCGTTCGACACGCTCTGAAGGACCACCGGCACATGCAGCGCGTCTTCGAATAGCTGTCCGAGCGGGCAGTCGTTCCAGCCGACTCCCGACGCGCTGACCGCGATCCGCCGCCGCGCATCGATGTCGCCGGAAATCGAAATCGCCACGCCGCTCAGCCGGTCGAGATTGATGTCCGGGCGCTTGCGCAGGGCCACGATCTGGTCCCGCAGGAGGTCGACGACCGCTTCGGGCGTGGCGCCGGGAAGGCCGGGAATGGACCCCTCCACAACCCGCTCCCCCGTCGAGCCGACGATGGAGAATTTGTGCTCGTACGCCGTCAGGGCCACGCACAGCACATGGACTCCGTCAGCGCGCAGCCACAGCCCCACATTGGGGCGACCCCTGATGGGACGGGCGGCACCCTCCCGCTCCGCGACCAGTCCGTCGGCGATCAGGTCGCGGGTGATCCGCGACAGGGAAGCCTCCGTCAGTCCGATCATCTTGGCCAGTTGGCTGCGCGATACACCCGGAACACGCCGGATTTCGGTCAGGATCCGCGACCGGTTGAGGTTCCGTATTTGCAGTGAGGTCGGGGAGGCCGGCACCTGCGGCATGAATGGGTACAACCAGAATGATCGGGTAGACCGGCAAGCTGCCCCGATCACACCGGAGTGTCAAGGCGGCGGAATCCCAGCTTCCCCCAACATTCGGCTCGAAATTTGTGCATTCAGCCCATCCATGGGACATTTGCCCAAAAGATACGCGATTCCGTTCTGTGCGCTGATCGCGACGGTTCGGGGACCACGGTGCGCGCCACAAAAATTATCTATATACTTCAATGTGATAAATATTCTTACACAGTGTAAGAAAAATGGCACGTCGCTTGCTGATGTCGGTCCAGCCCGCAACTGGCAAGGACTGAGGTCAGCGATGAAGCGCATCACATCAGCCGTCAAGCGTCGCACCTTCCTGAAGACGGCCGCCATGGCCGCCGGTGCTCTCGGAATGCCGTCGATCATCCGCGGCGCCCAGGCCGCCGAACCCATCAAGATCGGCTGCCTCTTCTCGTCGTCGGGGACGATGGCGAACACCGAGGGTCGCCTGAACCACGTGTGCCGCATGGCTGCCAAGGAACTGAACGCCAAGGGTGGCGTGCTCGGCCGGCCGGTGGAGGTGGTGGTCACCGATCCTGGCTCCGATTGGCCGCTCTATGCCCAGCTCGGCCGCCAGCTCCTTCTCCAGGACAAGGTCGCGAGCCTGTTCGGCTGCTGGACCTCGGTATCGCGCAAATCCGTGTTGCCGGTGGTCGAGCAGAACAACGGCCTGTTGTTCTATCCCCTGCATTTCGAGGGGGAGGAGAATTCCAAGAACGTCGTCTACCTCAATTCCCCGCCGTCCAGCTCCGTTCTGCCCGCGCTCGAATATCTGATGAGCGACGACGGCGGCTCGGCCAAGCGATTCTTCATGCTGGGCTCCGACTATGTGTGGCCGCGGACGATCAACAAGATCTGCAAAGGCTATCTGACCTCCAAAGGCTTCAAGGAGGAGAGCTGGCGCGAGCACTACGTGCCCTTCGACTTCTCGAACTTCCAGACGCTGGTCAACGACATCCGCCAGTTCGCCAGCCAGCCGGGCGGCCAGCCGATCGTCATCCTGACCGTGGTCGGCTCCTCGATACCGGCTTTCTTCAAGGAAGTGATCAGCCAGGGCCTCCGCGCCACCGACATCCCGGTGCTGGGGCTCGATATGCTGGAGGCGGATCTGGAGGGGCTCGACACCACGACCATGGTCGGGCATCTCAACTGCTGGGCCTATCTCCAGAACGCCGGTTCGCCGCGCAACGACGCCTTCAAGGCGGCGTGGAAGGATTACGTCGACACCAACAAGCTGCCTTTCCGCAACAACGTGGTGATCGACCCGATGGTGTCGACCTACGACGGCGTCCATCTGTGGGCGGCGGCCTGCCAGAAGGCCGGCACCACCGAGGTGGACGCGGTGCGCGCGGCCTTCCCCGGCCTGACCTTCGACGACCCGTCGGGCTACACCCTGTCGATGACCGGCGAGAACAACTACGTCGGGCGCGGCGTCTTCATCGGCTCGGTCAACGCCCAGCAGGGCTTCGACATCCTGTGGCAGTCGGAGGGCACGCCGAAGCCGGTTCCCTTCAGCCCCTACGCTTGAACCAGGGAGCGGACGGCGTCGGCCTGCCCGTCGGGCCGGCCGGCGCGTCCGTCAGTGTGGCATGATTACTGGCTTTTTTCAGAACCGCCTCCCATCGCGCGCCCGGGGCCGGTCGCGCGTCCATCACCACGCCCTTATGGCTCTGGCCATGGCAGTCGTGGTCTTTGCCGGGGCCGGGCGGGCGTATGCGGATGACGCGCCGCAAGCCTACAGACGCGACGCGGTGGTGGAGCGTCTCTGCGAGGCGAAGACCACGCCGATGACCGAAGCCATCGGGGACCTGCTTGCGGCGGTCGCCACCGGACGCGAGGACCCCGCCTGGGGCAGCCGGATCCTCGCCGCCCTCGACGGGCGGGATCTGCGCTGCGCCCGCAATGGACCCCGCCTTCTGAAGGACGGAAGCGCCTACCGCGATCCGGTGACCCTGCAGGAGATGCCGGCCCCCGCCCAGCCCCCGTCGGCCCCCGTCGTCAATCTGCGCACCCGCGCCTGGGTCGAAATGGCGGAAAGCCTGCTCGGCCTGCTCGGCGATCCCACGGGGCCGCAGGCGGCGTCGCAGGTGGCGGTGCTGGAAAAGCAGTACGACATCGTGCCGCAGGCTGCGCTGACGGCCGCGGTGCGGCGGCAGGAGGCGGGGGAGCTGCGCGACCGGCTGCAACTCGTCCAGTCGCTCCAGTCGCTGGAAGCGCCGTCGGTCGAGGCGCGCGTGGCGGCGATCCGCAACATCGCGGGCATGCCCACCGCGCGCAACCGAACGGCGCTGGTCACGCTCGCCGGCAAGCCCGAGCACACCGCCGATCCACGCGTCCGCGCGGCGCTGGACGAGGCGTTGTCCGCAATGGACCGCCGGTTGCAGGCCGGCCGCGTGGCGTCGGTGCTGTTCAGCGGCCTCAGCTACACGAGCATCCTGTTCATGGCGGCGCTCGGGCTGGCGGTGATCTTCGGTCTGATGGGCGTGATCAACCTCGCCCAAGGCGAGCTGATCATGATCGGCAGCTACGCCACCTATCTGGTGCAGGAGCTGCTCCGCGCCGTTGCCCCTCCGCTGATCGACTGGTATCTGCCACTGGCCGTCCCGGTCGCCTTCGCGGCGTCGGCCGGCGTCGGCATGGCGATGGAACTGCTGGTCATTCGCCATCTCTACCGCCGTCCGCTGATGACTCTGCTGGCCACCTGGGCGATCAGCCTCTTTCTGGTCAATCTGGTGCAGGTGCTGTTCGGCACGCAGAACCTGGAATTCGTCATCCCCTCGTACCTGTCCGGCGGCACCCGCGTCTTTGCCGACTTCGTGGTGACATGGAACCGGCTGTTCGCCATCGTCTTCGCCGTCGCCATCCTGGCGCTGGCGCTGCTCGTCCTGCGCCGGACGCGGCTCGGCCTGTTTGTCCGGGCGGTAACGGAGAACCGCGACATGGCGGAATGCGTCGGCGTCTCCACCCGCCGCGTCGACCTGCTGAGTTTCGCGGTGGGATCGGGACTGGCGGGGCTGGCGGGGCTGGCGCTGACCCCGATCTACAACGTCAATCCGACCATGGGCACGAACTTCATCGTGGATTCCTTCCTGGTGGTCGTGCTGGGCGGTGTCGGCAACCTCGCCGGCACGCTGGTCGCGGCGCTCGGCATCGGACAGGTCAACGTCGCCATCGAGCCGCTCTACGGGGCGGTGGCCGCCAAGGTCATCGTCCTGCTGATGATCATCCTGTTCATCCAGTTCCGGCCCGAAGGCATCTTTTCCGTAAAGGGGCGCCGATGAACGCTCTCTCCCCCTCTCCCCGCGCACCGTGGCGGCGGATCGTCACCGCGCCGCAGGGCCTGGCGACGCCACTGGCCGCGGTTCTGGCCGGCTGCGCCGTCGCGATCCTGCTCGCCGGGCAGGCCGACGCCGGCCCATCGGTCTATCTGATGAATATGGTCGGACAGATCGCCGTCTACGGTCTGCTGGCGGTCGCGCTGGATCTGATCTGGGGCTACGCCGGCATTCTCAGCCTCGGCCACGGGCTCTATTTCGCCGTCGGCGGCTATCTCATCGCCATGCATCTGGTGACGGTGGCCTTCCAGGCGACCGGCACGCCGCCGGACTTCATGCTGTTCATGGGCTGGAAGGAACTGCCCTTCTACTACGCCGGCATGGGACACCTCGGCTACATCGCGGTGCTGATCGTCGCGGTGCCGGCCCTGGTCGCCTTCCTGTTCGGGCTCGTGTCCTTCCGTTCTCGCGTCACCGGCGTCTATTTCGCCATCATCACCCAGGCACTGGTCTATGTGGCGATGCTGCTGTTCTACCGGAACGACACCGGCTTCGGCGGCAACAACGGCATGACCGGCTTCACCGAGATCGCCGGGCAGCCGCTTGCCGGGCGGGCCACCGTGGCCGGACTGAGCGCCGCGTCGATGCTGGCCGCGGCCATGGCGCTGTTCGGGCTCGACCGGCTGGTGCGCTCCCGCTTCGGACACATGCTGGTGGCGGTGCGCGACGACGAGGCGCGGCTGCGCTTCCTCGGCTACGACACGCTGTGGATCAAGCTGACGGTCTGGTGCGTGTCCGCCGTGCTGGCGGCGGTGGCCGGCGCCCTCTACGTGCCGCAGGTCGGCATCGTGAACCCGCGGCTGCTGTCGCCCGAACTGTCGCTGGAGATCGCCGTGTGGGTGGCCATCGGTGGGCGCGGCACGCTGGTCGGCGCGTTTCTCGGCGCCGTCCTCATCACCACGCTGAAGTTCCTGCTGACCGCCTGGATCCCGGCGGTCTGGCCCTTCATCCTGTCGGTCCTGGTTCTGCTGGTGGTCATCCAGCTGCCCAACGGACTGGCCGATACGGCGGCGTTCGGCGGCGGCGTCCGGCGGCGGATCGCCGCTTTCCGGGAGCGCAAGATATGAGCGCGCCTGCCCTCTACATCGACGGCCTGTCGGTCAGATTCGGGTCGTTCCGCGCCATCGACAACCTGTCGCTGCTGGTCAACCGCGGCGAGATCCGTGCGATCATCGGCCCCAACGGCGCCGGCAAGACCACCCTGCTCGACATCATCACCGGCAAGACGCGGCCCAATACCGGGCAGGTGACGCTGGACGGCACGCTCGACCTGCTGGCCATGTCGGAGCCGCAGATCGCGCTGGCGGGCGTCGGCCGCAAGTTCCAGAAGCCCAGCGTGTTCGAGGCGCTGAGCGTGCGCGACAACCTGCGCCTCGCCCTGCGCTCGGCCGGCCGCTCCATCCTTCGCGAGATGGGCCACCGGCTGACCGCGGACGAGGAAGGGCGGGCCGACGCCATGCTGCACCGCATCGGCATGGCCGGCGTCTGCTCCCGGCGTGCCGGCGTGCTGTCCCACGGCGAGAAGCAGTGGCTGGAGATCGGCATGCTGCTGCTCCAGGAGCCGCGCGTTCTGCTGCTTGACGAACCGGTCGCCGGGATGAGCGACGTGGAGACCGAACGGACCGCCGAGCTGGTGCTGTCGCTGCGGTCGCCCGAGCGGGCGATCGTCGTCATCGAACACGACATGTCCTTCGTCGAGCGCATCGCCGATCTGGTGACCGTGCTGCACGAGGGGCGCCCGCTGATCGAGGGGAGCATGGCGCGCGTCCAGGCCGACCCCAGGGTCCGCGACGTTTATCTGGGGCGCTGAAATGACACTGACCGTCGATATGCTGAACCAGCACTATGGCAGCAGCCACATTCTGCGCAACGTCTCCTTCGCCATGGAGGAGCGCCAGTGCCTTGCCGTGCTGGGACGCAACGGCGCGGGCAAGACGACGCTGCTGCGCTGCCTGATGGGGCTGTTGCCCATCAGTTCCGGCAGCGTCCGCTATGGCGCCGCCGATCTGACCGGCCTGCCGCCGCATCGCCGCATCCGCGCCGGTTTCGGCTATGTGCCCCAGGGACGCGAGATCTTCGCCAACCTCACCGTGCGGCAGAACATCGAGATCGCGTCGCGCGCCTGCGCCATCCCCGACGCGGACGCCGTCTTCGACGAGCTGGTCACCCTGTTCCCCGTGCTTGGCGAGATGTGGAACCGGCGCGGCGGCGACCTGTCGGGCGGGCAGCAGCAGCAGCTCAGCATCGCCCGCGCTCTGGCCACCCGCCCGTCGCTGCTGATCCTCGACGAGCCGACGGAGGGCATCCAGCCCTCCGTCGTTCAGCGCATCGAGGAGGTGATCGCCTCGTTGAAGGAGCGCATCGCCATCCTCCTCGTCGAACAATACCTCGACTTCGCCCGCAGCATTTCCGACCGCTACGTCGTCCTTTCGCGCGGCGGCGTCATCGAAAGCGGTGAGTCGTCCGCCATGGACCATGAGCGGATCAAGTCCTTCGTCTCGGTGTGACCGAGCGCGCTTCTGAATTGGAGATCCTATTGATGCAAGAGTTGCACGCGAATCCGGAAAACGTCTTCTGGGGCTATTTCGACGCCGACACGCCGCCGGTGCTGACCGTCGAGTCCGGGGAGACGGTCAAGATCCACACCTTGCCGGCCTGCTTTCCGGAAGATCTGCCGCCCGACCCGGCGCTGGTCACCCCCGACCACCGGCGGGCCATCGAGGCGCTTTCCCCCGGCGGCGACGGGTCCAAGGTGGTGGTCGGCCCGGTCGGCCCGCACATGATGACGGGGCCGATCCACGTAAAGGGCGCGATGCCCGGCGACGTGCTCCAGGTCGATATCCTGGAGGTCGAGCCGCGACAGGACTGGGGTTTCTGCGCCATCCTGCCGTTGCTCGGCACCTTGCCGGAGGAATTCACCGATTACGAGCGCATCCATATCCGCGTGGACCGCGAAAAGCGGGTGGGCGTGCTGCCTTGGGGCACCGAAGTCCCGCTCGACCCGTTCTTCGGGATCATGGGAGTCGCCCCGCCCAAGGAATGGGGCCGCGTCGGTTCGCCGGAGCCCCGCGCCTTCGGCGGCAACATGGACAACAAGGATCTGCGCCCAGGGACGACGCTCTACCTGCCGGTCTTCAACGAAGGGGCGCTGTTCTACGCCGGCGACGGTCACGGCTGCCAGGGCCATGGGGAGGTATGCATCACCGCGCTTGAGACGGCGCTGAACGGCACCTTCCGGCTGACCGTCCGCAAGGACATGAGCATCACCCAGCCCTTCGCCGAGACGCCGGACAAGCTGATGTCGATCGGCCTCAATGTCGATCTCGACGAGGCGGCTCGTCAGGCGGTGCGGGAGATGGTCAGGCTGGTCTGCGAGCGCTCCAGCCTGACGCGCAACGAGGCCTACATGCTGTGCAGCCTTGTCGCGGACCTGCACGTCACGCAGCTCGTCGACATAAACAAGGGCGTCCACATGCTCTTCCCCAAGGCGTACCTCGGCGGAAAGCGTTAGAAGCGCGGCCGGTTCCGAGGCACGTCCGCCGGGCCGGGGGCAACCTCCCTCCGTCGGACAGCCTCCGGCCCGGCGTGGTGTCGAGGACATGGACGGAGGACATGGGCGGAGGACATGGGCGGAGGGCCCTTTGACCGCCGCTTCATTGGCAGCCTCGTCGGAGTGGCGGGGCTGCCAAGGCGGGCCGCAACATGCCGCCGGAGACGTCGATCCGGGCTTCATAGCCGCGGACCAGGCGCCTCCGGCGCATCATCCATCCGGAGGCCCGCTCGACACGCCCCGGTACGGCCATGAATCCAGGTTCGGCGTCGGTCCGCCGAACGGCCTCGACGGTGAAGTCGACGAAATCACCAGCTTCACGCCCTTCAGGCTGCGACCACCGCGATTATGGCGGCGACGGAGACGATGCGCCCGATCGTGCTGCTGCCAGGCGGTTAAGCGCTGCGGAGCGAGGCGAGGTTCGCGCCGATCCACGCTGTCACGTCGGTAACCGGGATGGCGTTGCGCTGGTTGAACGTCCCGGCCTTGTCCCAGGCGACCCCGCGCCCCTGGGCGAAAGCGGCGCGATATTTGCGCATCATGTTCTGCGGGTCGCGCGCCAGCTCTTCCATCAGGAAGGGCACGGTCCACTCCGACCGGCTGAAGGGACGCCCCAAAGCCCTCTCCAGCTTGTCCGCAACCTCCCCATAGGTCACGGTATCGCCTGCCAGGAACACGATCTCGTTCCGGATGGTGGGCTCTGCAAACACCACCTCGGCAGTCAATGCGCCGATGTCATCGGGCGTGGTCAGCGTCACGGCGGTGTCGAGGCTGCCCAGCGCATGGACCGCGTCGTTTTCCAGGTCGACGACACCGAATTCCGGCTCGAAGAGATAGCTCATGAACATGCCGGTGGAGATGATCACCCACTCGGTCCCGCTCTGCGCGCGCAGAAGCTCGCGCACATCGAGCTGTGCGTCGAAGATGTCCTGCGGGCTGCCACGACCGATCACGTCGAAATCGACGCCGAACTGCCAGGGAAAGTAACGGGGGATCCGCGCCTGCAAGGCGGCCTTGGCCAGCTTCATGGGCGTGTCGATCCCGGCGGCATAGCCGGCGCACCCGATCACGGTGTCGTATTGCCCGAAAACCGACGCAAGCTCGTCGATCGAATTCTTCACCAGATCGCCAACGACGATCTCTATGCCAAGGTCGCGAATCTCGTCGATATCGCGCTTCTTGGCCGGCGCGTCGGATGCGACGGCACTGGCGCGCAACAGCACGCTGATCCTGGCTCCGTCCACGTTCCTTGCACGACGCGCCAGGTTGCGCAGTACCGGCATACCGAGTTCGCCGGCACCCAGCACGAGGATGTTTCGTGACTTTACGGCGGAAGCTGCGTCCTTCATCGTTCTGACCCATTCAGTATTGGTTGCCGCCAAGAACTAGCAACCCATATGCAAGCGTGAAAGAAGGCACATGCGTGATACTGGGGTCGGATCGTTGAACCGGGACGACGTTCTCAAGTACTCCCAGACCGTCTGCGACGGCCTCAGAGACGACGACGACGGGGTACGGCGTGAGGTGCTGGCGCATGCCGGGAATCGCTGGTCGCTCGGCGTCATTCATACGCTGGGCGTGTACGGTCAACTGCGCCATGCGGAAATCGGCCGGCGCATGCATGGTGTCACTCAACGGATGCTGACGCGCACCCTTCGCCAATTGGAGCGTGACGGATTGGTGATCCGCCATGACTTCGAGGAGGTGCCCCCGCACGTCGAGTATCAGCTGTCCGACTCCGGCTTGGAACTGCTTGTCCGGATGGTTCCTCTATGGACCTGGATCGTCGAGAACGCGGACAGCTTCCGGACGGCGAGGGAGAAATTCGACAGAGACCACCTTGGTGATGAGCCATAGCAGCTGGCCTGAGGCTCCAAACCTCCTTATGTCGGTTTTCTGTTCCATGGCTCCCGGA
>JBKHVJ010000487.1:0-5301 GCA_046570145.1 Alphaproteobacteria bacterium
CCTGCTCCAACCCATCGGCAACATTCCTCCCGCCGAGGCCGAAGCGCGCTATTATGCTCAAGTCGAGGACGTCGCCATCGCGGCGTGACTCAAGCCAAATGGCCTCCGACAAACCCGGTGTGGTTCAGCTCCTCCACTTGGCAAGGCAGGGCAGGGCGACCGCGAAGTAGGAGGCCGACGGAAAGCCCGGCCGCCCCGTGAGGGTGCTCGAGCTCTCGATTTCCGCGTATCAACGGGTATCCAACGCAACGCGATAAAGCGTGGTTGGGTAGCGGCGGGCTCCTTCCTGGCCTCACCCACGTCAATGTGACGATGTCCTGCCGAGATTGTTGCGGGGCGGGGGCGGGGCGCTGATGTTCGCGTCAGGCGTGACCGAGGACCCGAGCGCGCCGCAGATCGAAGCCCGTCCGGCCGTACATCGTGCGCTTGATCGCCTTCAGCCGGTTGACTTGGCCCTCGACCTGCCCGCTGATCCACGGTTCGCTCAGGGCGGCGCGCACCGCGTCCTCGTCGCGGCGAATCCCGGCGGCAAACGGCGACAGCGCGCTGATCTCCGCCTCGCGCAGCCAGCCATCGAACGGGTCGGGGAACTCGGCGCCGGATTCCCCAATCCCGCAAGACGCTGTACTGTCCGATTATGCCCTGCTCAGTCCTCGTCCTGCCACCTGCGCAGATCAGTCTGGTCATGATAGGGCATACGGTCCGGCGTGGTGATGAATTCCATCGTCGTACCCCAGGGCATGCGGCAGTAGCAGACCTTATTGCCAGGACCTTTCTCGGTTGCATAGGGAATGGCGCGCGGCGCGGTGAGGGGGGTGCCTCCAGCCTTCTCGAAGCGCTCGACCGATGCGTCGATGTCGTCGGTGTAGAGAGCGAAATGCGTGATGCCGAAGTCGCTCGCCCGGATCGGCTGGGCTTGCTCGGGGCCGTGCATTTCGAAGAGTTCGATATCGGGGCCGGTTCCGATCTTCACCATCGCCTGCGCACGCACGACCGTACCGGGGAAAGCGCCGACGGCCCTTTCGAATTCGGGTCCCTGCCGCGGCGGATCCTGCGGTCCGAAGGATTGGTAGATCACTTGGCCGCCAAAGGCTTCCACCAGGAACGATTTTGCCGCTTCGATGTCGGGCACCGTGATGCCGATATGATTGACGCCGCGAATGACGGGTGCGGTCATGACAGTCTCCTTGATGTTGTCGATCCATCGCGACCGTTTCGGGCGCAGTTCGCCCGCAGCGTCGCGATCCGCCCGGCCCGCGACGGCGCGGGCGCAGAGTTTCAGCTGGTCTTGGTTTCAGCTGGCCTTGAGGAAATCGATCAGAGCGGCCGCGACTTCGTTGGGCCGCTCATCCGCGACATAGTGACTGCACCGCGCGATGGAGCCACCTGTCACGTTGCTGGCAAACTCTTTGAGCATCGGCACCATCTGCGCACCGAACCGCTGGTCCCCACCCAGACCGAGCACCGGTATCCCGAGGGGGTGCTTCTTGTACTCAAGAGCAGCCGCATGATCGGCGGCGAGGGTGCGATACCATTCCATGCCGCCACGCGTGCGGCCGGGAAGAGCCATCGCCTTCGCGTAGATCTCGATGTCCGCCGGATTGAAGGTGCCGTGATCGTAGAAGCGCTCCGCCATGAAGGTCGACACATAGTCATATTCACGGCCATGGATCAGGCGCTCGGGTAGATCCCGGTTCATATGGAAGCTGAAGTGCCAGAGCCCCGCGGTCGCCGCCTCCCATCCGGTCCAGCCGGGAAGCGGAACGTCGAGGACGGCCAGGTGGGTGACAGCCTCCCGATAAATGGCGGCTTGCGGCAAGGCGACCATTCCGCCGATGTCATGTCCGCACACGGTGTAGCGTTCATGCCCAAGGGCAATCATGACCTCGTGCGCGTCGCGCGCCATCGTCGCCTTGTCATAGCCGTCGAGCGGGCAGTCGGAAAAGCCCGCGCCGCGCAGATCGATGGCCACCACGCTGAAATGCCCGGCCAGCAGCGGCATCACAGTGTGCCATTCCCACCATGTCTCCGGCCAGCCGTGAAGCAGAAGGATCGGCGGACCCGAGCCTCCCGTGACAGCGTTGATCTTGATGCCATTCACCGGCACCAACTGCTGGGTAAACCCCTTCAAGGTTGCGATCATGATCGCTTTCCGGTCGATGTTGACGTTTGAACAGAACTCGCGGCCAGCGCTCGGGGCTGATCGAAATCGGTGGCGATCGAGATGTCGCGCCATGCGTCGATATCGTTGCGGAACGCAGCCAGCTTTCGTTCGGCGATCGCGTGCGCGATGGGGCCGAGTGGCAGATGAAGCGGGGCATCATCGGCGTCGACTGCCTGCAGGATCACCGTGATCGCCTTATCGGGATCGCCCGCCTGATTGCCGTTGTTGGTTTCGCGATAGTGCTTGCGCGAGCTCGCGGCGTATTCCGGCATCTCGTTGTTCGCCATCCTGATCGAGCGGCCAAGGAAATCGGTGCGAAACGGCCCAGGCTCGACGATCAGCACGCGGATGCCGAACGGCGCCAGCTCGCCGGCGAGCGCTTCGGAAATCCCTTCCACGGCGAACTTGGCGGCGTTGTAATAACCCCCGCCGCCGCCGCCCGCGATGCCGGCGCCGGACGACATGTTGACGATCGTTCCGCCCGAACGTCGCAGGACGGGCAGGGCGGCTCTGGTGGTTTCGATCAGGCCGAAGACGTTCACCTCGAACATCGGCCGATAGTCTTCGGGCGTGCCTTCCTCAATCGCGCCGTACAGTCCGTAGCCGGCATTGTCGACGAGCACGTCGAACCCGCCGAAGGTCTCGACCGCCTTCGCGACCGCTGCCTTGGCTGCCGCCGCATCGGTCACGTCCAGCGGCACGGTGATCATGCGGCCGCCGAAAGGCTCGGCCATGTCTTCGATCGCCTTGACATCGCGGGCCGTCGCGACGACCTGATCGCCGCGCTGTGCCGCAGCGAGCGCAAGGCGATGTCCGAAGCCGCTCGAGCAGCCGGTGATGAGCCAGGTCTTCATTATTTTTTCCCCGAGCTGCTTTCAGAAGACGCCAAGCTGTCGCCGCCGCGAACCGTCATGTCGGCCATGACCGACCAATCCTTCTTCCCAAAGCCCGCCGAGACAGCTTTGCTGAGCCCCTCGCGGACAACTTCGAGCATCGGGAGCGTGCGTCCGATCTCGTTGCTGGCCTCGGTCGCGAGACGCATGTCCTTGAGCGCGAGCTCGGCTTTGAAACCCGGCTCGAACGACCGTTCCGTGATCTGCGCGCTGTAGCTCTCATAGGCGCGACCCGAGAAAAGGGTGCCCAGGATGAGTTCAAAGAAGTCCGCACGGTCGAGGCCGACGCTCTCGGTCAGCACGACACCCTCAGCCATCGCCTCGATAGCCATGGCGATCATCATATTGCAGGCGAGCTTCGCCGTATTCGCCCGGGCGGGGCTCTCCCCCAACATCCAGACCTTCTTGCTGAGTGAAGCGAGCAGCGGTTCGACCGCGGCAACTGCATCGGCCTTCCCGGCCGCCAGGATGTTAAGCTGTCCACTGGCCGCTACGTTCGGTCGCCCGAGGACCGGTGCGGACACGTAGCCAAGGCCTGCCTCTTCGTGCAGCAGCTCCAGTTCCCGAGCGAAAGCGACCGAGATCGTCGAGGTGACAACATGGGTCAGCCCTGGTTGCGCGCTTGCCAGCAGTCCGGCATCGAGGATCACCTCCCGAATGGCAAGGTCGTCGGATAGCATCGTGAAGACTGCGTCAGCCCGGAATGCATCCGCCGCAAGCTTGACCAGCGTCACCCCGGGAACGCTTTCCTGTGCGACCCTGCTACGGTTCCAGGCCCGCACGTCATGGCCTGCCTTCACGAGGTTCAGGGCCATTGCCGAGCCCATACTGCCGAGACCGATAAACCCGATCTGCATGTTCCATCTCCTGTTGTTCGGATGAGAGCTGTCCGCGGGATCGGACGCAGGCTGCCGAGCGATCGTGAGGACGAGACCTGCGCCGACGAGTTGGCTGGTGGCGATGCAGAGGAGAGCCACAAGGAAGGCGTGAGCAGATTGGCCGGCATCGGCGAACGCCCCGCTGAGCGCTTGGAAGGACGCCGCCGATCACTGCGACGCTGGCAGGGGCGCAGACCTGGCGAGATCAGCGGCCCCTGCAATCGAAAGGCACCGCTGTGCCGCTCAGAGTGGCCTCACGATGCTGCATTGCGGTTTGACGGCGGTGACGATGTCGACGTCAGCCATGACCTGGGCGGTCTCCGGCGAATTGAGCGCCGTATCCATGGCGGCCTCGTCGCGGACGTTGACAACCGCAACCGCGATTGGCCCGGCACCATCACCTTGCGGGAAGAACCCGCCGGCGCTTACCAGCCCATAGGCCCCCGGCTTTCCCGCACGAGCGGGAAGTGCACGTTGATCCAATGTTCGCGGTCGAACGGCGTTTCCTCATCGCCCGCATAGGTCACCAGCATCGTGATCATCGTCGAAGTCCTCATTTTCGAGCATCAAGGCGGGCCGCCGCGTTCTGCGACCTTTCAGGAAAATCCTCTCTGTTCAGTCCGGATGAGCGTCCCCCGGGATCCACAGCGAGGGTCACGGTTCCTTCGCTCAAGCGGCGGCCCGCATGGATCCGGCGGATCCACAGAAGGACGCGCTCCTCCAGACGATGACGGCAATCTAGGTATTTAGATTTGTTCGGTAAGTGACATAACTGTATTCTCAGCGTTCAGTTTTGTGTGGGTGGTTGTGATGGAGTGGAGTGATGTCCGAGTCTTTCTCGCGATTGCGCGATCCGGCACGCTCGGCGCCGCCGCGCGTGCTCTTCAGACAAGCCATCCGACCGTCGGCCGGCGCCTTCGCGCACTTGAGCAGGCGATCGGTCACACGCTCTTCCAGCGCACCGCGGACGGTCTTGTTCTGACCGAAGAGGGCCACGGGATCATCGCGCTGGCGGAGCAGATGGAAGAAAGCGCGCTGGCGATGGAGCGCCGGCTTGCTGGGCAGGAGCAGAACCTCAAAGGCAGTCTGCGCATTTCATCCGCGGACTGGTTCGGGGCCTATGTCTTGCCTCCCATCCTGGCGGATTTTTCGAAAGCCTACCCCAATGTCGACGTCGAGATCCTGACCGGCACGCGCCTGTTCAATCTCGCCCAGCGGGAGGCCGATGTCGCTTTCCGTATCGTTCCGTTCGACACCGCTGACGTTGTTCAGCGACGGCTCTTTCGCCTTGAGTATGGCGTTTACATCGCGGAAGAGGCGCAGGAGCCGAAATATGGCGATGGGACCGGTTTCCGGCTGATCACCC
>JBKHVJ010000488.1:0-26903 GCA_046570145.1 Alphaproteobacteria bacterium
GCACCAGCGGGTAATCGGGGTCCTTGTTCACCTGGACCAGAAAGAATTCGAGTTCCGGCGCCACCATCGGTTTCCAGCCGCGTTCCTCGTACAGCGCCAGAATGCGCTTCAGAACATGGCGGGGCGAGACGTCGACCGGGCGGCCGTCGGCATAGACGCAGTCGGTGATCACCTGCGCCGTCGGCTCGTTGTACCAGGGAACGAAGCGGATCGTGCGTTCGTCCGGGATCATGTAGATGTCGGAATTCTCGTCCGACGTGATGTCCTCGTCGTCGGGGAATTCACCGGTCACGGTCTGGACGAAGATCGCCTCTGGCAGGCGCAGGCCGCGGTCGCGCAGGATGCGGAGGAACTTCTCGGCGGGGACGATCTTTCCCCGCGCGATGCCCGACATGTCGGGCACCAGGCATTCGACTTCGGTAATGCGGTTCTTCTTGATGAAGTCTTCCATAAAACCCATGGGTATGGCGGACCGCTCCGGGCGATGGGCAGCCCCCTCCGTGCTGTGGACGACAGCGACACTATGACGCCGTTCCGGCGGGCCGCGCCAGTGGGTTCAGCATGACCGTTCGGTGAAACATCCGCCTTTCCGTTGACCTCCCCCTTCGGCTGGGACTTAACTGCCGTCATGCCGAAAGCCTCATACCTGAACAGCTGGTACGCAGCCTCCGCCGCCCCGCGTGCCGACCGCCCGCTCCTGGAGGGGGATGTCGCCTGCGACGTCTGCATCGTCGGCGGCGGCTATACCGGCCTGACAGCGGCGCTTGAGTTGGCGGAGCGCGGGTTCGACGTCGTGCTGCTGGAGGCGGAGCGCTGCGGCTGGGGCGCTTCGGGCCGCAATGGTGGGCAGATCATCACCGGCTACAACAAGCCGATGGCGACCATCGAAGGCTGGGTCGGCAAGGAGGATGCGCACCGCCTGTGGGAGTTCGGGGAGGAAGCGAAGACCCAGTTGGCCCAGCGGGTGGAGGGCCACGCCATCGCCTGCGACCTGACCTGGGGCTTTGCCTATGCCGCGCTGAAGCCCCGCCACATGCAGGACGTGGGCGCACTGGAGCGCGAGATGCGCGACGGCTACGGCTATGACCGGGTGCGGCGGCTGGACCGCGCCGGCATCCGCGAGCATGTCGGCAGCGACGCCTATATCGGCGGCCTGCTGGACGAGGGCAGCGGCCACCTTCACCCGCTGAACTACGCGCTCGGCCTTGCCCGCGCCGCCGATGCCGCCGGGGTGCGCATCTTCGAGAACAGCCGCGCCCTCGCCATGGACAGCGGGCCGGCGCCCCGGGTGAGCACCGGACGCGGCCGGGTGACGGCGAAGCACCTGATCCTGGCCGGCAATGCCTATCTCGGCGGGCTGGCCCCGGCACTGGACCGCAACATCATGCCGGTCGCGACCTATATGATCGCCACCGAGCCGCTGGGCGAGGAACGGGCCGCCGCGCTGCTGCCGAAGAACATCGCCGTTTCGGACATGAAGTTCTCGCTCAACTACTTCCGCCGTTCCGCCGACCACCGGCTGCTGTTCGGCGGCGGCGTCAGCTATTCCGGAGTGGACGCGCCGGGGCTGAAGCAGGCGATGCGGTTGAAGATGCTGGCGATCTATCCGGAACTGAAGGACGCCCGCGTCGAGTATTTCTGGGGCGGGCGGGTCGCCATCACCATGAACCGCATGCCGCATCTGGGCCGGCTGTCGCCGACGACGCTGTACGCCCACGGCTATTCCGGCCATGGCGTGGCACTGGCCGGCATGGCCGGCCGGGTGATGGCGGAGGCAGTCGGCGGCACGGCCGGGCGTTTCGACGTGTTCGCCCGCATTCCCCACACGCCCTTCCCCGGCGGACCGCGGTTCCGCACCCCGGCGCTGGTCCTCGCAATGATGTGGTTCCGTCTGCGGGATCTGCTGTAGTCTGAGGAGGCAATCCGCCTCCCCCTTCCCCCGCCCCGTCATACTGCCGAGTACCACCCCCGCCCATGACCGACACCTCCAGCAGCGACGAGCCCACCCCCACTTTGGGGACCGCCCCGGCCGCGGATGCCGCCCCGGACGATTCAGTCGCTGAGAAGGCTGCGCAGGAGAATGTGCTGGTCCAGCCGATGCGGGACACGCATTTCGATTTCCAGCACAAGGTCTTCAGCCTGCCCGGCGCCTTCTTCTGCCAGGAGCCGAACAGCAAGGAGCCGGTGCTGAACATCCTGCTGGGCGACCTGAAGGCGACGCTGGCCTTTCCCACCCTGCTCGAGTCCTTCCAGATCGAGGACGGCACCCACGACGCCCGCCTGCTGGAGATCATCGAACAGGGTCTGGCCTTCGTGAAGCTGATCCGGCCGGGCGAGGAGATCCCGGGCGAGTTGCTGGACGGCCGCGCCTCCTGGTCGGTGGAGGACAAGCACCGCGTCATCGCCAAGGGCCGGCTGACCGTGCAGATCGTCTCGTCCTTCACCGGCAACGAGCTGATCGTGTCGGATATCGACGAGTTGGAGCAGTTGGTAGAGGATCCGCAGACGAAGGAGCGGATGAAGGCCGCCTTCGCCAAGATCGCGGAACGGCTGAAGCTGACCAACAACTACGAACAGTACCTGACCGACCGCATCGACGATCTGGCGCAGGAACTGGCCTACATCGAGGCGCTGCGCGACCGCTTCAAGCACATCCGCCGGATCGATCAGGCGATGGCGAAGCTCGCCACCATCTACCGCACCGACCGCACCTTCTGCAGCGAGTTGAACCGGATGCAGGGTCTGATCCGCAAGCCGGTGCGCGAGTACGACATGATCTTCGACCAGGCCGACGCCCAGACCGGCGACATCGTCGGCGCGTTGCGCAACTTCCACCCGACCATCCAGTTCATCCGCAAGATCCGCGACGACCTGCGCGCCAAGCTGCTGGAATGGGAAGACCTGCTGCGTGGCTGGGACGAGGTTACGATGGAACGCTCGCCAAAGGTGGAGGCGTTGCAGAAGCAGACCTACCGGTTCCTGGCGAGCCGCTACATCGAGACGACGGTCTGGAAGCGGGGGGGATGACGAATGCCCCCTCTCTCCCTCACGCCACCCCGCGAAGCTCCTCCGCCCGGCTCAGATCCACGCTGACCAGCTGCGACACGCCGCGCTCCACCATCGTCACGCCGAACAGGCGGTCGACGCGCGCCATGGTCAGGCGGTGGTGGGTGATGATGAGGAAACGGGTATCGCCTTCGCGGGCGATGTCCTCCACCAGATCGCAGAAGCGCCCGACATTCGCCTCGTCCAACGGGGCGTCGACCTCGTCCAGCACGCAGATCGGCGCCGGGTTCGACCGGAAGACGGCGAACAGCAGAGACAGCGCCGTCAAGGCCTGCTCGCCGCCCGACAGCAATGAGAGCACCTGCAGCTTCTTGCCCGGCGGACTGGCATAGATCTCCAGGCCGGCGTTCAGCGGATCCTCGGCGTTGACCAGCTCCAGATAGGCCTTGCCGCCGCCGAACAGGCGGGTGAACAACTCCTGGAAATCGCGGTTGACCACATCGAAGCTGGCGACCAGCCGTTCACGCGCCTCGCGATTCAGGCTGGAGATGCCCTGGCGCAGACGGGCGATGGCCGCGGTCAGATCCTCGCGCTCGCCATGCAGACCGGTGATCTGGGCTTCAAGCTCCTCGGCCTCGATCTCGGCGCGCAGGTTGACCGGCCCCATGTTCTCGCGCTCGCGCGTCAGCTTGTCGAGCCGCGACTCCACCGCCGTCGCGTCGGGCATCGGTTCGGTGGGGTCGAGGTCGGCGGCGGCGCGGGTATCCTCCGGCCGGCAGTCCAGCCGTTCGGCGATGCGCTCCGTCAGGGTGCGTTCCTGCTGCTGGGCCGCCGAAACGGCGGCTTCGGCACGCGCGCGCGCCTCGCGGCCATCGGCCAGCGCCGCCTCGGCATCGTGCAGCGCCTGTTCGGACTCGGCCAGCCTGGCCTCCGCCTCCGCCAGTCCATCGGCGGCACGTTTGCGGTCGCGCTCGGCCATGGCGATGCGGTCGAGCAAATCCTGGCGTTCCGCCGCGATCGCCGCAGGCCGTCCGGAGAGCTGGGCGAGTTCGCCCTCGGCCTCGTCCGCGCGCTGGCGCAGTTCCGCCACCCGTCCCCCGGCCCCGGCAGAGCGGGTGTCCCACGAGGCGGTTTCGGCCTGGATGGCGCCCAGGCGCAGGCGCCGGGCCTGTGCCTCGCGCGTCAGGCGGTCGACGGCATTCTGCCGCTCGGCCAGAACGGCACGGCGTTCGGCCAGAACGGCGCGCTGGTCGTTCACCCGCTCCCGTCCCTCGCGCGGGTCCGGTAGCGACTCCAGCAGTTCCAGCGCCTCGTCGCGTCGGGCGGCGGCCTCGCGCTCGTCGGCGGCGAGCTGCTCGACGGCCTCCGCCAATGTCGCGAGGCGTGAAGACGCCGCATCGGCCTCGCGGGCCAGCTTGGCATGGCGGTCGCGGGTGGCGTTCAGCGCGGCAAAGCCCTCGCGCACGGCGTCGCGGGCGCGGCGGTCGGCCTGGGCCGCCTCCTCGACCGCCAGCTTGGCGGCGTCCAACGTCTCGCGCGCCAGCTCGACCCGCTCCTCGGCAAACTCCAGCTCGCCGCGCAGTTCGGCCAGCCGGTTGCGCTGCTTCAGACGGACGGCAGCGGCGGTGGGGGCGCCGGCCTGAACGGTCAATCCGTCCCAGCGCCAAGCCCCGCCGTCACGGCTGACCAGCACCTGCCCCGGCGCCAGCGTTGCGGCCAAAGCTACTGCTGCGGCGGCATCGTCGACCATCCCGACATGGGCAAGGGCGCGGGCGGCCGCCCGCGGCCCTTCCACATGGCGCGACAGCGGCTCCACCCCATCCGGCAGCGGCGCCACCGAGCCAAAGGCCGGCAGCGTGCGCCAATGCACCGGCGCGGCCTCGTCCAGTGGAGCGGTCAGCGCATCGCCGAGCGCGGCGGCCAGAGCCCCCTCATAGCCGGGCGACACCGTCACCGCATCCACCAGCGGCGGGAACAGCCCACCGGCTCCGACCTCCAGCAATTCTGTCAGTGCCCGTTCCTCGGCACGCAGCTTGGCACAGGCGGCCTCGGCGCCGGACAGCGCTTCGCGGGCGCGGGATTGGGCCGGTTCGGCCTCCGCCTTCGCCTGTTCCGCGGACTCGGCGGCCTCGCGGGCCTGCTCCAGCCTCTGGTCGGCGAGTTCCACCGCCAGTTCGGCGTCCGACAGGTCGGCGCGGGCGGCGATCTCCGCCTCAAGGGCGGCGCGCTGGGCCTGTTGTTCGGCCAGCCGCTTGGCGAGTCCGGCGGCGCGGGATTCCAGTTCGGCGGCCTGACGTTGGGTGGCGGCGCGGCGGGCCTCGTCGGTGGCGACCGCTTCGGTCAGGCGGGTCAGTTCGCGGTCGAGGGCATCGACCTGCTCGCGCGCCTCGGCCAGAGCCTCCGACGCGGCGTCCTCAAGCATCTCCTCGTCGGCCTGCGCCGCGATCAGGCGGTCGCGCTCGGCCATCAGCCGGGCGAGCGCCTCCCCGGCATCGGCGGCCAGAGCCTCCTCGCGGCCGAGGTCGCCGGCGATCTGGCGCAGCCGGGCCTCCAAGGCGCGCTGCTGGTCGGCGACGCGCTTCTCCTCGGCGTCGAGCTGTTCGCGGGCGATCACCAGCCGTTGCAGGACGGCAGCGGCGCGCGCCTCGTCCTGGCGCTTCTCCGGCAGGCCGGCCGCAGCCTCCGTCCGGCGGGCGGCCAACTGGTTGACGGAGAGCATGCCGTCGCGCACCGCGGCCTCGGCTGCTGCGAAGGCGGCATGGGCGCGGGCGCGCTCCTCCTGGGCGGCAATCCAGCGCAGGTGCCACAGCACCGCCTCCGCCTTGCGGATCTGGTCTGACAGGTTGCGGTAACGGGATGCTTGGCGCGCCTGCTTCTTCAGGCTTTGCAGCTGGGTGTCCATCGCCCCGATCACATCGTCGAGGCGGGTCAGGTTGCCCTCCGCCGCCTTCAGCCGCAGTTCGGCCTCGTGCCGGCGGGAATGAAGGCCGGTGATGCCGGCGGCTTCCTCCAGCAGGGCGCGGCGGTCCTGCGGCTTGGCGGAGATGATCTGCGCGACCTTGCCCTGACTGACCAAGGCAGGCGAAGCGGCACCCGATGCATTGTCGGCGAACAGCAGCTGGACATCGCGCGCCCGCACCAGCTTGCCGTTGATGCGGTAATCGGAGCCGGAGCCGCGCTCGATCCGGCGGGTGATCTCCAGCTCGTCATGCTCGTTGAAGCCGGCCGGCGCGGTGCGCGACCGGTTGTCGACCGCCAGCGTCACCTCGCCCAGATTGCGGGCCGGCCGGCTGGAGGTGCCGCCGAAGATGACGTCATCCATGTCACCGCCGCGCATGCGCTTGGCCGACGTCTCGCCCATCACCCAGCGCAGCGCCTCCACCAGATTGGACTTGCCGCAGCCGTTGGGACCGACGATCCCGGTCATGCCGGGTTCGATGACCAGTTCCGTGGCATCGACGAAAGACTTGAAACCCGACAGGCGGAGACGCGTGAACTGCACTGGGAAAGAACCTTTGGTGTACCGGGCTTTGAGGGGGTGCGGGGGGATGGCGAAGTGTCCGCTTCGAATGCCCCCACCCTGACCCTCCCCCGCCCATCGGGGGAGGGTCAGGTGGGGGCATTCGGCAGGCGCTTACTTCAGAAGCTTGTCGATTTCCTTCGAGAACTCTTCGAACGACTGGGCGCCTTCGATGCGGGCCTTGCCGTCGTTGAGGATGAAGGTGGGGGTGGCTTCGACCTTGAACTGGTTCTGGCCGGTCAGACGGGTGTTCAGGATGGCGTCGGCCAACTCCTTGTTGGCGAGGCAGGCGTCGATGGTCTCCTGGGTCATGCCGGCCAGCTTGCCGTACTGCGCCAGCGCCTTGGCCGGGTCCGAGGCACGGCTCCAGTTCGGCTGGCTCTTGAACAGCACGTCGGTCAGCGGGAAATACCGCTCGGGCGGGGCGCAGTGGGCCAGCATGGCGGCGCTGAGCGCGGCCTGATCGAAGGGGAAGTCGCGGAAGACCAGCTTGGCCTTGCCGGTGTCGATGTAGGCTTCCTTGATCTTCGGCAGCACGTTGACGTGGAAATTGGCACAGTGCGAGCAGGTCATCGACGAATAGTCGAGGATCGTCACCGGCGCCTTCGGATCGCCCATCACGCGCTCGGCCATCATCTCCGAAACCGGCGGCAGGGTGGCCGCGGCCTGTGCGGCCGTGGACGCCGCGGTCATGGCGGTGCCGAATGCGGCGGTGAAGCCGATGGCCAGAAGACCGGCGATTCCCAAAATTTTGCGGTTCACTTTGCCCTCGTTCCTACCAGATGTTGACGTATAGACAATGACGCCCCGATGCGTCCAGCAAGCCGGCTATCGCACGGCGCGTTTCGGCCGGGCCATCAGCGAGCGGCCGAAGCGTTCCAGCGTGGCGCGCAGTTCCTCGTCCTCGACCGCCGCGGTGGTGGTGGTGATGCCGATTTCCTCGTCCATCGTCAGCGCGCGCGGGCGCACCACCGGCGACGGCGTGGAGGGCAGCGCCGCATGGATCAGCTTGATCTTCGCCACCGCGCGATAACCGAAGAAGCTGTTGATGCGTTCGATGATCTGCGGTTCCAGATGCTGCAGTTCCAACGCGATGGCACCCATGGCGCGGATGTGCAACGTCGCCTCCTCGCGCTTGCCGCGGGGGAAGCTGAGCTTGTCGGGGGCGGTGCGCAGCGACAGCTGGTGGCCGACGATGGACGGCCAATCGGTGATCAGCGCGCCGAAGGCAAGTCCGCGCTTGCCCAGCACTTTGCCGGCGACCTCCGGAACGGATTGGCCGATGCGACGCGGTCCGCTCATGCTCTGCGATCACTCCTGTGCGGCCCCGATCCGGGCACCGGTTCCGGGACATGTGGGATGGCGGCACCCTAGCGCAAGCTTCGACCGATGCCCAGCATCCGGCCAGAGGAGATGGCCGGCTCCCTTCCCCAGACGCTTCCAACCCTCTATTTCTTCCATCATGATTCCAAATTCGATCGAGGCCGCCCGGCGGCTGCTGTCCTGGTACGACCGCCACCGCCGCGACCTGCCCTGGCGCGCCAAGCCGGGGGAGACCGCCGACCCTTACCGGGTCTGGCTGTCGGAGATCATGCTGCAGCAGACGACCGTCCCCGCCGCCGCCCCGTATTTCCGCAGCTTCACGGAACGCTGGCCGACCGTGCGCGATCTGGCCGACGCGCCGCTGGACGACGTTCTGGTGGCATGGGCCGGGCTTGGCTACTACGCGCGCGCGCGCAACCTGCACAAATGCGCCCGCGTCGTGGCGGACCAGCATGGCGGACGGTTTCCGGGGAACGAGGCGGCATTGCTGGAGTTGCCGGGCATCGGCGCCTATACCGCCGCCGCCATCACCTCCATCGCATTCGGCCGCAAAGCCACCGTGGTGGACGGCAATGTCGAGCGGGTGATCGCCCGCATCTTCGCGGTGGAGGAGCCTCTGCCCAACGCCAAGCCGACCCTGCGACGGTTGGCCGCCACCCTGACGCCGGAGTTCCGGCCCGGCGACTATGCGCAGGCGATGATGGACCTCGGCGCCACCATCTGCACCCCGCGCAAACCGAAATGCATGCTGTGCCCCTGGGCGGAATACTGCGAGGCCCGCGCCGCCGGCATCGCCGAAAGCCTGCCGCGCAAGGCGGCCAAGGGCGAAAAGCCGACCCGGCGCGGCGTCGCCTATTGGCTGCTGAACCCCGAAGGCGCCGTCCTGCTGCGCCGCCGGGCGGAGGAAGGTCTGCTGGGCGGCATGGCGGAGGTGCCGTCGACCGCCTGGGGGCCGGAGTTGCCGGGCGAGGCCGCGGTCGCGGCGCAGCAGCCCCTGCCCGCGCGCTGGCGCCGGCTGCCGGGGCTGGTCCGCCATACATTCACCCATTTCCACCTTGAGCTTGAGGTGGTCGCCGCCCTGGCCGGTCCGGACTGGCGGCGGGCGGATGGGAACTGGGTGCCGGTGGACCGCCTGGGCGATCAGGCGTTGCCGTCGGTGATGGTGAAGGTGGTGCGCCACGCGCTTGCCAACGTGTGACGGACCGGCCGTTTGGCCGATTGCGTGATGGAGTGCCGATGGGAATGCAGCGTGCCGTGATGACCGCTCTGTTCGTCCTGCTGGTTCTGGTCGGTCCCCTGCGGGCCGCCCCGCCCGAGACGGAGGGACGGGCGGGCGTGGCGCTGGTGCTGGCGCTCGACGGTTCGGCCTCCATCACGACCGGCGATCTGGAGTTCCAGTTGCAGGGCCATGCCGCCGCCTTCCGCGACCCGGCGGTGGCGGATGCGCTCACTTCGGCACGGGCGCGGGTGACGCTGACCGCCTATTCCGGGCCGAACAGCTTGAAGGTTCTGATCCCTTGGACGGCGTTGACCAAGCCGGAGGATGCCGGCCGCTTCGCCGACCGCATCGACGCCCTGCCCCGCGGCTTTCAGGGCGACTCGACGGCCATCGGCAGCGCCATCATGGAGGCGGCGAAGCTGTTCGACCGCGGCGGCAAGGCGCCGCGGCAGGTGATCGATCTGGTATCCAACGGCTTTTCCAACGGCGGGATCGACCCGGCCGAGGCCCGCGACCGGGTGACGAAACGTGGAATCGTCGTCAACGGCCTCGCAATTCTCGACGAATTCTCCTGGCTGGAGGAGTATTTCGAGGAGAGCGTGATCGGCGGTCCGGGAAGCTTCGTGAAAAGCGCCATGGACAAGGACAGCTTCGTCGCCGCACTGCGACAGAAGCTTATCCTTGAAATGGTCGCCCTGCCCGATCACATGCCACGCCAAAGCGCTGCTTCCCCATAGGCGGCCGATAAGACTCCGAGGAGCGGGACAAGTGGAAAGCGTCGATTTCCTGGTGGTCGGAGCCGGCATCGCCGGCGCGTCGGCGGCCTATGAGCTGGCCGCGCAGGGCCGGGTGCTGGTGCTGGAGCGCGAGTCGCAGCCGGGCTATCACTCCACCGGCCGGTCCGCGGCGCTCTACACCCAGACCTACGGCCCGGCGCCGATCCGCGCCCTGACGGTGGCGAGCTGGGATTTCTACACCAAACCGCCCGCCGGCTTTGCCGAACACGACATGCTGACGCCCCGCGGCGTGCTGATCATCGGCCGCGACCACCAGATCGACCGGCTGGATGCGGAATACGAGCAGGGCCGCCGACTGACACCGTCGGTCGAACGTTACGGCCGTGACCAGGTCCTGGCTCGGGCGCCTTTCCTGCGTCCGGACTATGTGGCCGGCGGCGTGTGGGAACCGGATGCCCGCGACATCGACGTCCATGCCTTGCATCACGGCTATCTGCGCGGGCTGAAGGCACGCGGCGGCCGGGTGGTGACAGATGCCGAAGTGCGAGCGCTCGCTCGCCGCGACGGCCTGTGGTTGGCGGAAACCAGCGCCGGCAACTTCGCGGCACCGGTGGTGGTGAACGCCGCCGGGGCCTGGGCCGACGAGTTGGCGAAGCTGGCCGGAGTCGCCACGGTCGGGCTGGTGCCGAAGCGGCGCACGGCCATCACCTTCGACCCCGTTTTCGAGGATCCGGCCGACAAGACCGGGTTGGACGGCTGGCCGATGGTGTCCGACGTCGCCGAGACCTTCTACGTCAAGCCCGACGCCGGCCGTCTGCTGGCTTCCCCCGCCGACCAGACGCCGATCGAACCCTGCGACGTGCAGCCCGAGGACATCGACGTCGCGGAGACGGTGGACCGGCTGGAACAAGCGTCGCGATTCTCCGTTCGGAGATTGGCCCACCGTTGGGCGGGTCTGCGCAGCTTCGTGGCGGACAAGGTGCCGGTCGTCGGGTTCGCGCCCGATGCGGAGGGGTTCTTCTGGGTTGCCGGCCAAGGCGGCTACGGCATCCAGACGGCACCGGCCATGGGCCGGGTGGCGGCGGGACTCGCCACCGGCCGGGGCCTGCCCGAGGATGTCCGGGCGCTGGGTGTCGCCGAGTCCGACTTGTCGCCGGCCCGGCTGCGGTGAACGACTGCGGGATAAGGGGAGGCGTGCGATGGCTGTGCGTCGAGTGTTGGGGCATCGGATGGTGGAGAGCGGGCCGGCTCGCCGGCTTCTGACCGTGGCGTCGCTCGCCGTCGCCGGGGCTTTGGCCGGCTGCGCCAACCCGGCGGCGGACGAGGCACTGGTGGCGCAGACCGCGCTGATCGGCCTGCCGAAGGAAACCCTGCTGTCCTGCGCCGGCGTGCCGGAGCGTCAGGCCGCGGTCGACAACCGCGAGTTCTTCACCTATCGCAGTTCCCGTCTGGTGTCCTACCCCAGCCCGCCGCCGCTGGGCTATTACGGCGGCTGGGGATGGCCCCATTACGGCTATGGCTACGGCTGGCCGGCTTATGGTTATGAAGTCAACAGCTTCGACTGCGAAGCAACTTTCAGTTTGAGAAACGGCGTGGTCGAGCGCGTGGTCTATGGTGGCGCATCACGCGGGTCGGCACGACTTGGTCAATGTTACGCCATCGTCCAGAACTGCATGGCACTGGTTCCACAGCGGACGGTCAAACCAACCCCTTGATTTTCTTGTCCATGCGACAACTCGTCACTGTTGCAGAGCTGCTGCATAGAGTGAGGATCGGTTGTAACCCCCTAGTACCCTTACAAGGTGTCTGGTAATAGCTCCATTGGCTGATGCCACAGAACAGCAACAACGCATTGCCTGGAGCAGACCCCATGACCATCCTGTCGCGCGCCGCCGCCGCCCTGCTGGCGACCTCGGCCCTTGTCGCCATCGCTTCCCCGTCGCTCGCTCAGGACTTCAAGGGCAAGTCGGCCGGCGACATCGTCGTCCGTGCGCGCGGCCTGGCCGTGCTGCCGCAGGAAAAGGGCACGCTGAACAACAGCGCGCTGGGCGACATCGGGTCGGCCAAGGTCGGCAACGACTACATTCCCGAAGTCGACTTCTCCTACTTCTTCACCGACAACATCGCCGCCGAGCTGATCGCCGGCACCAGCCGTCACAAGGTCAGCGGCAACCTGCTGCCGGCGCTGGGCAACGGCATCGATGTCGGCAAGGTCTCCCTGCTGCCGCCGACCCTGACCGTGCAGTACCACTTCATGCCGAAGGAGCGCATCAGCCCCTACGTCGGCGCCGGCATCAACTACACCCTGTTCTACAACGAGGATGCGGCCAACAACCCGAACGCCGGCGGCCTGCGCGTCACCGATGTCGAGTACAAGAACCGCTTCGGCTGGGCCCTGCAGGCCGGTGTCGACGTCGCCCTGACCGGCAACTGGTCGCTGAACGTCGACGTCAAGAAGATCTTCCTGAAGACCGACGTCACCGCGACGGTCAACGGCGCGCTGCCGGTCACCTCGAAGGTCACGCTCGACCCGTGGCTGGTCGGCGTCGGCATCGGCTACCGCTTCTAAGAACGGGGTCCGGGACACGTCCCGGGCGTACGAAGGGCGGCCTCCCCATCCGGAGAGGCCGCCTTTTTCTTTTAACCATCCGCCTTGCAGAATGTGCGGTCATCCCCATGATTCCGATATCAGGGTCATCGGAAGGGAGGCCGTACCGCCATGCATGTTGCAGCCGTCTTGAAGCGCAAGGGCAACCGGATCGTCTCCGCCGCACCGGACGATACCGTGGCCGCCGTCACCCGCCTGCTGACCGAGCACCGGATCGGCGCCGTGCTGGTGATGGACGACGATGGCCAGCCGGTCGGTATCCTGTCTGAGCGCGACATCGTGCGGGCTGTCGCCCGCGACAGCGCCGCGGCACTCGACCGCCCCGCGGCGGACCTGATGACGCGCGACCTGATCACCGCCACCCCGACCGACACCGTCGCCGACATGATGGCGGTGATGACCGAACGGCGCATCCGCCATGTGCCCATTATCGATGCCGGCCGCGTCGTCGGCGTCATCAGCATCGGCGACGTGGTGAAGGCCCGCATCGACGACGCCGAATTGGAGGTCGAATCGCTGCGCGGCTATGTGGCCGGAATGGGCTGAGGCGAACCATCCATCACCGATACGAAAAGACCCGCCGGGCTGCCACGGCGGGCCTTTTTTTCACAACGATGTCCGGAGTGCGGCTTTACGCCGAATGCGACTGCGGGAAGGCCATGGCTGCCTGGGTGCGGTTGCGCACGCCCAGAGACTTGAAGATCGCGGTCATATGGATCTTCACCGTGCCTTCCGACAGGCCCAGCTCATGGGCGATCTGCTTGTTCGACTTGCCTTCGCGCAGGCGGTCGAGCACCTCGCGCTGACGCTGGGTCAGCAGCTGCTCCAGCTGCGGGTCGGTCGGCGGCATCACCGAACCGCCGCGCTGGTCGGGCTCGATCCCTTCGCGCAGCACCGTCGCCGGCACATAGACGCCGCCGGAGAAGATCAAATCGAGCGCGCTCAACATGATCTTCACGCTGGACGATTTAGGAATGTAACCGGCGGCACCGTTCTCCAACGCCTCGCGCACGTCGGACTGCGCCTCGGACGCCGACACGACGACGACCTTGGAGTTCGGCTGCCGGTCGCGCAGCATGCCGATGCCGGAGAAGCCGGGCCAACCCGGCATGCGCAGGTCGGTCAGGATCAGGTCATAGGCCTCATCCTTCGAAGCCGCCATGTCCAGAAGCTCGTCGAAATTGCTGGCTTCCGCAAAGGTAGAATTTTCGCGCAGCTGCTCAAGCAGACGGCGAAGACCTTCCCGGAACAGGACGTGATCATCACCGATCAGGATCTTCATCGCTCAAACTCCCGAACCATGCCTGCCCCTCCGAAAGTCGCCCAGAGGCTTGAGAAAAGGAGGGGGCTGTCGCCACCCGCATATTCCCTAAAATCCAAAGGATATAGCAGGCACCGGCCGAACGTAATCTCTATTGAGATGTAACACGCAGGGACGAGATGGAACAACCTGAAATTAACTTTTGTCACGGCTGTGAATGCTGATCGGCAGAGGTGTGGGCTTCCCAAGGGTGATATTTCCGAAGATGTATGACAATTTTAGGTCACTGTTCGAATGCGCATTTCGGGCTTGTGCAAAAGCAAAAAAATGGCCGGACCGGCGCCTTGGGGGCACCGGTCCGGCCTGACGCCGCGCGCCCCTACGGGGCGGCCGACGCGTGTCAGAAAGCGGCCTCTTCCAGTTCCATCAACGGCTTGGCGCCGGCGGCGATGGTGATGAACAGGCTGTTCGTCTGCGGCAGCAGTTTGGTCATGTAGAAGCGGGCGGTCTTGATCTTGGCCTCAAAGAAGGCGGCATTGCCCTCGCCGGCTTCAAGCTTGGCCTGCGCCTTCTCCACCATGGTCAGCCAACTCCAGCCGAGCGCAACCAGACCGAACAGGCGCAGGTAATCGCTGGCGGCGGCACCGGCCTCCTCCGGATCCTTCAGGCCCTTCTGGGCGATCAGGGCGGTGGCCTGCTGCAGCTTGGCGAAGGCCTTGGCCAACGGCATCGCGAATTCGCCCAATTCGTCCTTCTCCATCGCCACCGCGATGTCGCGGCCGACGGGGTGGAAGAAGTGGCGCAGCAGCCGGCCCACGTCCTGCGGCAGCTTGCGGCCGACGAGGTCGAGCGCCTGGATCCCGTTGGTGCCCTCATAGATCTGGCAGATGCGGGCGTCGCGGACATACTGCTCGACGCCGGTCTCCCAGATGAAGCCGTGGCCGCCATGGACCTGCACGGCGATGTTGGCCGACTCGAAGCCGATGTCGGTGAACAGCGCCTTGACGATCGGCGTCATCAGCTGGACGAACTCGTCGGCATCGCGGCGGGTGCGGGCGTCGGGGTGCTTTTCCGCCACGTCGAGCTTGTAGGCGGTCAGCGCGCCCAGGGCACGCGCACCTTCGGTGAAGGCGCGGGCGGTCAGCAGGTTCTTGCGCACGTCGGGATGGACGATGATCGGGTCGGCGGGCTTGTCCGGCGCCTTCACCCCCGACAGCGACCGGCCCTGGAGCCGTTCACGGGCGTAGTTGACGGCGTTCTGGTAGGACACCTCGGCCAGCCCCAGCCCCTGGATGCCCACGGCCAGACGGGCCGCGTTCATCATCACGAACATGGCGCGCATGCCCTTGTGCGGCTCGCCGACCAGCCAGCCGGTGGCATCCTCGAAGTTCATGACGCAGGTCGACGACGCCTTGATACCCATCTTGTGCTCGATGGAGCCGCAGGCGACGCCGTTGCGGGCGCCCGGGGTGCCGTCGGCGTTGGGCATGAACTTCGGCACCAGGAACAGGCTGATGCCGCGGGTCCCGGCCGGGGCGTCCGGCAGGCGGGCCAGCACCAGATGCAGGATATTCTCGGTCAGGTCATGCTCGCCGGCCGAGATGAAGATCTTGGTGCCGGTGATCTTGTAGGCACCCTCCCCGTCGGGCACCGCCTTGGTGCGAATGATGCCGAGGTCGGTGCCGCAATGCGGCTCGGTCAGGCACATGGTGCCGGACCAGGTGCCGTCGACCAGCTTGGGCAGGAAGCGCTGCTTCAGATCGTCGGAGCCGTACATCGCCAGCGCGTTGTAGGCGCCGAGCGACAGGCCGGGATACATGCCGAAGCTGAGGTTGGCGGAGCAGATGAACTCCTCCAGCATGATGTTGACCAGCTTCGGCAGCCCCTGCCCGCCATAGGCCGGGTCGCAGGCCAGCCCCTGCCAGCCGGCGGCGATGTAGGTGTCGTACGCCTCCTTGAAGCCCTTGGGCGTGCGGACCTCGCCATTCTCGAAATGGCAACCCTCACCGTCGCCCGACTGGTTCAGCGGGAACAGCACCTCCTCGCACAGCTTGGCGCCTTCCTCCAGCACTTGGCCGACGAGTTCCGGCGTGGCGTCCTCATAGCCCGGCAGGGCCGACAGCTTGTCCAGGCCGACGATCTCGTCCAGGACGAAGCGCACATCCTCAAGCGGAGCCTTGTAGATCGGCATCTCTCGTTCCTCCCCCTCAGTTCCGCAGCGGCTTGCCGGTGAGCAGCATGTGCTCGATCCGGTCGATGGTGCCGGTGGTATGGACCAGCTCCATGAAGGCCTCGCGCTCGAGCCGTAGGACATGGTCCTCACCGACCGGCTTGGAGATGTCGGCCTCCTCGCCGCCGCTCAGCACCTCGGCCAGTGCCGCGCAGACCACCTTGTCGTGCGGCGTCACCTTGCCCTGCAGGGCGAAGCCTTCCACCGCCAGTTCCATCGCCGCCTTGGCGCTGGGGCCGGGCAGGACATAGGAGGCGGTCTTCTCCGGCGGGGTGTAGTCCGCCGCCAGTTCCAGCGCCTTGGCCTTGGCGTCGGCCAGCAGACGGTCGCGGTTCATGGTGATACCGTCGGTGGCGCGGAAATACAGCAGCTCCTTGGCCTCGGCCGCCGACTTGGCGACGGTGGCGGTGCTGATGATCTCGAAGGCCTTGGCGATTCCCGGCATCGGCCCGCGCGGCGCCTTCGGGTTCGCCTGATGGCGGGCCAGCATCTCGGTGCAGCCGCCCCAGGCCGGGATCAGGCCGACGCCGACCTCGACCAGACCGACATAGGTCTCGGCATGGGCCTGGACATGGTCGGAATGCAGCAGGATCTCGCAGCCGCCGCCGAGCGCCATGCCGCTCGGCGCCGCCACCACCGGGAAAGGCGCGTATTTCAGCGCGCGGTATGTGCGCTGGCCACCCTCCACCATCTCCTCGATCTGCGGCCACAGGCCGATGTTCAGCGCGAACAGGGCGAGGCCCAGATTGGCGCCGACCGAGAAATTGTCGGCCTCGTTGTGGATGACCAGCGCCTTCCAGTCGCCTTTGCCGTCGCCGATCAGGCGCATCGCCTTCTCGTAGCCGGCCATGATATCGGCATCGACGGCGTTCATCTTGCTGGTGAACTCGACGCACAGAACGCCGTCGCCAATGTCCCACAGGCTGGCCGAGCCATTCTTCCACACCGGCTTGCCGGCGGCGCGCTTGATGTCGGACAGCAGCAGGACGCCTTCGGGGCGCACCACCGTGTCATAGACGCCGACGGTGGTCAGGTGCTGGAGCTTGCCGTCCTCGACACGGTAGAAGGGACGGCCGGATGCCGTCTCGACCAGCGCCGGGACCGGGATGCCTTCCGAGCGGCACAGCTCGGCGAACCACTCGGTGCCCAGCCGGTCGATCAGCTCGAACGGACCCTGCTTCCAGTTGTAGCCGAGACGCATGCCCTCATCGACGGCGACGATGCTGTCGGCGATCTCCGGCACCAGGCTGGCGGCATAGGCCAGCGTCTGGGCCAGGACGCGGCGGGCGAAGCGGCCGCCCTTGTCCGGATGCTCGCACAGCTTGCGCAGGTCGCGGCCGACGGATGAGACGCTGTCCAGCCGGGCCCTCTCCGACGGGGCGTAGTCGCCGGTCTGGAGGTTGACCGACTCCTTCACCTTGCCGCCACCGGCCTTGTTGATGCGGTAGAAGCCGCCCTTGCCCTTGCGGCCGGTGTAGCCCTCGGCGATCATCTTCGTGATGACCGGATGCTCGCGCATCTGGCCGCGATAGGCGTCGTTCGCCGGCAAGGTCGCCGACATGCTCTTGGCGATGTGCGGCATCAGGTCCAGCCCGACGAGGTCCATCAGGCCGAACACGCCGGTCTTGGGGATGCCCATCGGACGGCCGCCGACGGCATCCGCCTCCTCGACCGTCAGCCCCAGATCGACCGCGGCGTTGACCGCCGACTGGATCCAGAAGACGCCGATGCGGTTGGCGATGAAGCCGGGCGTGTCCTTGCAGTGGACCACACCCTTGCCGAGGCGGCGGTCGCAGACGTCGGCGATGGCGGCCAGCGCATCGGCGCGCGTGTCGGCGCCGCCGACGATCTCCAGCAGCCGCATGTAGCGCGGCGGGTTGAAGAAGTGAGTGATGAGGAAGTCTTTGCGGAATTGTTCGCTCTGCCCCTCCGTCAGCACCGCCAGCGGGATGGTCGAGGTGTTGGACGACACCACCGACCCCGCCTTGCGCACCGGGTCGATGCGCTTGTAGAGGTCGGCCTTGATCGCCGGATTCTCGACGATGGCCTCGACGATCCAGTCGACGTCGGCGAGCAGGTTCAGGTCGTCCTCAAGGTTGCCGGGCGTGATCAGCTTGGCGTTCTTGGGATGCATGAAGGGGGCCGGATCGGTCTTCAGCATCCTGGCCACCGCACCCTTGGCGATGGCGCTGCGGTCGGCAGCTTCCTTGGCCGGAATGTCGAGCAGGACGCAGGGGATGCCGGCGTTGGCGAAATGGGCGGCGATGCCCGCACCCATCACGCCCGCACCGATCACGGCGGCGCGTTCGATCTTCATGGTTTTTCCTCCCCGATCCCGTTCGTCAGACCGCTTCCAGGATGGTGGCGATGCCCTGACCGCCGCCGATGCACTGGGTGGCCAGCGCGAACTGCTTGCCTTCGCGCTTCAGCAGGGCCGCGGCCTTGCCGGTGATGCGGGCGCCGGTGGCCCCCAGCGGATGGCCGAGCGCCAGCGCGCCGCCGTCCGGGTTGATGCGGGACGGGTCGATGTCGAGATCGCGCATGCAGGCAATGGCCTGGGACGAGAAGGCCTCGTTGATCTCGATGATGTCGATGTCGTTGATCGACAGGCCGGCACGGGCCAGCGCCTTGCGGGTCGCCGGGACCGGACCCAGCCCCATCAGCTCCGGCGCGCAGCCGGCGACGGCGACCGAGCGGATCTTCGCCAGGATCGGCAGGCCGTTGGCCCGGGCATACTCCTGGGTCGTCACCAGCACGGCGGCGGCGCCGTCGGTCAGCGGCGAGGAGGTGCCGGCGGTCACGGTGCCGTCGGCGGTGAAGGCCGGCTTCAGGCCCGACAGGCTGTCGGCGTTGGTGCCGGGACGGATGCAGCCGTCCTTGTCGACCAGACCGGCCGGGGTCTGGATGCCGACGATCTCATCGGCCATGCGGCCGGCGGCCTGCGCCTCGGCGGCCTTGGCGTGGGAGGCGACGGCCAGCGCCTCCTGCTCGGCACGGGAGATGGCGTATTTGCGGGCGACATTCTCCGCGGTGATGCCCATGGAGCAGTAGGCTTCGGGGTAGGAGGCCTTCAGCGCCGGGTTGGGCATCGGGTTGAAGCCCATGATCGGCACGCGGGTCATCGATTCGACGCCGCCGCAGACGAACACTTCGCCGGCGCCCATCTGGATGGCGCCCGCCGCCTGATGGATCGACTGCATCGACGAGCCGCAATAGCGGTTGACCGTGGTGGCCGCCGCGGTCTGCGGCAGCTTGGCCAGGAAGGAGATGCTGCGGGCGACGTTCAGCCCCTGCTCGCCCTCGGGGAAGGAGCAGCCGACGATCACATCCTCGATGTCGTCGGTCTTCAGGCCGGTGCGCTCCACCAGCGCCGCGAAGACGCGGGCCAGCAGATCGTCGGGGCGGACCTTGGTCAGCTCGCCCTTGTGGGCGAAGGCGAAGGGGGAACGGGCGTAACCGGCGATGACGACCGACTTCATGAGTGCTTCTCCTCCATGTCCTGCGTCTCCGTGATGCCGTTGCGGCGAAGATGCTCGGAGATCTGGGTGTCGATGGTGCACAGCTCCGCCAGCGTCTGCTGGACGTCGGCAAGCTGCTGTTCAAGCGCGGAAATCCGGCGGCGCGCGATGGAGCGCATGTAGCGCATCTGTTCGATCTGGGCGTCGTCGGTGTCGTAGAGGTTCAGGAAATCCTTGATCTCGGCCAGGCTGAAGCCCAGCCGCTTGCCCCGGCAGATCAGCGCCAGCCGGGCGCGGTCGCGGTGGCCGTAAACACGGGCGCCTCCAGGGGCGCTACCGATCCGCTCCGGCGCCAGCAGCCCTTCGTCCTCGTAATGGCGGATGGTGCGGTGGGTCAGACCGAACTCCCCGGCCAATTCGCCGATGGCGATCCGCGGGCCGGACATGCGGCTGCCGCCCCCGTCCTCCCCCATCTCCGCCATGTCGTAGCCGACCGAAAGCCGATCCACTCCGCTCGCTCCCTTCCTTGACGTTTACGTAAAGGTAAGGTCGATGCCGCACGCTGTCAACAGACTTGTTGACCAAACCAACCAGTTTGGCAAACCGCCCTGCCATAACCTTGGCCGGGCAACTGTTCAGTCCCTGACGGGTGCGGCGCGCCCGCGCAGTGACAGGATGCCACGCCCTGCTCCCCATTGCGGCTGTGGCAGGCTTTGCGCAGGACACGACTCACCCCGCCGCGTTCCCGATTCCATATGGGAAGCGGATGCGGCGCCGGACAGACGGCCAGAAGGCCGCGGCGGGTTCAGGATGGGTCGATTGTATTTCGGCGGATCAGGACAGGGTATAGGAGACACCCCATGTCGGCGCGCGCCATCGTATCGCTGGGCGTCTGGATATTGGCCATGGTGCTGCTCGGCACCATGACGGTCGGCCTTGCGCTGGCCTTCTACGTGCTGCTGACCCTGTGCTTCGCGGTGGTGGTCGCAGCACTGACCCTGCTCGTCCGGCGGCGTGACAACCATCGGAGCGAGCAGAGCTACCTCTAGGCAGGATTTTGCGATCATGGGGAGCCGAAGGCCGGCGCCCCATGACCATTTTCACGTCACTCCGGCAGCACGCGCAGACGGGACACCGCGGTCCGGGCGGACAGGTGGGGCCGCTGCAGGTCCTGCACCTGGGCGCCGGGCGCCGCGAAGTCGCCGGGGGTGACGGCGCGGACCAGATAGACCAGTCGGAAGCGTGGGGCCGCCTTGGGCAGGTCGACGGCGGCCAGGAAGCGGTCGTCGCGGAACTCCACATTGCGGACCGACGACAGTTCGCCCAGCCAGGACAGCTTGCCGAGTTGGCCGCTGTTGGCAAGCCGGACATTCTCGATCTCGAAACCGGCCGGCAGCGGATCGCTGACCAGCACCGAATGATCGAGTGGATCGCCGACCTCACCCTCCAGGATCACCACCAGCAGGTCGTTGTGACGGACCCCCGCCGGGTCGACCGGACGGCCCGCCATGTCGAACAGGCGGCGGCGGATGGTCATGCCCTGCTCTTCGGCGCCGGCCGGCTGGTCGGGTACGCCGGCCACCGAGACGGTCTGCCGGACGTCGCCGCCCAGGTTGCGGATCGCCGGCGGTGCGGCCGGGTCGATGCGCAGGATCTGGGGCTTGGCGTTCTCCACCGTCTGGTCGCCGACGGCGAGCTTCATCGGGGCGGCACGGTCGATCAGCGCCTTGGACGCCAACAGCAGCCAAGCCTGTTCCTGCGGGTTGGTGGTGCGGACCGCGGCAAAGGTCTTCGCCACGCGCTCGGCCGCCTGGAAGATGCGGTCACGGTCGACCGCCCCGCTTTCCGCCATCAGCGCCACCACGCCAGCCTCGTCCCGCAGGGAGGAGCCCTGGTCGCGCAGACCGGCCGTCACCATCCGGGCGCCGGTCAGCTTGGCGAAGGCGTCGGCGGCAGCCGGCTGGTCGCCCAGCGCGGCGGCGGCGGCGGCGATCTGCGCCCGGCCGAAGTCGGTCGGCAGCCGGTCCCAATAGTTTTCGCGGAAATAGCGAAGCGCGCCGGCATCGATCAGCTTCGCACGCGCCAGCACATATAGGGCATAGGCACGGCCCGGCAGGTCGGCGGTCTCGACCCAGGCGTTGTCCACCGCCTGCTTCAACCAGTCCAGCCCCTTGCGGTAGGGCTGGTCGGGAATGCGGTAGCCCGCAGCCTTGGCACGGCCCAGCACGTCGACCGCATAGGCAGTCAGCCATGGGTCGAGTTCACCCTTCGGCGACCATGCGGCGAATGCGCCGTCCGCACGCTGGAAGGTCAGAAGCCGGTCGATGCCGCGCTGGACACGCGCCTTGATCCGGTCCTCCGGCGCGATGCCCAGTCCGGCAGCGACGTCGGGCATCGACAGCAGCGGCAGGATGCGGCTGGCGGTCTGCTCCGCCCCACCCGGTGCCCCCCGGTCGAGCGCGAAGAGCAGGCCCGGCACGTCGAGATCGGGCAGCGGAGCCACCACGGCACCAATGGACAGGGTTTCCGGCCGCAGCCCGGCGCCGATGTCGGCCGGGAGGGTCAGGCTCTTGTCGGTGGGCAAGGCGGCGACGGTGCGGCGCGACACCGGCGGCGAGGCCGGACGCACGGTGACGTCCCAGCGCCGGGTGACGCGGACGCCGTCCGGACCGGTGACGTCCAGCGTGACATGGCCGAAGCCCACGGCGGTTGCGGTCAGCACCCGGCCGGCGGTCGCCCGCTTGCCGCGCGCCAGCTTCGGCACCTCCAGCTCGGTTCCGCCCTCGCCCTGGAGAATGGAGACGGCGCCCTCGGCGGTCAGGGTCATGCGGTAATCGCCGGACGGGCCGTTCAGGTTGTCGAGCGACAGCATCACCTGCGCCGAGTCGCCCGGGGCGAGGAAGCGCGGCAGCACCGCGTCGGCAACGACCGGGTCGCGGACCAGCATCTGGCTTTCGGCATGGCCGATCCGGCCCTCGCTCCAGGCCACGGCCATCAGGCGCAGGCGGCCCTGGAAATCGGGCAGATCGAAGGGGACGGAGACCTTGCCGTCGCCGCCGACGCTCAGAATCCCGGAATAGAGCGAGAGCACCCGTTCCGACTTGGGCGGCACCAGTCCGGCGACCTGACGCAGACGCGGAGCCGGCGCAGCCGGCGGCCGGGCGGCATCGAGGCTGGCCGGATCGATCAGGCGGCCGTAGGAGTCACGCAGTTCCACGGTCAGCGGCCGCTTGCCCAGATAGTGGCGGGCCGGGTCGGGAGACGGCTGATCGGTCAGCTGCATCACCGATTCGTCGACTGCGGCCAGGGTCACGAAGGCCTGCTTGCCCTCGGCGATGCCGTCCACCGCGATGTCGGCGGTCATGGCGCGGCGCGGCTCCACTTCAGCCGGGGCGGACAGGCGGATGTCCAGCGTTCGCGGCGCCTTGTCCATCGCCAGCCAGGCGAGGCCGACCGCACGGCGCGGCGGCTTCTTCGACTGCGGGTCGGAGGTGGCGAAGGCGGTCGCCAGCACATGGGCGCCGCTGGTCCATCCCTGCCCGACCGGGATTTCCAGGAAGGCGCCCTGGGTGCCGATGGCGCGGGTGACGGCATAGGTCACGCCGCGGTCGGCCACCGCCACCAGGACCTGGCTTTCATAGGGCGGCTTGACGAAGACCCAGGCGCTCTCCCCGGCGCGGTAGGCCGGCATCATCACCGAGACATCGACGGCATCCGGCCGCTCCCCGGCGGTCGGGGTCATCCACCAGCCGGCGGCGAAACGCACGCTGGTGGCGACGCCGGTCTTCGGATCGAACACCTCCAGCCGGTAGCGCCCCGCGGCGACGGGCGCCTCCACGGCGGTCGGGCTGCCGGCCTGGGCCGACAGGGTGCCGCCGGTCACGCGCTGGTCCTTCACCGTGACCTTGTAGTCCCAGCGGCCGTTGGCCTCGTACCAGGCGTAGTCGTACTCCTCCTCGAACAGTTCGTAGGAGAGGTCGGCGTGGTCGGTCTGCTTGCCGTCCGGGCCGACGGCGATCACCTCGAAGCCGGCGGTGGCACCTTCCGGCACGCCGTCGCCCTCGAAGCGCGGCTTGATGCCGATGGCGAAGGGCTGGTGGCGCACCGGCAGGACGAAGTCGCGGCCGACGGGGCGACCGCCGATGTCGAACAGGGTTGCGCGCACCACCGCTTCCAGCGGGCGGGTGCTTTCGGGCGGCCGCGGCAGCTTGACCTTCAGGCGGGCGGAGCCGTTGGAGTCGGTGATGAAGCCCGGCAGGTCGGCGCGGGCCGGCTTCACATCCTCCTGCGCCAGACCGAAATGGTAGCCCGGCAGATTGGGATACGGATTGACCGCGGCGCGCAACGCGACCGTCAGCTCTCCCGGCAGGCCCGAGGCCGGCGCACCGTAGAGATAATGGCTGTCGAGCGTCACGTCGGCCTCACCGTCGGCCGCCAACTCCGTCGTCGGGGAACTGAGCGACAGGTCCAGCCGCGGCGGGACGAAATCCTCCAGCAGGAACTCGGCCCTGCCGATGGCCGGGCCCTCCGGCTCGGCATGGGCGGTGACGGTCCAGTTGCCGGGGAAGGCGTTCATCGGCAGGTCGATGCGGGTGGCGAAGCCGCCGGCCCCGCTGTCGGTCAGGGTGCGCCGTTCCACCTCGAACCCGTCGGGACGCAGGACCCGGATGGCCAACGCCTTGCCGGCGGGCGGGTTCAGATCGGTGTCGCGCAGCAGGGCGGTCAGTTGCACCGTCTCGCCCGGCCGGTAGATCCCGCGCTCGGTATAGAGATAGGCGTCGAGACCGCCGGTCATCGGACGGGCGATCGGGGCGGGCTTGTCCGGCGTTTCGGCCGACGGGGCACCGCCGGCGGTCAGGTCGAGAACGGCGAAGTCGCCATCGCCGCGCGCGGCGAACAGGGCCTGCACCGGCTCGGTCCCGGCGGCGCGCAGTGCTGCGAGGTCGAAACGGCCGAGCCCATCCTCCCCGGTCTGGACGCGGCCAAGTTCGGCGCCGTTGCGGGCGACCAGACGCAGCTCAACGCCCGCGGCGGGGCTTGCGCTCTGGACGGAGCGGGCGAAGACCACCAGCGAATCGTCGCCGAGGATGGTGTTGAGGCCGAGGTCGGACACCACGAACCACTGGGTCGCCTTGCGGTCCCAGCCGCCGGGCTTGATCTCGTCGGCGCCGGCCACGGCGACATAGACTCCCGGCTCCAGCTTGCCCAGCACGGCGTCGATGGGGAAGGCGGTGGTGACGCTGCGGTTCGGCTGGTTGCCGATCCCCATCTCGCCGCGCCAGACCTCCTGCCCCGACTTGTCCAGGATTTCGCCGATGTCGTAGTCGGTCATCTGCTGGGTGATGCGGCCGAAATAGATCTTCTCGACCAGCGCCCGGTCGGCGATGCGCAGCACCTGCAGCTTCGCCCGGTCCAGGTTGATCGAGCGCAGCGGCAGCCCGTCCGACCCCACGCGCGGCAGGATGTAGCCGGCCCCGCGGAAGGCCAGCGAGGGCTTGCGGTTGGGCACCTGCACCTCACGGGTGTCGGCGGCCGGCAGCCGTTTGCCGTCGATGCCGGGCAACCCGTCCTTCAGCGTGACGCGGTAGGTCTCGCCATGGCGCAGCCCCTCGACGCACAGGGTGCGGTCGCGGGCGATGGCCGCACCGTCGACCGCCGGCTCCACCGCGACATAGTCGCGGTAGTTGACGGCGCGCGAGCGCTCCAGCCGGTCGGTGAAGGTGAAGCAGGCCTGGGGCGTATCACGCTCGGCCACCACCTCCACGCCCGACACGCCGAAGGGCACCGGCTCGGCCGGGGGATCGGCGGCGAAGGTCCGGGAAACGGTGTACGTGCCGGAGCACGCGACGAGAACGGCACAGACACGCGCCAGCGCACGCAACATTCGAGACAGGCCCCAATTCCGCGGGTGGGTCCGGAACCGCAAGACCGGGGACAGCCCTGGCGACGGCTCGGACCTGGACAAAACCGGCGGGAGTATGCCCAAGCGGCTGGGGTTTCGCCATGGCTTTGCGGCAGGGGCGTGCAGATCGCTCCTGCCGCGGCAACGCCCTAGCTGCCCGCGAAGCGGTTCCGCAGGCGGGAGATCGCCTCGTCCAGCACCTCGTCCCGCTTGGAGAAGCAGAAGCGCACGACGCTGGCCGGCGCATTTTCCACGAAGAAGGCGCTGACGGGGATGGCGGCGACCTTCGCCTCCGCCACCAGCCAGCGGCAGAAGGTCTGATCGTCGCCGTCGAAGCCGAAACGGCCGATGTCGGCGGCGACGAAATAGGTGCCGGCGCTGGGCAGCACCTCGAATCCGACCGAAGCCAGCCCGGCGGCCAGCCGGTCGCGCTTGGCCTGCAGCCCGGCCGCCAGCCCGGTGAAATAGCCCTCCTCCTTGCCGAGGCCGTAGGCGACGGCGGCCTGGAGGTTCGGCGGGGTGGTGAAGGTCAGGAACTGGTGGGCCTTGGCCACCGGCTGCAGCAGATGCGGGGCGCCGGTGACGTAGCCGACCTTCCAGCCGGTCAGCGAGAAGGTCTTGCCGGCCGAACCGATCTTCAGGCAGCGGTCGCGCATGCCCGGCAGGGTCATCAGCGGGATGTGGCGGCGGCCGTCGAAGACGATGTGCTCGTACACCTCGTCGCAGACGGCCAGTGCGTCATGGCGCTGGACGAACTCGGCGATCAGCTCCAGCTCCGCCCGGTCGAAGACCTTGGCCGCCGGGTTCAGCGGATCGTTGATCAGCACCAGCTTGGTGCGCGGCGAGAAGGCCGCCTCCAGGTCGGCGCGGCTGAAGCTCCAGTCCGGCGCCTTCAGCGAGACGAAGCGCGGCACGCCGCCGGCCAGCCGGACGATGGGCAGGTAGCTGTCGTACATCGGCTGGAACAGCACCACCTCGTCGCCCGGATTGATCAGGCCGAGCAGGCAGGCGGTCAGCGCCTCGGTGGCGCCGGAGGTGACCATCGTCTCGGTCTTCCAGTCGACGTCGAGACCGTAGAAGCGCTGGGCATGGGCGGCCAGCGCCTGCCGCAGGTCGGGGGTGCCCATCATCGACGGATACTGGTTCCAGCCCTGGAGCAGCGCGTCGGCCGCGGTCTGCAGCACGTCGGCCGGACCGCGGTCGTCGGGGAACCCCTGGCCCAGATTGATCGCGCCATGCTCCTCCGACAGGCGGGACATGACCTCGAAGATGGTGGTGCCATAGCTGGACAGCAGCGCGTTGCCCGACTTCACCGCAAACCCTCCTGATGCGAACGGACGCACAAGATGGATGTTGGCGGGTACGGCTGTCCAGTGCCCGCTTCCGCAAGGCAGACCGCAGGCGGCCGGCGGGTCGAATGGAACGTTTGAAACACCGTGAAACGGTTTTCCGCCGGTGTTCCACTGTTCAACCGGCCGGTCAGCCGCGGGCCATCTTGCGCAGGCGGCGCTCGCGAAGCTTCACGCGGATGCGTTCCACCGGGCTGAACATGCGAGGGTAACGGCGCTTGCTGCGCACGAACAGGCGGCGGGCGTCGGCGGAATTGCGCAGCACGAGGATGCCGCCGAGCAGCATCACC
>JBKHVJ010000489.1:0-6623 GCA_046570145.1 Alphaproteobacteria bacterium
CGTGAAGAAGGAGAATCTCGACATCGTCCTGCGTGGCATGAACGAGGTGACCAACGCCCCCAACGGCACCGCCTTCAAGTCGCGCATCACCGAGGTCGGGTATGAGATGGCCGGCAAGACCGGCTCCGCCCAGGTCCGCCGCATCACCATGGCGGAGCGCACCACCGGCGTGAAGAAGAACGAGGATCTGCCCTGGCGCGAACGCGACCACGCCCTGTTCGTCGCCTTTGCGCCTGTCCAGGCGCCGCGCTATGCCTGCGCCGTCTTCGTGGAACACGGCGGCGGCGGCTCCACCGCAGCGGCGCCTATCGCCCGCGACATCCTTCTGGAGACCCAGAAGCGCGACCCCGGCCGCGCCGCGGTGGCAGAATCCCCGCCGACGAGCGTCAGGGACCCGCGGGGGTAACGGCTTTCGCTGTGGTTGCTCCACCCATCCCTCCCCCACCTTCGGCGGGACAGGGGGCTGGAGCCATGCGAGAGTACAGCGGCAGTCCCCTCTCCCTCCGAAGCGCTCGCGCAAAGCAAAGCATTGTGCTGACGCGACTGGTGGACCGTAGGTCCGCTGAGTGCGGGGGGTTAGGGAGGAGGCATCGCCTGAAGCACCTCCCAAATGAAAAGCGCGCCCCCGGAGGGGCGCGCTTTCCGGCAAACCGACAGGCTTTCGCCAGATCAGTTCTTCGACTTGTCGACCAGACGGCGCTCGGCGATCCACGGCATCATGGCGCGCAGCTTCTCGCCGACCTTCTCGATCTCGTGCTCGGCGTTGCGGCGGCGGATCGCCTTGAAGGACGGCTGGCCGGCCTTGCATTCCAGCATCCAGTCGCGGACGAAGCGGCCTTCCTGGATGTCGGTCAGGACGCGCTTCATCTCGGCCTTGGTCTCGGGCGTGATGATGCGCGGGCCGGTGCGGTAGTCGCCGTATTCGGCCGTGTTGGAGATCGAGTAGCGCATGTTGGCCATGCCGCCCTCGTACATCAAGTCGACGATCAGCTTCACTTCGTGCAGGCACTCGAAGTAGGCCATCTCGGGGGCGTAGCCCGCCTCGACCAGCGTCTCATAGCCGGCACGGATCAGCTCGGTCAGGCCGCCGCAGAGCACGGCCTGCTCACCGAACAGGTCGGTCTCGCACTCTTCCTTGAAGGTGGTCTCGATGATGCCGGCGCGGCCGCCGCCGTTGGCCGAGGCGTAGGACAGGGCGATGTCCAGCGCGTTGCCCGAGGCGTTCTGGTGCACGGCGACCAGCGACGGCACGCCGCCGCCACGCTGGTATTCGCTGCGCACGGTGTGGCCGGGGCCCTTCGGCGCGATCATGAACACGTCGAGGTCGGCGCGCGGCTCGATCAGGTTGAAGTGGACGTTCAGGCCGTGCGCGAAGGCCAGAGCGGCGCCCTGCTTCATGTTCGGGGCCAGATCGTCCTTGTACAGGTCGGCCTGCAGCTCGTCCGGGGTCAGAACCATCACGACATCGGCCCAGGCGGCGGCCTCGGCCGGGGTCATCACGGTGAAGCCGGCGGTCTCGGCCTTCTTGATGGTGGCCGAACCCGGGCGGAGCGCGATCCGCACGTCCTTCACGCCGCTGTCACGCAGGTTGTGGGCGTGGGCATGGCCCTGGCTGCCGTAGCCGACGATGACGACCTTCTTGCCCTTGATCAGGTTGACGTCGGCATCACGATCGTAATAGACGCGCATGGAGATGGTTCCTTGAATTCGCAACGAACGAAGACAGAGTGCGTTTCCTGCGGCGGATTACTCCATTGAGCAAAGCCGCCCGTCAAGGGAAACAATCGCTCGATGGAGCGGCAAAATGCAAAGCTTCCTTGCGTTTTTGCCGCCCCGATCTTTCGCAGAATGTTTTCTGCGGGTGACGGCGCTTTAGAACGCCGCCGGTCCCTTCGACATGGCGACCACGCCGGTGCGGCTGGCCTCCACGAGGCCGAGCTGGCCCATCAGGCCGACGAAGTCGTCGACCTGTTCGGTGGTGCCGGTCAGCTCGAAGACGAAGCTGCTCAGCGTCGCGTCCACCACCTTGGCCTGGAAGATGTCGGCGAGGCGGAGGGCCTCGATCCGGCGGTCGCCGGTGCCGGCCACCTTGACCAGCGCCAGTTCGCGTTCCACCGACGGCCCCTCGTCGGTCAGGTCATGGACGCGGTGGACCGGAACCAGCCGGCCGAGCTGCGCCTTGATCTGCTCGATGATCATCCGGGTGCCGGAGGTGACCAGCGTGATGCGCGACAGGTGCTCGGCGTTGTTCACCTCCGCCACCGTCAGGCTTTCGATGTTGTAGCCGCGGCCGGAGAACAGCCCGATGACGCGGGCGAGAACGCCCGGCTCATTGTCCACCAGCACGGCGATGGTGTGCTTTTCGATCGCGTTTTCCATGAGACCCATTCCCCCCGTTCGTTCGTCGTCAGCCGATCAGACCAGCACCATGCCGTCTTCCGGCGTGGCGTCGGACGGGCTGTCGTCCGGACCGAACAGGATTTCGTTGTGGGCCTTGCCGCCCGGGATCATGGGGAAGCAATTTTCCTTCTGGTCGACGGCGATGTCGACGATGCAGGGGCGGTCGGTGACGGCCAGCATCTTCTCGATCACCTGATCGACCTCGGCCACCGTGGTGGCGCGCAGGCCGACGCAGCCCCAGGCCTCCGCCAGCTTCACGAAGTCCGGCAGGGCTTCCGAATAGCTCTGGGAATAGCGCGATCCATGCAGCAGCTCCTGCCACTGGCGCACCATGCCCATATACTGGTTGTTCAGGATGAAGATCTTGATCGGCGCGCGGTACTGCACGGCGGTGCCGATCTCCTGCATGTTCATCAGGAAGCTGGCTTCGCCCGAAACGTCCACCACGATGGCGTCGGGGTGGGCGAGCTGGGCGCCAATGGCCGCCGGCAGGCCGTAGCCCATGGTGCCGAGCCCGCCCGAGGTCAGCCAGCGGTTCGGCTGGTCGAAGGGCAGGAACTGAGCGGCCCACATCTGGTGCTGGCCGACTTCCGTGGTGATGTAGTGGTCCTTGCCGCGCAGGGCCTCGCGCAGGCGCTCCAACGCGTACTGCGGCTTGATGACCGATTCGGTGCGGTTGTAGTTCAGGCAGTTGCGGGCGCGCCAGCCCTCGATCCTGCCCCACCACTCCTTCAGCGCCGGCTTGTCGGCGCTCTTGGCGCGCGCCTTCCAGATGCGCAGCATGTCTTCCAGCACGGCGCCGCAGTCGCCGACGATCGGGATGTCGACCGCCACGTTCTTGTTGATCGAGCTGGGATCGATGTCGACATGGATCTTCTTGGAGCCCGGCGAGAAGGCCGACAGCTTGCCGGTCACGCGGTCGTCGAAGCGGGCGCCGATGTTGATCATGACGTCGCATTCGTACATGGCGAGGTTCGCCTCGTACGTGCCGTGCATGCCGAGCATGCCGAGCCACTGATTGTCGGACGCCGGGAAGGCGCCGAGGCCCATCAGGGTGGAGGTGATCGGGAAACCGGTGGTCTTGACGAACTGGGTCAGCAGCTTGGCCGCGAAGGGACCGGCGTTGATCACGCCGCCGCCGGTGTAGAAGACCGGCCGCTTGGCGTTGGCGATCAGTTCGATCGCCTCTTCGATGCGGGCCATCTCCGCCTTCACCTGCGGACGATAGGTCTTGTGCTTGACCTCCGCCGGCGGGACGTAGGTGCCGTCGGCGAACTGCACGTCCTTCGGAATGTCGACCAGCACAGGGCCGGGACGGCCGCTGCGCGCGACATAGAAGGCCTCGTGCAGGGTGCGGGCCAGATTGTCGACGTCCTTCACCAGGTAATTGTGCTTGGTGCAGGGACGGGTGATGCCGGTGGTGTCGGCTTCCTGGAAGGCGTCGTTGCCGATCAGGTGGGTCGGCACCTGGCCCGACAGGCAGACGAGCGGAATGCTGTCGCACAGCGCATCCAGCAGCCCGGTCACCGCGTTGGTGGCGCCGGGGCCGGAGGTCACCAGCACGCAGCCGACCTTGCCGGTCGAGCGCGCATAGCCCTCCGCCGCGTGAACCGCGGCCTGCTCGTGGCGTACAAGGACATGTTTCAGGTCGTTCTGCTGGAACAGCGCGTCGTAGATGGGAAGTACGGCGCCGCCGGGATAGCCGAAGATGATGTCAACGCCCTGATCCTTCAGGGCCTTGATGACGATCTGGGCGCCGGTCAGCTTCTGTTCGGACATCGCTCACGACCTTCTCATGTGGGCGCCTCCTCTAGGGCACCCGGTTCCTTGGGAACACCAGCCCTGCCGGGAGGGGATACCGTTCAGAACAACGGCTTAGCCCCGATGGCGTGTGCTGGGACCGGCAAATTAGTCAAATCATCCGTCATAGGTCAACCCAATTCGCGAATGTTCGCAAAGTTTTTTTGCCGCAGCTTTTCCAATTGTTGCGCGTCCATAGGGGGTGGCCATCCTGCCCAGCCCCTGCTCGCTGCAAATGCAAACGGCGGCCGCACCGAAGCGCGGCCGCCGTTCCGAAGAGGCGACGACTGAAGGAAGAGCCGTCAGGCGGCCGTCTTCAGCAGCTCGCACAGCCGGCGGATGCCCTCGCGGATCTGGGCCGGCTTGGTGACGGAGAAGGCCAGGCGCAGCGTGTTCTTGCCCGACCGGTCGGCGTGGAAGGCCGAACCGGGGACGAAGGCGACATTGGCCTCCTTGATGGCGCGGGCCAGCAGTTCCGTACCGTCGACACCCTCCGGCGCCTCGATCCAGACGAACAGGCCGCCTTCCGGCTTGGTCCAGGTGACGCCCGGCGGGGCGAATTCATCCAGGGCCGCCAGCATGGCGTCGCGGCGCTCCTTGTATTGGGTACGCAGCAGCTTGATGTGGCTGTCGAAGATCTGCGAGACGACGTCGTGCATGACGATCTGGTTGATCGTGCTGGCGTGCAGGTCGGCCGCCTGCTTCATCAGCACCAGCCGGTTCACCACCTCCGGTGCAGCATTGACCCAGCCGACGCGCATCGCCGGCACCATCGTCTTGGAGAAGGTGCCGCCGAAGATGACGTTGGTCAGCTTGCCCCCGTTGCGCTCGCAATCCAGCGCAGCCATCAGCGGCAGATGCTCGCCGTCATAGCGCAGCTCGCAATAGGCGGTGTCCTCGATCACCGGCACGCCGGCCGCCTCGCAGGCGTCCAGGATCGCATGGCGGCGGGCCAGCGTCACCGTGGTGCCATTGGGATTTTGGAAATCGGGGACGAGATAGAAGAACTTCGGCTTCTGCGCCAGCGCCTCGGTCAGCGCGGTCATTTCCGGCCCTTCCTCGTCCATCGGAATGGAGAGATAGGTCGGCTCGTAGGGCGAGAAGGCCTGCAGCGCGCCGAGATAGGTCGGCCGGGTCACCACGATCTTGTCGCCGGGACCGATCAGCAGCTTGCCGACGAACTCCAGCACCTGCTGCGAGCCGTTCGTGACCAGCACGCCGTCCAGCCCGATGTTGACGCCCTTGCCGCCCATGTAATCGCAGATCCATTCCCGCAGCGGCGTGTAGCCTTCGGTGATGGAATACTGCAGCGCGGCGCCGGCACCGGAATTGGACTGGAAGATCTTCTCGTAGGACCGCGCGATGGCAGAGCTGGGGAACAGGTCCGGATCGGGAATGCCACCGGCGAAGGAGATGATCTCCGGACGATCGATCAGCTTCAGCAGTTCCCGGATTTCGGACGCCGTCATGCCGCTCACGCGGCCCGCGAACACATGACCCCAATCAACCGACACGGTGCTTCTCCTTCGGATCAGTAATTTAGTATCGTTCTCAGGCGGTCGAGCATTGCATTTCGTACCGCGGGCGAACAAGGCAGATCGATGGTATGGCAGCTATGCTGTCCTGTATGACTTACCAGCATTTCGGGTGTTTTGCCAACAATCTGATGCCGGAACCATGTCACCTGCCGTTTGGCATAGCGCCGGGTTGATTGCTGGGCGAGCGCTATGGCCTCGTCGAGAGGGATTTCGCCGTGCAGAACTTGGCGCAGTTCAGGCACTCCCAGGGCTTTCAGCACCGGCAGGTCGGGGGCGAGGGACTGTTCGCGGGCGAGAGCGTCCAATTGCTGCACCTCTTCCAGCGCCCCCTGTTCCATCATCAGGTGGAAGCGCCTGTCGCATTGGGCATAGAGATCGGTCCGCGACGGGTCGAGCACCAGGATGGTGAAGCGGAGGTGCTCCGGCGCACCCTGGGCCGTCCGGCTCTGCCAGTGGGACAGCGGATGGCCGGTGGCCTCCAGCACCTCCCAGGCGCGGGTCAGGCGGGTGGTATCGCCGGGGTTCAGCTTGGCCGATGCCGGATCGCGGGCGACCAGCTCGGACCGGAAGGCGTCGCCGCCGATGGCAGCGAGCCGGGCATGGGCGGCAGCGCGCACCTCGTCAGGGATGGGGGGGACCTCGCTCAATCCCTGCATCAGCGCACGCAGGTAGAGACCGGTGCCGCCAACCACCACGGGCAGCCTTTGCTCGGCCTTGGCAGCGTCGATCTCCGCCAGCGCCATGTCGCGCCAGCGCGCCGCCGATCCGCGCTCCGCCGCCGACAGCACGCCATAGAGGCGGTGCGGCGCCCGCGCCAGATCCTCGGCCGGCGGGCGGGCGGTCAGCACGTCCAGGTCGGCGTAGAGCTGCATGCTGTCGGCATTG
>JBKHVJ010000490.1:0-12846 GCA_046570145.1 Alphaproteobacteria bacterium
TGGCGAGGTCGGGGGAGGAAGCGCTGAAGCACCTGCTGCGCCAGGATTTCGCACTGATCCTGCTCGACGTCCATATGCCGGGGATGGACGGCTACGAGACGGCGGAGCTGATCCGCCTGCGCGAGAAGTCACGCCATATCCCCATCATCTTCCTGACCGCCATCAACAAGGACGAGACTCACATCTTCCGCGGCTATGCCAGCGGTGCCGTGGACTACATGTTCAAGCCGGTCGATCCGCACATCCTGAAATGCAAGGTGGCGGTCTTCGTCGACCTCTACCGCAAGACGGAGGCGGTGAAGCGCGAGGTCGAGGCCAAGCAGCGCCTGCTGGACGAGAACGAGCGGGTGCGGCGCGAGATGCGGCAGGCCGAACAGGCGCTGCGCCGGTCGGAGGAGCGGCAGGCGCTGATCCTGGGACAGTTGCCCATCGTGCTCTACACCGCGGATCTGACGCCGGGGATTCCCTTCCGCTACCTGTCGGACACGGCCCAGTCGGTGCTGGGCTGCCCGGCCGCCCGCTTTATCGAGGATCCCGGCTATTGGGAGGCGGGGCTTCATCCTGATGACCGCAACCGCGTGCTGCGCCAGTTGGATTCGATCCACGACACCGGGTTGACGACGGTCGAATACCGCTGGCGCTGCCCCGACGGCAGCGAGCGGCATCTGCTGGACCAGGCGGTGGTGGTGCGCGACGAGGACGGCCGGCCGGCGGAACTGTTCGGCACCATCCTGGACGTGACCGAGACGCGCCAGGCGCAACGCCAGCTCGCCCATGCCCAGAAGATGGAGATGGTGGGCCAGCTGACCGGTGGCATCGCCCATGACTTCAACAACATGCTGATGGTGGTGATCGGCAGTCTCGAGCGGTTGGTCCCCGGCCTCGCCGACGATCCGAAGGCGGCGAAGCGGGCGGAGATGGCGCTGCAGGCGGCGCTGCGCTGCTCCGACATGACGCGGCGCCTGCTCACCTTTGCGCGGCGCCAGCAGCTTCACCCGGAGCCGGTCGATCTCGGCGCGCTTGTCGCCGGTATGGGCGAGCTGATGGAGCGCACGCTGGGCGGCGGTGTCGCCATCGCCATCGAGGCGCCTGCGGCCGATGCGGAGCCGCTGTGGACCGCGTCGGTCGACCGGTCGCAAGCCGAATCGGCCCTGTTGAATCTCGTCATCAATGCCCGCGACGCCATGCCCGGCGGCGGCACCCTGCGCATCCGCACGGAGAACGCCCGTTTCGAGGATACTCAGGCCGCCCATGGCATGTCCGTCCCGGCCGGCGACTACATCCTGCTGTCGGTGTCGGACAGTGGATGCGGCATGCCGCAGGACGTGCTGGAGCGTGCGTTCGAGCCCTTCTTCACCACCAAGGAAGCGGGGAAGGGCACCGGTCTCGGCCTTGCCATGATTCATGGCTTCGTCAAGCAATCGGGCGGGCTGATCGGCATCGACAGCAGTCCGGGTGTCGGCACCACCTTCCGCCTCTACCTGCCGAGGGCGGCTGTCGACGCGGTCCACGGCATGGCTCCCGACGACGATGGCGCCGACGAGGCGTTCGCCGGCCGCGGCGAGACGGTACTGGTGGTGGATGACGATGCCGACGTCCGTGCCGTCGCGGTCCAGGCCGTGGGTGCGCTGGGCTACCGCGTGCTGGAAGCCGATGGGGCGGAAGCGGCGCTGACCCTGCTGGACCGCCAGCCGGTCGATCTCCTGTTCACCGATATCGTGATGCCGGGCGGCCTGAACGGGCGCGAACTGGCACGCGAGGGGCTGCGCCGCCACCCCGCGCTGCGGATCCTGTTCGCTTCGGGCTATGCCAACGGAACCAGTGCGCCGGAGCAGGAGGCCGGCGCCGCCATGCCCGCGGACGACGGCAACGACCCGGGCGCCGTGCTTGGGGCCGTGTTGGGCCGGGCGGAGACGCTGGCCAAGCCCTATCGCGACGGCGATCTAGCCCGCGCGTTGCGCCGCGCGCTGGATCTGCAGTCCCCTCTCGCGCCGGCGGAGGCCGTCCGGGGTTGACGACGGGAATCGATGGCGGCGCCGTCCCATGCCGCCGATTGTGCACATCAGGTCAGGTTTTGGTTCATGGTTTTGTCCGACGATGCGCTTACCCTGCTTCGAACCTCGATCCGTTCGGTCTGGGCGCTCGAACTTCTGCTTCTGCTGCGCCGGAACCCCGAGCGCGACTGGTCCAACGCCGACCTCGTGCGGGAGTTGCGGGGCAGCGACGTGGTGGTGCAGGAGGCGCTTGGCGGTTTCCTGGGGGCCGGGCTGGTGGTGGCACTGGCGGACGGCCGCCACCGCTACCATCCCGCCGCACCCATCCTCGACCAGTGGGTCGAGGAGATCGCGCAGGCCTATGCCACCCGTCCGTCCGCGGTCATCCGGGAGATCTTCGCCGCCCCCGGCAACAAGGTGCAGATCTTCGCCGATTCCTTCCGCTTCCGCCTCAACGACTGACGCCGGTGAATGACATGACCGCCGCATTCCAAACCGACATTGTGGACCGTTCCGCCTCTCGGCCTGCCGGGAGAGCGGGGTGGGGGAGCTGACATGGACGTCGTGAAGTCGGCGGTCTATCTGCTGTGCTTTGCCGCCAGCCTGCTGTGCATGGTCCTGCTGCTGCGCAGTTACCTGCGGTCGCGCAGCCGGCTTCTGCTGTGGAGCACGCTGTGCTTCGTCTGCCTGTCGATCAACAACCTGCTGCTGTTCATCGACGTCGTCCTCCTGCCGACCGAGGTGGACCTGCTGCCGTTCCGCCAGTTCTCCGCCATGGCCGGCGTTGGCGTGCTGCTCTACGGCTTCATCTGGGATGCAGAGTGATGCTGCCGACGACCTACAGCTTCTTCACCGGTGCGCTTGCGGCCCTCTATGCGGTGGCCGGACTGTTCTTCCTCAGCTTCTGGAGGCGGACGCGCGACGCGCTGTTCGTCTCCTTCGCGCTGGCCTTCGCGCTGCTGGCGATGAACCAGATCGTGCTGGCGCTCGGCGGGCTGGAACGGGAGGAGCAGAGCTGGGTCTACCTGCTGCGGCTGCTGGCCTTCCTCGTGATCATCGCCGCCATCGTGCGCAAGAATGTCGAGGGACGCCGCCGGTAAGGCATCATTTCCGCCCGTCGCCGAACCGGCGGCAGTCCCACTCGTCGGTTCCCGACGCTGCCCGGCCACCGTTGGAGGTGCGGTAGCGCCCGTCGTCGCATTGGCCGTTGCCTGCATAGCGGGTGTGTCCGTCCCGGCCGCGGCCACCGTAGTAGCCGTTTCCATAATGGCCGCTATCGTAGCCGCCGCGGCGGTGGTGACGCCGGTCACGCTCGTAATCCCGGTCGTCGTCATCGTCATCACCGGCGGTCGCCGCCAGCACGCCCAGCCCGACCACCGCGGCGCCGAGCAGCAGGGCGCCCGTCATGTCGTCGTTGCCGTTCCCATTGCCGGCGCAGCCCGGCAGGGCCAGCGACACCGCAAGGCAAGCGGCCAACACCGACCTGCTGCCGAAGACTCCGCGCCGCGCCCTCTTTTCCATCGCCGCCTCCCAGCATACGGGTACTTTCATTCATGAACACACAGGCGGAGTTTTTCATCCAGTACCATTATAATTTCTTTTTAGAAATATTTGTCCTGCCCGGCTTTCGCTGTCCTGACCGCATGGCGGGGTGTTCACCACGGGGCTTGGCCCGGCCGGGATGAAGCCCTATGGTCGGCCTGCTGTCGCCAACATGGGGAGTGCGTGGATGTTCACCGCCAGGATCCTGCTGCTCGGCTCCGGTGAGCTGGGCAAGGAATTCGTCATCGCCGCGAAGCGGCTGGGCTGCGAGGTCATCGCCTGCGACAGCTACGCCAACGCCCCGGCGATGCAGGTCGCTGACCGGGCGGAAGTTTTCTCCATGCTGGATGCCGACGCCCTGCGCGCCGCCATCGCCAAGCATCGCCCCGATTTCATCGTGCCGGAGGTGGAGGCGATCCGCACCGAGGTGCTGCACGAGTTCGAGGATGCCGGCACCATCGTCGTGCCGTCGGCACGCGCCGCCACCATGACGATGAACCGCGACCGCATCCGCGAGGTCGCCGCGACGGAACTCGGACTGCGCACCTCGCGCTATCGTTATGCCGAAAGCCTGGACGAGGTCCGCGCCGGTGCCGAGCACACCGGCTTCCCCTGCGTCATCAAGCCGGTGATGTCGTCGTCGGGCAAGGGGCAGAGCACGGTGCAGGATGCCGCCGGGCTGGAAGCCGCCTGGGACTATGCGGTGGCGAACATGCGCGGCGACCGCCGCAAGGTGATCGTCGAGGAATTCGTCGCCTTCGAGTACGAGATCACGCTGCTGACCGTCCGCACCCGCGACGGCATCCTCTATTGCGAGCCGATCGGCCACCGGCAGGAACGCGGCGACTACCAGGAATCCTGGCAGCCGGTCCTCATGCCGCAGGGGATGCTGGACGACGCCAAGGCGATGGCGGCCCGCGTCGTCGACAATCTCGGCGGCTACGGCATCTTCGGCGTCGAGTTCTTCGTGACGGCCGACGAGGTCGTCTTCTCCGAGCTGTCGCCGCGCCCGCACGACACCGGCATGGTCACGCTGCTGTCCCAGAACCTGTCGGAATTCGAACTGCACGCCCGCGCCATCCTGGGCCTGCCGATCCCCAACATCGTCTGCCGCAGCCCGTCGGCCTCCGCCGTCATCCTGGCCGACCGCGAGTCCGAGAATTTCCGCATCGAGGGGCTGGCGGAAGCGCTGAGCCTCGGTTCGGTGGAGCAGGAGGTCGACGTCCGCCTGTTCGGCAAGCCGACCACCCGCAAGAACCGCCGCATGGGCGTGGCGCTCGCCACCGGCACCGAGACCGGCGACGCGCGGGCGCGGGCCAAGCAGGCGGCGGACAAGGTGACGATCCGTTACCTGTAAAGGGAACCGGGCGCGGGGCGGAGCGGCCTACCGCCCCAGCAGCCTGTCCACCCGCCGCAACGCCGGGAACATCGCCGCCCACAGCCCGGCCAGCCCGACCGCGCCGACGCCGCCCAGCACAACCGCCGGCACCGCCCCGACCATCGCGGCGACACTGCCGGATTCGAACTCGCCCAGTTGGTTGGACGCGCCGATGAACAGCGAGGTGACGGCACCGACCCGGCCGCGCATCTCGTCGGGTGTGGACAACTGGATCAACGTCTGACGGACGAACATGCTGACCTGATCGGTGGCGCCGACCGCCAGCAGGGCGATGAAGGACAGCACCGGATCGGCCGAAAGTCCGAAGGCGATGGTGGCGGCTCCGAATCCCGCCACCGCGATCAGCATCCAGCGCCCGGCATGGCGCTTCACCCCCCAGCGGGTGATGACCATCGCCATGGCGAGCGCCCCCAGGGCCGGGGCTGAGCGCAGCAGGCCAAGCCCCCATGGCCCAACGAACAGCACGTCACGGGCGTAAATCGGCAGAAGCGCCGTCGCTCCGCCCAAAAGAACCGCGAACAGGTCGAGCGAGATGGCCCCCAGGATCTCCGGCCGGCTGCGGATGAAGGCGGCGCCGGCCAGCATGCTCGACAGGCTCATGGCGCGCCTGGTCATGGTGACCGGGCGGGGCCGACAGGCGGCGATCAGCAGGACCGACAGCACCAGCATCGCCGTGCTGACGCCATAGACGGCCGGCGGACCGGCGATGTAGAGCAGGCCGCCCAGCGCCGGGCCGGAGATCTGCGCCACCTGCACTCCCGACGACTGCCAGGCGACGGCGTTGGGAAGATCCTCGACCGGTACGGTCGCTGACAGGATCGCTTGGTTGGCCGGCCCTTCGAAGGATTTGGCGAGGCCGATCAGCGCCACCACGGCAAAGATCGCGTGCGGCGACAAGGCACCCGCCATGGTCAGCAGGAACAGGGAGGCAACCGCGGCCATTTCGACGGACAAGGCGCCGAACAGCACCGTCTTGCGGTCGTTGTTGTCCACCACATGGCCGGCCACCAGGACCAGCGCCAGGGTGGGCAGGAACTGGAAAAGCCCGACCAGCCCGAGGTCGAGCGGGTTGTCGGTCATGGCATAGACCTGCCAGCCGACCGCCACCACCTGCATCTGGATCGCCAGCATCGAACAGACCCGCGCGCACCAGAACAGGGCGAAGGCGCGGTGACGGAAGGCGGACCGGAAACCATTCCCGGCCGCAGGCACGCTGGTCATTCAGACTGGCTCCAGAAGTGTGGCGAGCCCCAGCCCGCCGCCGATGCCGAGCGTGGCGAGCCCCCGGCGGGGCGATGTGCCCGCCATAGGGAACAGCAGCTCGGTGAAGAGGCGCGTCACCAGGATGGCACCCGACGCACCATAGGGATGGCCGAGCGCCAACGCGCCGCCGCCGACCGACACCCGGGACTGGTCGATGCCCAACGCGTCGAGGCCGGCCAGCACCTGGGCGGCGAAAGCCTCGTTGAACTCGACAAGATCGATGTCGGCGACCGAAAGGCCGGGGTTGCGGGCCAGCAGCCTGGCCATCGCCGGAACCGGGCCTGTGCCGAGCACTTTCGGGTCCACACCGGCCGCGGCGCTGTCCACCGCCGCCAGCCCTTGGCTCAGGCCAAGCTCGCGGAACTTTCGCTCCGACACGACCGCCACCACGGCGGCGCCGTCGTTGACCGGGCAGGCGTTGCCGGCGGTCACGGTGCCGTCCGGCCGCAGGATGGGGCGCAACGCCGCCAGTTTCTCGAGGCTGGAGTCTGCGCGCGGGCACTCGTCGCGGTCGATGACGTGGCCGTCGCGCCGGGTGAGGGGAACGATCTCGCGGTCGAAGCGTCCGGCGGCTTGTGCGGCCACGGCCTTGCGGTGGCTGTCCAGGGCGTAGCGGTCCTGCCGGGCGCGCTCGATGCCATGGGCGGCGGCGACATTCTCCGCCGCTTCGATCATCGACGGGTCGCCGATCTCGTCGGGGGCGAAGCGGGCGCGGTCGTAGAATGCCGGGCTGCGGTAGAGGCTGGACGGCTTGGCGATGCGCCAGGGTGCGGTGCTGGTGCTCTCCACCCCGCCGGCCAGCACGACGTCGCAGGCGCCGGACTGCACCAGCCGCGCAGCGAGGTTGACCGCCTCAAGCCCGGACCCGCACTGCCGGTCCACCGTCACGCCCGGCACCGAGACCGGCAGCCCGGCCGCCAGCGCCGAAAGCCGCGCGACATTGCCGCCGGGACCGACCGCATTGCCCAGAAGCACCTCGTCCACCTCGGCGGGCTCGATTCCGGCATCGGCGAGCACCGCGCGGATGACCGGTGCGGCGAGATCCTCGACGGGAAGCTCACGCAGGGCGCCGCCGATGCGGCCGACGGGCGTGCGCCGGGCGGCGACGATGATCGGGCGGTTGCTCATTGGGGCACCTTGACACTGGTTGAGCTTTTCACCCCGCATGCGGGGTGAAAAGCTCGGCCCCGACCGAGCACCCGCCATGATGGCCAGTCGTGCTTGCCGGCGAACGGCCCGCGTGAGACCCGCCGCATGGCGGGTGCCGGGAGGGCACGACGGGCAACAGGGTGTAGCGCCAGGGGTAGCAGCCCGGAGCGCCGGTCAATGAGCGGCCCGCAGTTCCTCCCGACGCTCGGCAGCGTAGCGCAATCATGGAGGACCTGCCCATGCCGTATTTCGGAGGATTGGATTGGGGCGCCGCCGGCCACGCCGTCTGCGTCGTCGATGGCGCTGGAGCCGTTGTGCTCCGCCTGGAGGTCAAGCACGATGCCGCCGGTCTGGCGGAACTGCGCAAGCGGCTGGCGAAGCTGGCGCCGGCCGGCGAGCTTCCCATCGCCATCGAGCGCCCGAGCGGACTGATCGTCGATGCCCTGGTCGAGGCCGGTCATCCGGTCGTCCCGATCCACCCCAACGTCGTCAAGGCCTGCCGGCCGCGCTACCGTGCGGCCGGTGGCAAGAGCGATCCCGGCGACGCCTTCATGCTCGCCGACATCCTGCGCACCGACGGCCACCGCTTCCGGCCCCTGACGCCCTGTTCCGATGAGATCAAGGCGTTGCGCGCCCTGGTCCGCGGCCGCGACGACCTGGTCGCCGAGCGTGTCTGCCTGACCAATCGCCTGCGCAGCCTGCTGGACAGCTTCTGGCCCGGCGCCGCCGCCATCTTTGCCGACATCGACAGCCCCATCGCGCTTGCCTTCGTCCAGCGCTATCCCACCCCCGACAGCGCCGCCCGCCTCGGCGAGAAGCGCCTCAAGGCCTTCCTGGCAAGCCACGCCTACTGCGGACGCCGCAGCCCGGCCGATCTGCTGGACCGCCTGCGCGCCGCTCCCGCCGGGCTGGCCGGCGAGGCCGAAGCCGAGGCCAAGGGCGAGATGGTCCGCGCCCTCGCAGCCGTCCTGGAACCCCTCGTCGCCGAGATCGCCAAGCTCGCCGCCCGCATCGAGCACACCGTCGCCGAACTCCCCGATGGCAAGGTCGTGATGTCCTTCCCGCGGGCCGGACGCATCTGCGCCGCCCAGATCCTCGCCGAACTCGGCGACGTGCGTGCGCGCTTCCAGACGCCCGACCAACTCGCCGCCGAAGCCGGAGTCAGCCCCGTCACCCATGCTTCCGGCAAAAGCCGCGGCGTCGTCTTCCGCTGGGCCTGCAATCATCGCCTGCGCGCCGCCATCACCTGCTTCGCCGACAATTCCCGCCATGCCTGCGCCTGGGCCGCCGCCGTCTATCGCAAAGCCCGGGACCGCGGCTGCGATCACCCCCACGCCATCCGCATCCTCGCAAGAGCCTGGATCCGCGTTCTGTGGCGCGCTTGGTACGACGCCAAAATCTACAACCCTGAACAGCATACCGCCGCTAAAGCGCTCAACCTCGCTCCAGAGGGTTGACACAGGGTGTCTCACGTGACCACCTCCAACCCGCCGCCCTTTGCCCACTCGCGCACATCGCCGCGGGCGATCTTGCCGCTGCCGGTCAGGGGCATGTCGGCCGCCGCGAACACCCGGCGCGGTGCCTTGTAGGCCTCCAGCCGCTCCTGGCACCAGCCCCGCAGGTCGGCCAGCGACGCGCGCCCGGGTCCGCGCCACCAGACCACGGCGGAGAGGGCATCGCCCCAATAGGGGTCGGGCAGGCCGAACACCACCGCCTCCGCCACCGCGGGATGGGCGCGCAAGGCCGCTTCGACCTCCGCCGGGTAGACGTTCAGGCCCCCGGTGATGACCATGTCGCCGGCCCGTCCGACCAGCCGCAGCCACCCGTCCCCGTCGATCCAGCCATAGTCGCCGACCGTGCCCCAACCTTCCTGCTCGCGATAGCCCGCACCGTCGGTGGTGCCGAGATAGCCGTCGCTCAGCATCCCGCTACGCACCCAGACGGTGCCGGGGCGGCCGCGCTCAACCGGGGTGCAGTCGTCGTCGCGCAGGCTCAGCTCCACCCCGTGGAAGGGGCGGCCGACGCTGTCCGCGGGGGCGCCTTCGCGGGACGAGCGCAGGCTGACGAAGCTCAGTTCCGATGCGCCGTAATATTCCAGCACCGCAGCGTCGGGGCACAGCGCCGCCAGCCGGTCATGCGCCGCAGGCGCCAGCTTGGCGCCGGAGCAGACCACGCGGCGCAGGGCGGGGAAGCGCCGGCCATGGCGTTCCGCCGCATCGAGGATGCCGACCAGCATCGTCGGCACCAGCACCAGCGTGGTGACGCCGCACTCCGCCACCTGCGCCGCGGCGTCCACGGCGTCGAATTTCGGCTGTATGCGGATCGTCGCGCCCGCCGACAGCCCTTCCACCGCGCCATAGAGGCCGAGGCCATGGACCAGCGGTCCCGGTACCAGCACGACATCGTCCGGCCCGATGCCGAACTCCACCCGGCTTGCCGCCAGCGTCGCCAGCCAGGAGCCCTGGTTGCGGATGAAGGCCTTCGGCCGCCCGGTGGTGCCGGAGGTGAAGCCGACCAGGAAGGGCGTCTTCGGGTCGACCGTCGGTATGCTCCAGCCGGCCGGCTGTGCCGCGATCCAGGAAGAGGCGGTCTCGGCCGTCAAGTGGAGGTCGGGGCGGAAGGTATCCAGTGCGGCGGCGGTCTGCGCCGCGCTCCATTTCGGGTCGAGCAGCCCGACGATGCCGCCGGCCGCGACGATGCCGAAGAACAGCGCCGGCAGTTCCGCCCGGTTGTCGAGGCTGAGCGCCACACGCGGCGGCTCACCGCCGGTCCGCAAGGTTGCCACTCCGGCACCGGTCCGCCGCGCCTGTTCCAGCAGGGCGGCGTAGGGCACCGCCACGCCGTCGAACACCAGGGCAGGATGTCCGGGGCTGCGCTCGGCCGCCAGCGCGAAGGGACGGGCGAGGTTGTCCGCCCCGGTGATGCCGCCGTTCAATGACGGTCGATCGGGCGCCACGCTCTCAGGCATGGATCGGCAGGATGCCGGCCCGGCGGACGCCCGCCGCGGCGACCGCGGCAATGCCCGCCTTGATCAGGTCGCCCGGCACGAAGGCCAGCGAGGCGAAGACGGCCTTCTCGATCGGCAGGCCGGCGACCAGCCACAGCCAGGGAATGCCGCCGGCATAGACGACCAGGATGCCGCCGACGACGCTGACCGCGAACAGGCGGATCGGGTTGGCGTTGGTGGCGAAGCGCTCCGCCAGCCAGCCGGTGACGAAGGCGGCGACCGGCCAGGACAGCACGAAGCCGCCGGTCGGCCCCATCAGCACGCCGATGCCGCCGCGCCCGCCGGCCAGCAGCGGCAATCCGGCGGCAACCAGCAGCACGAACAGCAGGGCGGCGATGCCGCCGCGCTTGGCGCCCAGGATGGTACCGGCCAGCATGACGCCCAGCGTCTGCGCGGTGACCGGCACCGGCAGGAATCCGAGCGGGATCGGCGGCGCCATTCCGAGCCCGCCCAGCAGGGCGGCGAACAGGGCGCAGAGAACGAGGTCGCGGGTGGACAGCATTGCGGACGCTTCCTTCGGCTGGTGGCGTTATCGTTGTGTACTGTTTTTTGTTGCGGCTTGTGATCCGGCGTCTGCCGGATCGTAGCCGCGTGCTTCCAGTGCGGCGGTCAGATCATCGGCCATGGTGAGTATCTTGACCAGCAGCGGAACGAACAGGGCGGCTATGTTGCGCTCGACGCCGCGGGCGCGCTGGGCCATCCGCACCTCGCGCACCTGCTCGCCCAGCAGGGGGATGAAGCGGATGGTCAGCGCCAGCATCAGCGCCATCTTGGCCGGGTTGACCCCGACCGGGCGCAGCAGGCCGAACAGCCGCTCGAACAGGTCGACCATGTCCGTGACGCGGGTGGTCAGCGTGACCAGGGTCGCCAGCAGGATCAGGGCGGCGAAGCGGGCGATGGCGAGCACCGTCTCCTCCCACCCGCCGCCGGACAGCAGGGCCTGGAAGCCGAACAGCAGGGTCAGCATGACGACCGGCGCCCGCAGCTCCTTCAGCACCCGGCCGGCCGGCAGCCGTGCCGCCGCCAGCACGAGGGCGCCGATCAGCCCGGCGGCCGCTGCCCCCCACCCACCGGGCAACGTCAGCACCAGGATGGTCACCAGCAGCAGCCCGCCCAGCTTCGCCCCTGCCGGCAGGCGGTGGATGGCCGACTCCCGATGCAGGTAGAGACCCAGCATCAGCCGAGCCGCTCGATGTAGGCCGGCACGGTCTCCGCCGGCGGACCGTCGGCGACGACGCGGCCATCCTCCAGCACCAGCGCCCGGTCGAAATCCTTCACCATGTCGAGGTCGTGGGTGACGACGATCACCGTCTGCGGCAGGCCGCGCAGCAGCTCGATCACCTTGCGGCGGTTGCGCAGGTCGAGCAGGGTGGTCGGTTCGTCGAAGATCACATAGGCCGGTTCCAGCACCAGTACCCCGGCGATGGCCAGCAACTGCTTCTCGCCGCCGCTCATCTGATGGGCAGGCTGGTGGCGGTAGCGGTCGAGGCCGTAGCGCTCCAGCGCCCCGGCGACGCGGCGGGCGATCTCGTCCTTCGGTAGCTTGCGTGCCTTCAGCCCGAAGGCGATGTCCTCCTCCACCGTCGGATAGACGATCTGGGTGTCGGGATTCTGGAAGACGAAGCCGACCCGCTGGCGCACCGCGCGCCCGTCGGTCCGCGTGTCGAGCCCGTCGACGGCGACGCTGCCGGCGGTCGGCACGATCAGCCCGTTCAGCAGCCGCGCCAGCGTGCTCTTGCCCGAGCCGTTGCCGCCGAGAATGGCGATTCGCCGCTCCGCCAGCCGCAGCGTCAGGTCATGCAGGACGGGACGGTCGCCATAGGCGTGGGTGACGGACCGGAGTTCGATCATCGACGGGAAACGAGCTTTCGCGTTGCAGTTCTGTTGCGCGTGCGAAAGGTTCTTAGCCGGTTTGCGGACGGGGTTCCAGGGGAGAGCGTGGCTATAATGGACCGCACTTGATTTATGTCCATATTTCTGTACATTCAGTCAGCGACGTCGGGCTCCCGCGGTGTACCGGATCCTGCGCTGTCGCCCTCACTAAGTAGGCACCTAGCATGGGACACATCAGCTACACCGACCTCAGAAACAATCTTGCCAGCGTAATGGACGAGGTCTGTGACAGCCGCGCGCCGCTGACCGTCACCCGTCAGAAGGGACGGTCGGTGGTGATGATTTCCGAAGAAGAGTTCGAAGGTCTGATGGAGACGCTTCATCTCCTGAAAAGTCCGAAGAATGCGGAGCGGCTGCTCAAGGGCATCGCCCAACTTGATGCTGGCAAAGGCATCGAGCGGGACATTCTGAATGAAGAAGGTTTGGACTGACGGCGCTTGGGAGGATTATTTATACTGGCAGAAGAATGACCGGGCCGTGTTGAAGAAGGTCAACGACCTGATTCGCGATACGGAACGGAACCCGTTCTCAGGACTGGGCAAGCCTGAACCGTTGAAGGAAGGGCTTGCCGGCTGGTGGTCGCGTCGCATCACGGGCGA
>JBKHVJ010000491.1:0-2425 GCA_046570145.1 Alphaproteobacteria bacterium
TGGGTCCGGTATTTCTCCACCGCGTCGCCGGTGGTCTGCGCTTCCCGGCGCAGGTCGGCCAGCCGCTCTTCCAGCCATTGGGTGGCGCGCTTGGACGCCTTGAACTTCTCGTCGAGCTGGTCGACCAGATAGAGGTCGGCCATGGTGTTGGCGATCAGGGAGGCCTTGCGCGGATCCTCGCTGTCGAAACTGACGGCGATGACGTAGGAGCGGCCCTGCGGCCGGACCGCCGTGTTGTCGAGCACCTCGTTGACCACGGAGGTCAGATGGTTGCGCTCGATCTCCTCGGGCGACAGCGGCACGCCGCTGGTCTGCCTCCAGCTGTCGGGAATCCAGTTGCGCGGGTTCAACGCCGCCACCCAGCCGGGGGGCGGCGGCCGCAGCGAGGCGTTGAATTCCGGATCGTTCATCAGCTTCAGCTTCGCCACCACCTTCTCGGCGAAGGCCGGCGACTTCAGGATGGCGACCTCGCTCTGCAGGGAGCTGATGTCGGGCGTCATGTCGGACACCACGCCCTCGAAATTGAGGACGGTGTTCTTGCGGTGCTCGACCATGATCAGGGTCTCGGCCGTGTAGAGCGGCGTCATCCGGAACGCGGCGAGGACCGCCAGTCCGGTGCCGACCACGATCACCGTGCCGATCAGCAGCTTGTGCCGCCGCAGCAGCCCGGTGGTCCGGCGCACCGCGCTGGCGGCACTGGCCGACAGATCGTAAGAGATACCGGGGGAGACGGAACCTGGACCCCGCCGAGACTCAGGGTTATTGCGTCGGGGTTGTTCCTGAAGTTCCTGGGTGGCCAAGGGGTCCTCCTCGCGTAACGACCAAAAGCGCGGCCATAGGACCGTCCGATTGCCCGATCCGCCGTTTCGGACAGTGGCTGCTGTCCGGCGGGCAGGCTCGGCGGTTCGTCCGATTGGCTGAAACGCAGTGTTAGTCCAGCCGTTGCATCGGCCATCCAGTGCATGCGGCGAGCAATGGGCGCGCAGTGGGTAGCCTTCCTGACCCTGTTGCAGTGCAGTATGGACCGCGGGGGCAGGAGGGGGGATAATGGGGGTTACTCGGAAGGACAGGTTCCATGACGAACGAACGAGCGGGCGAACGAGCGGTCGAACGAGCGGGCTGGGCCGCGCTGATCCCCACGCTCTTCCCCACGCTGGCCAGGCTCGAACCGGACTCGGCAACCTGTCTGGGCAACGCCGGGCGGCGGGTGAACGTTCCGCGCGGAACCGTCCTGTTCCGTGCCGGCGACCGGTGTCACACCTTCATGATGGTGCTGGATGGCGCCGTCCGGGTGCAGATGGCGTCGGAAACCGGGCGCGAGATCGTGCTGTACCGCGTTTCCCGCGGAGAGACCTGCATCGTCACCACCGCCTGCCTGCTGACCGACAATCCCTACAGCGCCGAGGCGGTGGCGGAGACCGACATCGACGCGGTGGCGCTGGCGGCCGGCCCCTTCCACGATCTGGTGGCCCGCTCCGCCGCCTTCCGCGACTTCGTCTTCGCGTCCTTCGGCAACCGGCTGACCGGCATGATGATGCTGATCGAAGAGGTCGCCTTCGGCCGCGTCGATTTGCGCCTCGCCCGCTTCCTGGCCGACCGGCGCGATGGTGCCGGCGGGCTGGACATCACGCATCAGGCGCTGGCGGTGGAGCTGGGCACCGCGCGCGAAGTGGTGAGCCGCCAGTTGAAGGAGTTCGAACGCCGCGGCCTCGTGGCCCTGTCGCGCGGACGGATCGAGGTGCTGGACCCGGCGGCGCTGGGGGCGCTGGCAGGTCAGTGACATATGGCTTATTGCGTGTAGCAAAAAGTTTGTATGCCCACTTTCATACTTTATAGGATATGCAAAACAGGATATCGTGACTCATCCTTTTGACGGAGGATTGCGTCATGCCGTGCCGTCACGATACCGCCGCCGTCTGCGCGATTCGACAAATCCGCAACCATAGCCGCACATGCCACAACCTGCCCGCCCGCGAAGTTCTGCTGCGGATCGAGCGGCGAATGATCCAGTTTCTTGAAGATTGCCCGGCTTTGAGCGTGCCCGGCCCGCGGGCCGACCGACACTGCGCTTCCCAGTGTGATTCCATCACAGACGGAAGGATGGCCCAGGCGTAGAGCGGTGGACATCACCGCACAAACACGACAGGTGCCGTCATGAATTGCCGCAATGTGGGCCCGGTGGATCGCGCGCTGCGCGCCATCGTCGGGTTGATCCTGATTTCGCTGACCGTCGTCGGACCGCAGACCCTGTGGGGGCTGGTCGGGCTGGTGCCGCTGCTGACGGCGTTCGTCGGCTTCTGCCCGGCCTACACGCTGCTGGGCATCAAGACCTGCCGCACGGAAGACCGCCCCGCCTGACGGGCGCATCCGCCGGACATGCGAACGGCCCGCCTTTCGTGGCGGGCCGTTCGCATGTTCTCCCGGC
>JBKHVJ010000492.1:0-14439 GCA_046570145.1 Alphaproteobacteria bacterium
CGCTTCGGCCGTACGGCACCGCTTTCGTCGGGCGTCGCATCGGCAGAGGAGATGGCGTCGGCAGCGTCTGCCGGCTCTGCGGCGACAAGAGCCTGGGGGTCGGAGGAATGCGTTTCGGACATGACCAGAATGTCGTCGAGCGGCCGGCGCCGGTCAACCGTTGGGCACAGGGAGGGAACAAATGGAGCGACTCACCTATCCGGAAGAATATCCACGAAACCTGTGGATAAGTTTGTCGATAACGGAGGGGGTAGCTCATCCGGAGCTAGGCGCCGCAAGGGCTCCCGTGCTTCCGCCTATTTTTTAGGCATTTTCGTCAACCCATTGATTTCCTTAGGTCAGGGTGGAGTCAAGGATCGGAATTGGCGCGCCGCTACAAAATTGTCGCGGGGTCGCAGGCGCCTCTTGCGCGGGGTGGGGCACCTGTGTAAAACGCGCGGTCATTTTTCTGGCGGCAGGGACGCCGGGGCGATGGTCCCGCTCTTTCCGGCTTGGCTCAGTGCTGTTTCCGACTTGTAACAGGCATCTATTCGTTGGGTACGAAGCCATGCGTCGGCTGCGCCCATCCCAGATGCTCCCCACCGTCCAGCGCGATCATCTGGCCGGTCACCGCCGGGGCGGCAATCAGGAAGCGGATGGCAGCGCAGATTTCCTCCGGGGTGCTCCCACGCTTGAGCGGGGTCGAGCCCCACTGGGCGGAGAACTCCTCCTCGGTCTGGCGGTCGTTGCGCAGAATGGGACCGGGACCGATGCCGTTGACACGGATGCGCGGAGCGAGCGCCAACGCCATCGTGCGGGTCAGCGCCCACAGACCCATCTTGGACAGGGTGTAGGAGACGAAATGCGGAGTCGGATTCCAGACGCGCTGGTCGATGATGTTGACGATCAGACCGCCTTCGTTCTCCGGCAACCGTGAGGCGAAATCCTGCGAAAGCACGAAGGGCGCACGCAGGTTCGCCTCCATATGCGCGTCCCACGATTCGCGGGTGACGTCGGCGACCTCGTCGCGCTCGAACCGGGAGGCGTTGTTGACCAGAAGGGTCAGCGGACCCAGCCGTTCGGTGACCGCAGGCACCAGCGCCTTCACCTCCGCCTCGCGGTCCAGGTCGGCGGCAAAGGCCATGGCCCTGCCGCCCGCCCGTCCGATCTCCGCGACGACGGCATCGGCCTCCTGGCGGGAGCTTCGGTAATGGACGGCGACGTCCCACCCCTGCCCCGCCAGATCGAGCGCGATGGCCCGCCCGATGCGCTTGCCGGCCCCGGTGACCAGGGCCGCTTTCCTCTTGATCTCGACCATGCCGCCATAGGTACCTTGCCACCGCCGCGGGTCAAGGGGGAGAAGCGACCGGCCATGCTGCGCGAAGCGATCGAATATCTGACCACGCCGTGCCAACCGCTGGCCCGCCGCTTCGGCTATCTGGCGGAGATGGTGGCGCTCGGCGCCCGCTACCGGCGGCAGCGGCGGGCCTGGGCGCCTCATGTGGCCGCATGCCACCGCTTCGTCGATCGGGCGATCCAGCGGGTGGAGCCGGGCGGACGGGCCCTGGTCGCCGGATCGGGGCTGCTGATCGAAGTGCCCCTGGAAACATTGACCGCGCGATTCGACCAGGTGGTGCTGGTGGACATGCTCCACAGCCGGGCGGTCCGCCGCCGCGCCGCCGGTCTGCCGAACGTTCGGTTGGTGGAACTGGATGTCAGCGGCGCCCTCGCGCCTCTCGCCGAGGCACTCGACCGCGGCGCTCCCCTGCCCGACGGATTCGATCCGCCGTTGATCGACGGCGAGCCCTTCCGCTTCGCCCTGTCCTGCAACCTGCTGTCCCAGCTGCCGCTTCTGCCGCTGGAGGCGGTGAATCGCCGCGCGCCGCACACACCGGATGCGGAAAGGCTGGCCTTCGCCCGGCGCATGGCCCAGGGGCATCTGTACTGGCTCGCCGATATCGCGGAGCAGGCGGCACTGTACACGGACATCGAGAGTTCCTGGCTGCACCGCGGTACCGTGACGGAGGTGGAGGAGTCGACCTGGGGCCTTCCCCTGCCCGCGCCCGACATGTCCTGGCTGTGGGACATCGCCCCGGCGCCGGAACAGGACCGTCGGCATGACCTGCGCCACAGCGTCGGCGGCTGGTTCGATCTGCATGGGGTGACGAGCGCGCTTCCCCCCTGTTGAGGAAGACCGAGACCTCACACAGCAGACGGGAGAGCGCCCATGGCCTCCAACGACCGCAAGATCGACAGCCGCGACGCCACGGACCGGACCGGTGATGACCGGCCCCGCGAGGACAGGAACATCGGCAACGCCACCGGACCCAGCGACAGTGGCGGCATCGACGAACGTCCCATTCCGCTCGACATCCGGGAAACGCGCGATCACCTGGACGTCGATGAAGAGATCGAAGGATTCCAGCGCATCGTCGGACCCGGCGCCGGCGGTCCCATCGACCAGCCCGACGAGGATTTCGGCATCCCCGGCAGCGAGGAGGCAAGCGGCCTCGGCACTGGCCCGCTGCCGCCGCGCCAGCCCGATCACCCGATGGGGCAAGCTGCGGGGCAAAGGGAGGGGGCGCCCGACGATCGGATCGTTTCCGACCGGAATGTTGCCGTGGATGGCGCGCGGGACCGCAAATAATCGGGAAGCCGAACTATTGTCGAAGGCTGACCGACCATGGCCTGCGACAATAGTTCGCACCTCCGTTAATTGGGGAAGCTGATACGGAAAACGTCAGGCGGCATTGCGTGGACTGCGCTTCTTAGGGCAGCGGCTCTGCCCTATCTTAAGCCTCACAAGGCAAACAAATTCCAAGGGAGTGGACGTCTCTCACCTCACGTGGAGATTCCCAGAGCCATGAACACGCTTTTCAACGAAGTCCGCGATCCCCGCAGCCACGAAGAAATCATGCTGGCCGCCCGCCAGATGCGCGCCGATTACCTGCGCGAACTGTTCGGCAGGCTGCGCGCCACCCTGTCCGGCGACCGTGACCATCACGGCCCGGCGGCGCTGAGCCCGAGCGCCCGCTGACCGATCCACCCGCCCGGCGGCGGGTTCAGGTCGAAGGTCCAGCCATAGGTGAGGAAAACGGCACCGTGCGACGCCGCGCGGTGCCGTTTTCAATTTCTAGTCGTTCCATTTCAAGCCGTAGCGCTGCCTGTGGTCAGGCCTGTTCCGACCCCGGTGCACCGGTGCTCCACAGCAGCCCCAGCACCAGGCCCTTGCAGCGCGGCAGCAGAATCAGTGTCAGCACCAGGGTCAGCAGCGGCCACACTGCCAGATGCACCCAGGTCGGCGGTTCGTAACTCTGTTCGACCGACAGCAGGGCCGGGATGACGATGTGACCGACGATCAGGATGGTCATCCAGGGCGGCGCGTCGTCGGCGCGCAGATGCCCATAGGCCTCGCCGCAGGCGGCGCAGCGGTCGACCGGCTTCAGGAAGTTCCGCAGCAGCCGGCCTTGCCCGCAGTTGGGGCAGCAGCCGATCAGGCCGCGGAAGGACGCGAGAAACTTCGACGGGGCCGCTTCGGTTCCAACGGTCATGACCACTCCTTCCGTGCTGTGGACAATATAGCTTCTTACCTGCCAAACCACACCCCCGATTGCGGGCGGGTCGGCCATGCCAGTCCCTCCATGGCGGAAGTGGCGCATTTTCCAGGCTGTCCTTATCCAGAGTCCCGGCTCGTGGTATGACGGTACGGACCGGTTGCGGCTGTGGAGGGACATGATGGATCGCCCACTCTATGAAACAGTGGAACAGTCTGCGGAATATGTTTCATAGCGTTCCAAATGTTCCATCCCCGGCCACCCGCGCCCTGCTGCCGAGTTGACGGCAGGGCCGGCGCGGTCTAGGGGGAAGGCCTTCCGTGTCCAGGAGATCCGCAGCCATGTCCTTCACCCGTTTGTTGTGCGCCGCCGCGGCACTCGCCGCCTTCGTCGGTCCGTTCGCCGCCCCGGTCGAGGCGCTGGCGCAGAGCAAGACCGTCGCCATCACCGCCATCGTCCAGCACCCGGCGCTCGACGCGACGCGCGACGGCGTGGTGGAGGCGCTGAAGGAGGCCGGCTTCGTCCAGGGCCAGAACCTGAAGGTCGAGTACCAGAGTGCGCAGGGCAACCCGGCCACCGCCGCCCAGATCGCCCGCCAGTTCGCCGGGTCGCGCCCCGACGTGATCGTGCCGATCTCCACCCCCTCGGCCCAGGCGGTGGCGGCGGCGACCCGCGACATTCCGGTCGTCTTCACCGCGGTCACCGATCCGCTGTCGGCCCAGATGGTGAAGTCGATGGACAAGCCCGGCGCCAACATCACCGGCCTGTCCGACATGGCTCCGGTGGCCGAGCATGTCGCCCTGATCCGCGAGATCGTGCCGCAGGCCAAGCGCATCGGCGTGCTCTACAACCCCGGCGAGCCGAACTCCGTCGTGCTGGTCAAGGCGCTGAAGGACGAAGCCGCGAAGGCGGGCCTGAGCGTCGTCGAAGCCTCCGTCCCGAAATCGTCGGATGCCCAGCCGGCGGTGCGCAGCCTCGTCGGCAAGGCCGATGCCGTCTACATCCCGCTCGACAACACCGTCGTCTCGGCGCTGGAGAGCGTGATCGCCGTCGGTCAGCAGGCCAAGCTGCCGATCTTCTCCGCCGACACCGACAGCGTGTCCCGCGGCACGGTGGCCTCCATCGGCTTCGATTACTTCCAGGTCGGCAAGCAGACCGGCGCCATCGTTGCCCGCGTCCTGAAGGGCGAGAAGCCCGGCGACCTGCCGGTTGCGCTCGCCAAGGGCACAGACCTGTTCGTCAACCCGAAGTCCGCCGCCGCGATGGGCGTCACCCTGCCCGAGGCGGTGGTGAAGCGCGCGACGAAGGTGGTCGGGCAGTAAGGCTGCTGCCGATTGACCCCACCTAACCTCCCCTGCGGAGCGGGGGAGGGTTGGGTTGGGGGCAAGTGCCTGCACCTAACAAAAGCACCGCAATGACCGAAATCGCCCTCTTCGGCGCCATCGAGATCGGCCTCGTCTATGCGCTGGTCGCCATCGGCGTCTATCTGTCCTTCCGCATCCTGGACTTCCCCGACCTGACGGTCGACGGAAGCTTCCCGCTGGGCGCGGCCGTCTGCGCGGTGCTGCTGATCGCCGGCGTCAATCCCTGGATCGCCAGCCTCGCCGCGGCGCTGGCCGGCGCGGTGGCCGGTCTGGTCACGGCGACGCTGAACGTGCGCTTCAAGATTCTGCATCTGCTCGCCAGCATCCTGACGATGATCGCGCTGTTCTCCGTCAATCTCCGGGTGATGGGGCGGCCGAACGTGGCGCTGCTGATGCAGGACACCGTACTGACCCCCTTCTACGGCCTCGGCATTCCGGACCATATCGTCCGTCCGCTGGTGGTCGGCCTCATCGTGGCGGTGGTGGTCCTGCTGCTGGCCCGCTTCCTGGCCAGCGAGTTCGGGCTGGCGATGCGGGCGACCGGCGTGAATGCCCGGATGGCGCGCGCCCAGGGCGTCGACACCGACGGCCACGTCTATGCCGGCATCGCCTTGTCCAATGGGCTGACCGGCCTTGCCGGCGCCCTGTTCGCCCAGACCAACGGCTTTGCCGACGTCACCACCGGCATCGGCACCATCGTGGTCGGCCTCGCCGCAGTGATCGTCGGCGAGACGGTGCTGCCCGCCCGCGCCCTGGCGCTGGCGCTGATCGGCTGTGTCGCCGGATCGATCCTCTATCGCTTGGCGGTGCAGGTGGCGCTGTCGGCCGACAGCATCGGCCTGCAGGCCTCCGACCTCAATCTGGTTACGGCGGTGCTGGTCGCCGTCGCCCTGATCCTGCCGCGCCTGAAGGCCAAGGCGTCCCGCAGCGCGCCCCGCAATCCGAGTGCCGCCAAATGATCGTCGTCGAGGACATCCACGTCACCTTCGGCCGCGGCACGCCGCTGGAGAAGCATGCGCTGCGCGGCATCGACCTGACCATTCCGGAGGGCGAGTTCGTCACCGTCATCGGTTCCAACGGCGCCGGCAAGTCGACTTTCCTCGGCTCGCTGGCCGGCGACGTGCTGGCGGAGCAGGGGCGCATTTCGATCGACGGCACCGACGTCACCCGCTGGGACACGCCGCGCCGTGCCGGACTGGTCGCCCGCGTCTTCCAGGATCCGATGGCCGGCAGTTGCGCCGCCCTGACCATCGAGGAGAACATGGCGCTCGCCGCCGCCCGCGGGCGGCGGCGTGGCCTGGGCCTCGCGCTTGGCAGTGACCGGCGCAAGGGCTTCCGCGACCGCATCGCGGCACTCGGCCTGGGGCTGGAGAACCGGCTGCACGACCGCATGGGCCTGCTGTCGGGCGGTCAGCGTCAGGCGGTCAGCCTGCTGATGGCGACGCTGGCGGGCTCCAAGATCCTGCTGCTGGACGAGCACACCGCCGCACTGGATCCTGCCACCGCCGACTTCGTGCTGGACCTGACCCGGCGCATCGTCCGCGACAACCGGCTGACCACGCTGATGGTCACCCATTCCATGCGGCAGGCGCTGGACTATGGCGACCGCACGCTGATGCTGCACGAGGGCCGTGTCGTGCTGGACGTGGCCGGCGACGAGCGCGCCGGCCTGGACGTCCCGCACCTGCTGGCGCTGTTCGCCAAGCAGCGCGGCGGGGCGGAGATCAGCGACGACAGCCTGCTGATCGGCTAGGCCTTGGCCCTCGCCTGGGCCTCGCCGTCCATATCGTCCTCGCGGTCCGCCTCGAACAGCGACTGAAGCTCCGCCGCTGCATCGCGGGATGTCTGGATCAGCTTGGTCTCGTCATTGTGGACGGCATGCTGGCGGATCAGGGTGCGTTCGTCGTGGGCGCGGAAGGTGTCGAGCGTCCGCGTCACCTCCCCTTCAGGCAGCCCCATCTGACGCAGCACGTCGCCGGTCATGCGCAGGCTGGAATCGAAGGTCTCGCGCACGATGTGGGCTACACCGCGGTCCATCAGATGATGGACATGGCGGCGGTTGCGGGCACGGGCGAAGATGGTCAGGTTGGGGAAATGGCGCTTCGCCATCTCCACCACACGCAGCGACTGCTCCATGTCGTCGAGCGCCACCACCAGCAGAGTTGCCTTGTCCGCCCCGGCGGCGCGCAGAAGCTCCACCCGGGTCGGATCGCCGTAATAGGCCTGGCTGCCGAACTTGCGGACAAAATCGACCTGTGCGGCGCTCTGCTCCAGCGCGGTGAAGGGAATGCCGCGCATCCGCAGCACGCGGCCGACCACCTGCCCCACCCGGCCGAAACCGCAGATGATGACCCGCGGGTTGTCGTCGGGCGGCGAGTCGAAGGGGCGCTTGGGCTTCGCCGTCATCAGCCGCGGCGCGAGCCAGCGCTCCTCCGCTGCGAACAGGAAGGGCGTGGCCAGCATGGACAGGGTGACCACCAGCATGGCCGCCGATGCCTGTTCCCCCGCCATGGCTCCACCTGCGACCGCCAGCCCGAACAGCACGAAGCCGAATTCGCCACCCTGGCTCAGCACCGTCGCCATCCGCATCGCACCGGCCCACGGCACCCCGGCGATGCGGGCAAGCGCCAGCATCACCAGCGCCTTCACCACCAGCAGCGCCAGGGCGAGGCCGAGGAAGCGGATCGGGTGCTGGAGCAAGGCCGGGATATCCGCTCCCATTCCCACGGAAACGAAGAACAGGCCGAGCAGAAGCCCTTCGAAAGGCTCGATATCGGCCTGCACTTCATGCCGGTATTCGGAATCGGACAGCAACACGCCGGCCATGAAGGCGCCCAGCGACATGGACAGCCCGGCCTCCTGGATCAGCACGGCGGTGCCGATGACGATCAGCAGGGCGGTGGCGGTGAAGATCTCCGGGGCCCCCGCCCGGTCGACGGCGCGGAAGATCGGACGCAGCAGATAGCGCCCGCCAATCAGCACGACCACCACGGCGACCACCGCCTTGCCGACCGCCAGCCACGCCCCGTCGGCCTGCGGCACGGTGCCGTTGCCCAGCAGGGGCAGCAGGGCCACGGCGGGAATGATGGCGAGATCCTGGAACAGCAGGACGGAAAAGGCGTTGCGGCCCGACTGGTTCGCGAGCAATCCGCGTTCCGCCATCATCGGCAGCGCCATGGCGGTGGAGGACAGGGCGAAGCCGAAGCCGAGCACCACTGCGGTCGGCCACGCAAGACCCAGGCCCCAGCCGCACAATCCCGCGATGAGAGCGCCGGTGACCGCCACCTGCGCCCCGCCCAACCCCAGCACCGATTTGCGCATGACCCACAGGCGGGCCGGCCGCAATTCCAGTCCGATCAGGAAAAGCAGCATCACGACGCCGAGTTCCGAGGCATGGGCAATCGCCGACACATTGGTGACCAGCCCCAGCCCCGCCGGCCCCACGGCCAGACCGGCGGCAAGATAGCCGAGCGGCGCGCCGAACCCGAACCTTTTTGCCACCGGCACCGCGACCACCATCGCCGCCAGCAGCACGACCAACGTCACCAGTTCCGCCATGTCCCCCGCCGTTCATCTGTCACCGGGGGACTATGGCGTGATTTCAAGGGCCGATACCAGACGCTTAACCGTCAGCCCGGCTATACCTTGTGTCTATTGAATCACTCGGTCTATTGATTCACCGGGCCGGGCTGGCCATGCGGAAGGAGCCGCGGGCAGCCCAACGGGTCAGCAGCAGGATTCCCGCGACCACCGCGACGTAGGCGATCAGTTGCGCCTCGGTCGGGCGGTCGGTGTAGCCGACCAGCACATGCAGGGCCTGTCCGATCGGGCTGTTATCGCGCAGGATGCCGGAGCTGTCCCACAGGATGGTGCCGCCCGCCATCAGGATGCCGGCCTGCGCCAGGAAATTGACCACCGTGGCGGCCATGCCGGCGGCCAGCAGGGTCAGCAGCCATGTGGTGGTGGAGAACAGATGGCGCGTGGGGATCTGCACCAGACCGGCATAGAGAAGCACGGACACCATCGCACCCAGCGCCATGCCGCCAAGACCGCCGACGGCGACGGTGGCGATGCCTCCCTCTTCCGACGCCAGGATGCCGGTCAGGAACAGCACGACCTCCGACCCCTCGCGCAGCACCGCCACGCCGATGACGATCGCCAGCGCCGCCAGCGACTTCTCGCCGCTCCGCACCGCATGGCCGACTGCCTTCATGTCGCGGGCCAGTTCGCGGCCATGCTGCGCCATCCAGGCATTGTGCCAGGCCAGCATCACCACCGCGATCAGGAGGACGCCGGCATTGAACAGCTCCTGCCCGGTGTCGGCGAACAGCACGCTGATGGCATCGGCGAAGGCGGCGACGACGCAGGAGCCCACGATGCCGCCGGCGATGCCGAGCGCGATCCAGCGCCCGCGCCCGACCACTCCCTGGGTCGCGGCCAGCACGATGCCGACGATGAGGCCCGCTTCCAGGACCTCGCGAAACACAATGATCAGGCTGGCGAGCATGGTCGTCTCCGGTACTTGCGGGCGGTCAGGACCGCGTCACTCGGCGATCACGGCGCCTTGCGCCGTCGCTTCGTGGAACTCGCCGAAGAATGGATAGCGCCCGGGCTTCCGCGCGCCGACCATCACCTTGATCTGCTTGCGCCCGCCGACGATCTTCTCGACCTTCATCTCGTTGCTTTCGAACTCCTCCGACGTGGCGTCCTGGTTGTCGACCAGCAGGGTCACGCGCTTGTTGGCGGGGATCTTCGCCTCCGCCGGCTCGAACCTGTGGTCCTTGATGACGATGGTCACCATGTCGTCTGCGCGTGCGGCACCGGTGGGGATCAGGACGGCACCGGTCAGGGCGATGGCGCAGGCAGCGGAAAGCAGCGATCGACGGCGCATTCGCGGGGTACCTCGGGGCTGGAAGGAGCGTTGCTTGTGAGAATCATTCTCACCCCATCCGCCGGAGGTCAAACAAAAGGCCTCCGCGGATGCTGCAACGCACCTGCGACGGAAACGCGCATCCTTGGCGGATGCGGCCGCCCTCGCCCCTCACCGGATCATCCGTGACCGCCTGGTTTTACTCGGTCTCCGACGAGCCGGGAAACCGCTCCAGCCCGTCGGTGATCTCATAGTAATCGGCCTTGCCCTCGACATAGCCGTGGCGGAGCGTCTTCAGTCCGGTCGGTTGGTCCAGGCTGCCGGCGGCGATCTCTATCTCGGACTTGCCGTCGCCCTTCCAGAACAGGGAGGAGCCGCAACGGCCGCAGAAGCCCCGCTCCGCGAAGTCGGACGAGCGGTACCAAGACAATGTCTTGTCCGCGTCGAAGACGACTGTGTCGCGTGGAACGGTGATGTAGGCGCCCATGTGGCCATGAAAGCGGCGGCATTGCCCGCAATGACAGGTGACCACCCCGTCCGGCCGCTCGGCCAGCAGGAAACGCACGCCGCCACACAGGCAGCCACCGGACAGTGCCGTCCCCTGCCCACCGCTGCATTCCCGCCCGTTCTCGCTGCCGCTCATGCCACGACCTCTCCCGTGCTGGACCGGCGTTCGACGCCGTCGTCGCCGATGTCGTAATAGGCGCCCTTGTGGTCGACGAAGATGTGCCGCTCCACCCGCAGACCGGACGCATCGTCAAGGCTGCCGGCGGTCACAGTGATGCGCGGTTCGCCATCCGCCGGATCCTGCTCCAGCGCCTCCCAGAACAGCCCTGCACCGCAACACGCGCAAAAGCCGCGGCGTGCGTGGCTGGAAGAGGCGTACCACGTCAGCGTCGCGTCGTTGAGCAGACGCAACGCCGCACGCGGCACTCCGGTATAAGCGCCGACATGGCTGTGCTGGCGGCGGCACTGGGCACAGTGGCAGAAGGAGATCGGCTCCGGCTGGACATCGATGGCGTAGCGCACGCCACCGCACAGGCATCCGCCGGTCCAGATCCGATCCTCCTCCCTGCCCTGCTCCGTCACGACGCTAGACGTGCCGGCCACCGGGTCAGCCCTGCCAGAAGGGCTTGTGGGCTTCCTGCTCCGCATCGGCGCGGGAGATGCCGATGTCGGACAGCAGATGGTCGGGCAGAGCTTCCAGCGCCCGCCGCTGGCGCCGCCGCTCGCTCCAGGTCGCGAAGCGGTCGAACAGGGCGATCATCCAGTGACCAGCGCCCCTGCCCTCTCCGACAGGAGTGCGGTGGGACAGGTCGGTGCTGGAGAGGAACGACTGCGTAGCCTTTGCCATGATCCGGTCTCCTCCGGGGAAGGGAGCGGGGCATCCGCCTCGCCGCTCCGGTTCGTGTGTCTTGCTTGTGGAGTTGAGGATGGGGCAGAGGCCGCTTGCCGACAAACGACGGTTTCTCATAGAATCGATTAGCTCTTCTAATCCGAAACCACACCCCCGGTCCCTCCCAGCATGTCCCGCCGCCTGCCCCCGCTGAATGCGCTGCGCGCCTTCGAAGCCGCCGCGCGCCATCTTTCCTTCACAAAAGCCGCGGAAGAGCTGCATGTGACGCAGGCTGCCGTCAGCCACCAGATCAAGGCGCTGGAGGAATGGCTCGGATTACCGCTGTTTCGCCGAATGAACCGGGCGCTGGCCTTGACCGAGGCCGGGCAGAGCTACCTGCCGCCGGTGCGTGAAGCGATGGACACGCTGTCCCAGGCGACCGACCGGCTGATCCGCGCCGACAGCAGCGGCACCTTGACCATCTCCACCATGCCCAGCTTCGCCTCGAAATGGCTGGTTCCGCGGCTGATGCGATTCCAGAAACGCCATCCGGAGATGGATGTGCGGGTGCACAGCACGGCGCAGATGGTGGATTTTGCCCGCCACGATGTCGATCTGGCCATCCGCTTCGGCAACGGGCTGTGGCCCGACCTGCGGGTGGAGCGCCTTCTGACGGAGGATATCTTCCCGGTCGGCCACCCGTCTCTGCTTTCCGGCGACCGGCCGCTGGTGAATCCGGAGGATCTGCGGCATCACACCTTGCTGCACGACGACTACAACATCTCCTGGGCGGTGTGGTGCCGGGCGGCGGGAATCGACGGGGTGGACACCGAACGCGGCCTGCGATTCGACGATTCGTCCTTTACGCTGCAGGCAGCGATCAACGGCCATGGCATCGCGCTTGCCCGCGGGGTGCTGGTGGCGGACGACATCGCCGCCGGACGGCTGGTCCGCCTGTTCGAGGTGCGGCTGCCGGGAAGCCTCGCCTATTACGTGGTGGCGCCCCCCCATTACTTTTCCCGGCCCAAGGTGAAGGCCTTCCGCGATTGGCTGTTCGAAGAGGCAGGGACAGGCTGAAAGTCGCGGGAAAAGTCCTGTATCGAGCCGTCGTCTTGAACGGCTTGCGGGCGTGCCGGACCGCTCCTATAGTCCGCGCCCATGAGCGCGAACCCGTCCCCCGACACGGTCTTCCCGCACCGCCATCTCCTCGGTATCGAGGGGCTGCGGGCCGGCGAGATCACCCAGATCCTCGACCTCGCCGACGGCTATGTCGAGCAGAACCGCCGCCCCGTGAAGAAGTCCAATCTGTTGGACGGCCGCACGCAGGTGAACCTGTTCTTCGAGAATTCCACCCGCACCCGCACCAGCTTCGAGCTGGCCGGAAAGCGGCTGGGCGCCGACGTCATCAACATGTCGACCGACAGCAGTTCGGTGAAGAAGGGCGAGACCCTGATCGACACCGCGATGACGTTGAACGCCATGCACCTGGACGCGCTGGTGGTCCGCCACGCGGATTCGGGCGCGGTGAAGCTGCTGGCCGACAAGGTCAATTGCTCCGTCATCAACGCCGGCGACGGCCACCACGAGCACCCGACGCAGGCCCTGCTCGACGCGCTGGCGATTCGCCGCCGCCTTGGCCGCCTGGACGGGCTGATCGTGGCGATCTGCGGCGACATCCTGCACAGCCGCGTCGCGCGTTCCAACATCCACCTGCTGAACGCCATGGGGGCGCGGGTTCGCTGCGTGGCGCCGCCGACCCTGCTGCCCTCGCAGATCGAGCGGCTGGGCGTCGAGGTCCATCATTCGATGAAGACCGGCCTGCGCGACGCGGACGTGGTGATGATGCTGCGCCTGCAGACCGAGCGGATGAGCGGCCAGTACGTTCCGTCCACCCGAGAGTACTTCTACTTCTATGGCCTCGATTACGAGAAGCTGGAGGTGGCGAAGCCCGATGCGGTCATCATGCATCCCGGTCCGATGAACCGCGGCGTCGAGATCGATTCGGAGGTCGCCGACGACCTCAAGCGCTCCATGATTCTCGATCAGGTGGAATTGGGCGTGGCCGTGCGCATGGCCGTGCTCGACCTGCTGACCCGCGAACGCCGCCAGTCCGACCTTGCGGGAGCCGCCCGATGAGTGCGCCGATGAATGCCCGTATCGTCTACCGCAATGCCCGCCTGCTGGATCCGGCGACGGGGTTGGACGAGCGCGCCGACCTGCTGGTCGACGGCGAGACCATCGCCGATTTCGGTCCCGGCCTGTTCAGCGACTCCACGCCCGAGGGGGCCGAGGTCGTCGATCTGGCCGGCCAGTGCCTTGCACCCGGCCTCGTCGACATGCGCGTGCTGATCGGCGAGCCGGGCGAGGAGGAGAAGGACACGATCAAGAGCGCGTCCCGCGCGGCGGCGGCCGGCGGCATCACCGCGATGGCGCTGCTGCCGAACACGGACCCCGTGCTGGACGAGGTCGCCGGGCTGGAGTTCATCGCGCGGCGCGCCCGCGAGGTGAGGCTGGTCAAGGTCTTCGCCTACGGTTCCGCCACCCGCGGCACCGAAGGCAAAGAGATCACCGAGATGGGCCTGCTCAGCCATGCCGGTGCTGTCGCCTTCACCGATGGCACCAAGGCCATCGTCAGCGCCAAGACGATGCGCCGGGCACTGAGCTATGCCAAAACCTTCGGCAAGCTGATCGTCCAGCACCCGGAGGAACCGTCATTGGCCTCCGGCGGTATGATGAACTCCGGTGAGATCGCCACGCGCCTCGGGCTCGTCGGCATTCCGCGGGAGGCCGAGATCATCATGATCGAGCGCGACCTGCGGCTGGCCGAGCTGACCGGTGGGCGCCTCCATTTCGCCCACATCACCACCTCCGAGTCGGTCGACCTGATCCGCCGCGCCAAGGCGCGCGGGCTGAAAGTGACCTGCGACACTGCCCCGCATTACTTCGCCCTTACCGAGACCGATGTCGGCGATTACCGCACCTACGCCAAGGTGTCGCCGCCGCTGCGTGGCGAGATGGACCGCCGGGCCATTGTCGAGGGTCTGGCCGACGGCACCATCGACGCCATCGCGTCGGACCATGTGCCGCAGGACCAGGACCAGAAGCGGCTGCCTTTTGCCCAGGCCGCCCCCGGGGTGATCGGGTTGGAGACGCTGTTCCCGCTGATGCTGGAACTGGTACACAAGGGCAAGATGCCGCTGTTGAAGGCCCTGGCCTGCGTCACGTCGAACCCGGCGGCGATCCTCGATCTGGCCGTCGGCCGCATCGTGAAGGGCGGACCGGCGGATCTGGTCGCCTTCGACCTGGATGTTCCCTGGCAGATCGACGTCGGCCGCT
>JBKHVJ010000493.1:0-10401 GCA_046570145.1 Alphaproteobacteria bacterium
CGCCATGCGCAAGGACGTGACTGCCAAGTGCTACGGCGGCGACATCAGCCGCAAGCGCAAGCTGCTGGACAAGCAGAAGGAAGGCAAGAAGCGCATGCGCCAGTTCGGGCAGGTGGAAATCCCGCAGAGCGCCTTCATCGCGGCGCTCAAGATGGGCGACGAGTAAGGATACGGAAAGGCGGGCCTCGGCCCGCCTTTTTTATGCAGACCGGCAATTCCGCACAACCTGCGAAACAAACCGGCCGCTCGGGTGTCATCCCTCGTGGGGCCGGTGCCGCGCCTGCGCGGCGCCTCCCCTGTTGTGGTTCAATTCCGGGAGGATGACATGCGCAAGTTTCTCGCCGCCGCGGTGCCGGCCCTGATGCTGATGGCCGCCGCCACGACGGGCCACGCCCAGACCAGCGGCTCCGCCAGGGCCAACGCGGTCGGCAACGGCACGATGGACACCGGCGCCCGCGATGTGCAGGCCAGCCGCGACATGATCGGCAAGCGGGTGGTCCACCGCCACGGCGGGCCGGTCGCCGGCACGATCCAGAACGTGACCACCGACGCCCAGGGCCAGACGATGGTGGAGCTGAAGATGGCCAAGTCCGGCCAGACCGTCATGCTCACTCCGTCATCCTTCGAACGGCGCGGCCGTCAGGTCGTCATCATGCATGACCAGAACGAACTGCAGCAGCTCGCCCAGTATGCCAGCCAGGCCAACACCGGCTACGGCAGTTCGACCGGTGGGACCATGGGCGGTATGGGCGCCGGCTCCATGAACCAGGGCAGCATGAATCAGGGGACGATGGGCCAGGGCTCGATGGGCCAGGGCTCGATGGGCCAGGGCTCGATGGACGAGCGCATCATGTCGCCGAACCAGCGCGGCATGGGCCAGTAAGCCACCGGCGGAGGCGGGGGGCGTCGACAGCCCCCGCGCCTCCCGACAGGCGGTTCAACCGCCATTCACCCTCAATCGATCACCGTCAGTTCGCCGGCCAACGGCTTGGGCATCTCCGCCTTGACCGTCGCAGCGTCCAATCCACCGGCGAGCAGGCAGACCAGTTTGGCGTAGCTGGCCTCCGGCGTCATGTCATAGGCGCCGACGGCGCCGATGGCGCCAAGCCCGGTGGCGTAGGCGCCGGGCAGCACGGCGCCGCGCTGCACCTGGGTGTTGTCCATCAGCACGACCCCGGCCTTCACCGCGGCCGACAGCGCGCCGAGGAACTCCGGATCGGTCGGGCCGTTGCCCTCGCCGAAGGCAAGCAGCACCGCCCCCTTCGCCGCCGGGCTGGTGCCGGTCAGCATCGCCGACACCGTGCTGGCCCGGATGCCGGGATACAGCCACAGAATGACGACGGAGAATTCCGCCAGCGACGCCGCCTGGGCGTCCAGCGCCGCCAGCCGCTTGCCCCGGTTGTCCGGCTCGTCCAGCGAGACCGCCGGGCCCGGCATCGGCAGCCAGTAAGGCTCGTTTCGGGCGACCACGCTGCCGACGGTGGCGAGCGGCGGGAAGTTCGGCGAATCGAAGCCGGCGAAGCGGTTGGCATCGACCTTGGACGACCGGTTGCCGCGCAGCAGCTTGGTGTCGAAATAGACGCAGACCTCCGGCACCGGCAGGGTTCCCGCCACCACGACGGCGCCGACCAGATTGGCGAGCGCGTCGCTCAGCGTGAAGGACAGCGGCACCTGCGACCCGCTGAACACCACCGGTTTGGACAGGCCGGGCAGGAGGAAGGACAGGGCCGATGCGCTGTAGGCCATGCTGTCGGTGCCGTGCAGCACGACGAAGCCGTCATACTCGTCATAAACAGACAGCAGCCGCCGGGCGATGGCGATCCAGTCCGCCGGGGTCATGTTGGAGCTGTCGAGCGTGCGGTCGAACCAGCCCATGGTCCAGGTCAGATCCTTGTAATCCTGCACCCCATGACCGGACAGGCCGGGCATCGACAGGACCAGCCGTTCGAACTCCGGGCCCGGCACCGGGGCCAGCGCCCCGTCGGAATTGGTGACGCACCCGATGGTGCCCCCGGTGTACAGCACATAGACCCGCGCCATTGTCCGCTCCTCCCGCAGTCTGATCGGCGGCAGGATAGGCAGACACCCTACTATTTCTCAAGGCACAGCCGTCCCTGAAGCGCCAGCGGGGTCCGCACCGACGCCGGGGCCTCTTCCGCGACCGGTTGCCGGCCAGGCGCGGGAGCGGCTGCCGGAAGCGGGTTGTAGGCGAGGCGGAAACGCCGCGGCTCCGGCACGGTCGGCGGGGGTGCCGCGGGCGGATCGATCCGGGCGGCAGCGAGAACCACGCTGGTCCAGGCGGCGAACAGGGACATGGTCGGAAACTCCAAAGCGATTGGAGACCGAACATGGTCTGCGCGACATTCCCTTGGAAACGAATAGGCATTATGCCGTCATCACGATTCGTAATGACCCCCGGCATTGAAAGTTGGCGGCGTTGCGGATGGGCGGGCGCTCTGGTTGAATGGGAGGCAACTTCCGGTCCCCCGCCATGCCCGCCAATCTCGACACCGACCTGCTGCGCGCCTTCGTGGCCGTTGCCGACAGCGCCAGCTTCACCCGTGCCGGCGAAAGGCTGGGCCGCACCCAGGCGGCGGTCAGCCAGCAGGTGCGCCGGCTGGAGGACACGGTGGGCAAACGGGTGTTCGAACGCGACACCCACGGCGTGCGCATGACCCGCGACGGCGAGCTCCTGCTGGCCTATGCCCGGCGCATGCTGACCCTGAACGACGAGGTGATGGCGCTGATGCACCGCAGCCCGACGGTGGCCAGCGTCCGCATCGGCACGCCCGACGATTACGCCACCATGCTGCTGCCGGAGGTGCTGGCCCGCTTCAATGCCGCCTATCCCGAGGTGATGGTGGAGGTGATCTGCGACAACAGCCCCGATCTGGTCGCGGAGATCGACAAGGGCCGCTACGACCTGGCTCTGGTCACCCGCAAGGCCGGGGAGGCCGCCGGCGAACTGGTGCGGCAGGAACCGGTGTCCTGGGTCGCCCCACCGCAGGAGCCGGTATCTCCATCGGGGCCGCCACAGGGACACCGTCCGGTGGAAAGCCTCGATCCCCTGCCGCTGGCCCTGTTCCCCAAGGGCTGCGTCGTGCGCGACCTTGCGGTCGCTGCTTTGGACGGGATCGGCCGCGACTGGCGCGTCGCCTTCACCAGCAAGAGCGTCGTCGCCGTCCATGGCGCGGTGATGGGCGGACTGGGAGTGGCGGCGATGGAAAACTGCACCGTCCCGCCCAGCCTGCGCCGCATCGGTGCGGCAGAGGGATTTCCGGAGCTGCCCGACATCGACATCGCCCTGCACCGCGCCCGCGGCACCGCGCCCAAGCCGGTGCGCTTGCTGGCCGACGCCATCCACGACCTTGTCGGTCGCCAGAAGCTGGGCCGCCATGCGCCGGGCCACAACGCTCCGGCCCCCGCTACGGAAGCCGCACCATGACCGCCACGCCCATCCTCCGCCCGCTGCTGCCGGCGCTTGCCGTCCTCCTCGGTCTCGGCGGCATCATGGCGGCTCACCAACCGGCGCGGGCGCAGAGCCCCGTCGCCATCGGCGCCCCCCTGACCGGCGAAGTGGTGCTGAACCGCGACATCGAGGTGCGGATCGGCCCCAGCGAGGACGCCCGCATCGTGATGACGCTGAAGCAGGGCAAGGCGCTGAACGCGCTGGGCACCCCGCGCGGCACCTATTGGACGGAGATCGCCATCGGCGGCCAGCCCATCGGCTATGTGCCCGCCGATTCGCTGGACCCGGCGCTGATGGTCACCGGGCGGCCGGCGATCGGCGGCGAAGGGCCGCGCCCGCCGAAGCCCGCCGCCAGCCAGCCGGCGGACGCCCCCCTGCCCCACCGCAGCGCCGCCGTCGTTCCGCGCGCTGCCTGGGACAAGGCGGCACAGACCCCGGCGGAAGGCTATGTCGTCGCCGCCGGCCCGATTTCCGCGACCGAAATCCTGAGCAACCGCAAGCGGCGCGGCTTCACCCTGCGCAAGGGCGACGTGGTGGCGCTGATCGGCGCCGCGAACGGCGAGGCTACCCTTGCCCTGCCCGCCGGAACCCGCGCGGTGGCGCCGGTGCAGGGGCTGGTCGGGGTGGTGGCGCCCTATCCGCTGCCGGGCATGCCGCCGGTCGAGCCGGGCATGCTCTACGGCATCAGGCTCGGCGAATATGTCAGCTACACCGAGGGGCTGCGCGCCTGGAAGGAGTTCACCGCCGGGCCGGGCAGCGCCTATCGCGACCTGCCGCCGATGGTGTGGCCGGTGTTCCGCAAGGGCCGGCTGCTGTATGAGGTAGGGGTCGCCCCTTTCACGCGGTTGCAGGTCGACACCGCCTGCGGCACGTTGGCGCAACGCGGACTCGATTGTACGGTGATCGAGCTGGATACGTTTTGATGGGTTTGCACCAGACGGGCCGGCCGCGCCCTCCCTCATGACCCCTTCACGAACGAAGAGCCATGACCAACGCCGACCCGACCCGACCTGAAGACGACGCGAAGCCCGATCCCCCGCCGGACAGCGGCGACGAGGATCTGGGCGACGAGGATCTGGTTTTCCTGGACGATGCGGCTCCCGACCCCGGCCCGATGCCGGATGAGGAGGGAGAGGAGGAGCCCGGCCGCCGCTGGACCATGCTGATCGTCGACGACGAGCCGGAGGTCCATTCGATCACCAAGCTCGTCCTGTCCGACTTCGCCTACAAGGGGCGCAAGGCGCGCTTCCTGTCCGCCCATTCGGCGGCGGAAGCGCGGCGGATCCTGGCGCGGGAAAGCGACATCGCGCTGATCCTGCTGGACGTGGTGATGGAGACGGAGGACGCCGGTCTGCGGTTGGTCCACCACATCCGCGAGGAGCTGCGGAACCGCAATGTCCGCATCATCCTGCGCACCGGCCAGCCGGGGCAGGCGCCGGAACGGGCGGTGATCCTCGATTACGACATCAACGACTACAAGGCGAAGACCCAGCTGACCGCCCAGCAGCTGTTCACCACCACGGTCGCGGCGCTGCGGTCCTACGAGGACATCGTGGCGATCGACGCGAACCGCCGCGGCCTGGAAAAGATCATCGAGGCGTCGTCGTCGCTGTTCCGCGCCCGCTCCATGAAGCTGTTCGCCGCCGGTGTGCTGACCCAGCTGTCGGGCCTGCTGGGGGTGGGGCCGGACGCGATCCTCTGCATGCAGCGCGGCGGTTGCGGAGAGTGCGGCGGAGAAGGGAAAGGCTGCGACGGCCTCTATGTGCTGGCTGGTTCCGGCCGCTTCGAGGATCTCATCAACGAACCCGCCGCCGGCCATGTCGACCCTTCGGTGCTGGCCGCGGTGACCGCCTGCCTGGAAAAGCGGACGCACCTCTATGGCGGCGACCACTGCACGCTCTATATCCGCACGCCGCACGACCGTGAGACGGTGGTCTATCTGCGCTCCAACCGGCCGCTGTCCGACCTGGACCGCAAGCTGATCGAGGTGTTCTGCGGCAAGATCTCCGTCGGGTTCGACAACCTGCACCATTACGAGCAGCTCTACCGGGCGCAACAGGGCACGCTGGCGGCACTCGCCGATCTGGCCGAGCGGGGGCGCGGCGCCCTCGGCATGGATGGGCCGGCTGCGGAGACGGTGGAGGGCGGGCGCTTCAGCCGGTCGCTGCGCATCGCGGCGATCACGGAACGCATCGCCCGCCGCCTGCATGCCGATGGGCTGTTCCCCGAGTCGCTGGACGACTCGACGCTGGAGATCATCGGGCTGGCGGCGATCCTGCACGACATCGGCAATGCCGCGGTCAATCCGAAGATCCTGTCGAAGCCCGGTCCCCTCGACCCGGCGGAACGCAGCGCCATGCAGGCCCACACGGTGGCCGGCGCCACCCTGCTGAACCAGGCGAGCCATCTGGCCGACGGCCCGACCCATCTGCATCTGGGGGCGGCGGTGGCGCGCTGGCATCATGAGAACTGGGACGGCACCGGTTATCCCGACGGCCGCACCGGGGCGGCGATCCCGCTGTGCGCCCGCATCGTCGCGGTCGCCGACGCCTATGACGCGATGACGCGCGACCGCCCCTATCGCAAGGCGCTGTCCCGGGAAGACTCGGTGGCGGAGATCAGGCGGCTCGCGGGGCTGAGATTCGACCCGGCGGTGGTCGATGCCTTCCTGGCGGTGCAGCCGGACATCGACCGTATGGGTCCGGCAATGCGTTAGGTGTCGGCAGTCATCGAACGACGGCCCGCCATCCGTCTGCCGATCTCTTGTCCGCCGCTTTCTTTTCCGCCGCTTTCAGGGGCGGCAAAGCGCTTCCACCGCCTCGCGCAGCGGTCCGACCTGCACCGGCTTCAGCAGCAGTTGGCATCCCAGCAACTCGGCTTCGTCGCGCCGTTCGGGGGTGCTGTCGCCGGTCAGGATGATGGCCGGGATCTGCTGCCCGGTTTCGGTGCGGACGCGCTCCACCACCTCGCGCCCGGTCCGGCCGGCAGGCAGGTAATGGTCGGCGATGATCAGGTTCGGCGTCCGGGTCAGGCCGCCGAGTTGGGCCTCCAGGGCGGAGGCGCTGACCGCGGTCACCACCTCGTATCCCCAGCCGTCCAGCAGGATCGCCAGCCCTTCAACGATCGACCGGTCATCGTCGATCACAACGATAAGTGGCTTAACCGACGTCGCCTTGCTCGTTTGATCGTCTTTCGGCTCAGCCATTGGCTACCCCAACTCCGTCATCAGCATCAAGATTGCCACCGAACACGCCAAGGCAATGGAAGCGTTGCCTGTGCCATAGCGGTGACAACGGTCGACTCGCGGGCCTTCCACAGAAAAATTGTTCGGCAATCCAATCTTTCCACAGAGCCCCACGTTTTCGTCAAACATTGAATTGCAACGAAGAACGCCACGGTCTTCCTGTACCGAAAGCACTCGGGATTCCTCAATCAGCGATTCATCATATGCTTGTATGATCAGGTAGCTGAGTAGCGAATCTCCCTGAGTTTTTCCGCTTCACAAAAAAGACCCCCGGCAAAGCGGGGGGTCTTTATGTTGTTCAGCCTTTTCTTCAACCGAAGGGTGATAACCCTCAGGTGCGCAGGCTACCGCCGGTGGCCTTGACCACGGCCGCGACGATCTTCTGGCCGACCGCCTCGATCGCCTCGTCGGTCAGGGTCGCGGTGGTCGGCTGATAGGTGACCGAGACGGCAACCGACTTGCGCCCCTCGCCCACGCCGGGGCCTTCGTAGACGTCGAAGACCGCGACATCCTTGACCAGCGCCTTGTCGGCGCCCTTGACGGCGCGGAGGATCTTGTCGGCCTCCACCTTGCGGTCGACGACGAAGGCGAAATCGCGCTCCACCGGCTGGAAGGCGGAGAGCTGGACCATCGGCTTCGCGGTGCCGCCCTTCTTCTTGGGCAGCGGCACGGCGTCCAGCATCACCTCGAATCCGACGACCGGCCCCTTGACGCCCAGCGTCTCCAGCACCGACGGATGGATCTCGCCGAAGCGGGCCATCACGGTGGGGCCGAGCCGCAGAACCCCGGACCGGCCAGGGTGGTACCAGCCCGGCGCATCGGTGGTGACCTGCAGGTTGCCGGCCGGGGCGCCGACCGCCTCCAGCACCGCCAGCGCATCGGCCTTGGCGTCGAACACGTCGACACCGCGGGCCTTCTCCGCCCAGTGGCGCGGCACCGCCGCACCGGCCCGGATGCCGGCGGCGACGCTGTCCTGCCCGTCCGGCGCCGGAGTGCGGAAGGCCGCTCCGACCTCGAACAGGCACACGTCGGCGAAGCCGCGGTCGGCATTCCGCCCGGCGGCCTGGATCAGGTTGGGCAGGATCGACGGGCGCATGACGTCCAGGTCGCTGCTGATCGGATTGACCAGCCGCAGGCCGGGCTCACCGCCGCCGAACAGCCCGGCGACCGGACCGGACAGGAAGGACCAGGTCACCGCTTCCGACAGGCCGCGGGCGGCCAGGGTGCGCTTGGCCAGCGCCACGCGGCGCTGCTTCAGCGTCAGGGCCGGGCGGGTCAGCACCGTCTCGCGCGGCAGCGGCGTCGCCGGGATGGCGTCGAAGCCGTGGACGCGCAGCACCTCCTCGACCAGATCGGCCTCGCCATGGACATCGGCGCGCCAGGACGGGACGCCGAAGCGCAAACGGCCGTCCGCATCCTCGCCCTCGACCGTGAAGCCCAGATCCATCAGGATCTGCACCTGCCGGTCGCGCGGCAGATCGACGCCGCCCAGCGCCGCGACACGGCCCGGACGCAGGGTCAGGCTGCGCTTCCAGTCCGGCTCGGCCCCGGCGACCACCAGTTCCGACGGCTCGCCGCCGCACAGTTCCAGGATCAGGCGGGTGGCGCGCTCCATGCCGGCGAAGACCGCGGCCGGATCGACGCCACGCTCGAAGCGATAGCGCGCATCCGAATCGATGCCCAGCCGGCGGCCGGTCTGCGCCGTGCGCACCGGGTCGAACAGCGCGGCCTCGACGAAGACGTTGACGGTCGTCTCGGTGCATCCGGTCGGCTCGCCGCCGACGATGCCGGCCAGAGCCTCCGCCCGTTCGTCGTCGGCAACCACGGTCATGGCACCGTCCAGCGCGTAGTCCTTGCCGTTCAGCGCCGCCAGCGTCTCCCCCTCGCGGCCCAGGCGGACGGTGATGTTGCCCTTCACCGTGTCGGCGTCGAAGACGTGCAGCGGACGGGCGGCATCGAAGGTCAGGTAGTTGGTGATGTCGACCAGCGCCGAGATAGGGCGCAGGCCGATGGACACCAGCTTGTCCTGCAGCCATTTCGGCGACGGGCCGTTCTTCACGCCGCGGATATAGCGGCCGACGAACAGCGGGCAGGCCTCGGGCGCCGCGATGCTCACGCCGATCGGGCTGGCGAAGCGGCCCTCGACGGGCGTGGTGTCGAGATGCCCGGCGGTCAGCGGCTTCAGCGTGCCCATGCCGGCGGCGGCGAGGTCGCGGGCGATGCCGCGGATCCCGGCGCAATCGGCGCGGTCGGGCGTCAGGTTGATGTCGATGACCGGATCGTTCAGCCCGGCATAATCGGCGAAGCCGGCGCCGACGGGAGCGTCGTCCGGCAGCTCGATGATGCCCTCATGCTCGTCCGACAGCTTCAGCTCGCGCTTGGAGCACATCATGCCGTTCGATTCGACGCCGCGGATGACGCCCTTCTTCAGCGTGATGTCGGAACCGGGGACATAGGTCCCCTCCGGCGCGAAGACGCCCTTCATGCCGGCGCGCGCGTTGGGGGCGCCGCAGACGACCTGCAGGGTGCCGGCGCCGGTATCGACCATCAGCACGCGCAGCTTGTCGGCGTCCGGGTGCTTCTCGGCCGAGACGACATGGGCGACGCGGAAGGGCGCCAGCTCCTTCGACCGGTCATGGACGCCTTCCACCTCCAGGCCGAGGGCGGTCAGCTTTTCCGTGATCTGGTCGAGCGAAGCCTCGGTCTCCAGATGGTCCTTCAGCCAGGACAGCGTGAACTTCATGGGTCCGGCTCCTTAGCGCGTCAGGCCGTGGGCGATGTTGGGAATGTCGAGGGGCACGAAGCCGTAATGCTTCAGCCAGCGCAGGTCGGCTTCGAAGAAGGTGCGCAGGTCGGGGATGCCGTATTTCAGCATCGCCACGCGCTCCACCCCCATGCCGAAGGCGAAGCCCTGATACTTGGTGCTGTCGATGCCGCAGGCTTCCAGCACGTTGGGATGGACCATGCCGCAGCCGAGGATCTCCAGCCAGTCGCCGTAATTGCCCAGCTTCAGCTCGCCGCCCTTGCGGGAGCAGCCGATATCGACCTCCGCCGACGGTTCGGTGAAGGGGAAGAAGCTGGGGCGGAAGCGCAGCGGCAGGTCGTCCACGTCGAAGAAGGCGCGGCAGAACTCCACGAGGCAGCCCTTCAGGTGCCCCATGTTGGTCGCCTCGTCGATGACCAGCCCCTCGATCTGGTGGAACATCGGGGTGTGGGTCATGTCGTAGTCGGAGCGGTAGGTCCGCCCCGGCGCGATGATGCGGATCGGCGGCTTTTTGTTCAGCATGGTGCGGACCTGCACCGGGCTGGGGTGGGTGCGCAGCAGCATCTTCTTATCGCCGGCATCCGGCAGATAGAAGGTGTCGTGCATGTCGCGCGCCGGGTGGCCGGGCGGGAAGTTCAGGGCGGTGAAGTTGTGGAAATCATCCTCGATGTCCGGCCCTTCGGCGACCGAGAATCCCATCTCGGCGAAGATGGCGATCATCTCGTCCATCGTCTGGCTGATCGGGTGGATGCGCCCTTCCGTCTCCGGGCGGACCGGCAGGGTCACGTCGACCCGCTCGGCTTCCAGCCGCGCCTTCAGGTGGGCGGCGGCGAGGTCGGCCTTGCGCGCGTCGATGGCGGCGGCGATCTCGTCCTTCAGCGCGTTCAGCGCCTGGCCGCGCTCCTTGCGCTCATCGGGGAGATC
>JBKHVJ010000494.1:0-11923 GCA_046570145.1 Alphaproteobacteria bacterium
GAAGATCTTGTTGCGGCTGTCGACGATGTGGAAGTCCGACTGGAGATCTCCAAGCGTCTCGCTGGTGCCGAGGAACAGGAAGCCGCTCTGGCGCAGGGCGTACTGGAACAGGCCGAGCACCTTGCGCTGCAGCGGCTGGTCCATATAGATCAGCAGATTGCGGCAGCTCAGCAGGTCGATCTTGGTGAAGGGTGGGTCGCGCATGATGTTGTGCGCGGCGAACACCACCATGCGGCGGAGATCGCGCGACACCACATACGAATCGCCCCGCGCGGTGAAGAAGCGGGCGAGCCGTTCCTGCGACACGTCCTCGGCGATCGCACGCGGATACTCGCCGAGGCTCGCCACCTCTATGCTGTCCTGGTCGATGTCGGTGGCGAAGATCTTGACGTCGAAGCTGCGGCCCATCCGTTCCTGCGCCTCGGCGAACAGGATGGCGAGGGAATAGGCCTCCTCCCCGCTGGCGCAGCCGCAGACCCAGACGCGGACCAGGTCGGTCGGGCTGCGGTTGGCGAGCAGGCTGGGGATCACCCGGTCGGCCAGGATGCGGAAGGCCGCCTCGTCCCGGAAGAAGCGGGTGACGCCGATCAGCATCTCCTTGTAGAGGTTCACCGTCTCGGCGCTGTTCCGCCGCAGCAGGCCGGCATAGTCCTCCATCGACTCCAGGCCGGCGCCCTGCATCCGCCGTTCGATCCGCCGCAGCAGCGTCGCCAGCTTGTAATGGGAGAAATCGACCCCGGTGACGGAGCGGATGACCGCGATGATCTGGGCCAGCGGGTCGTCGCCCTGGTCCCGCCGCGGGTCGCGCCGGTCCGCCGGCGGACGGGCGCGGGCCAGCGCCTTGCGCGCATGGTCGATCAGGCGGGCCGGCAGCTCGTCCGGCGGGAGGATGGCGTCGACCTGACCCGAGGCCAGCGCGCTGCGCGGCATGCCGTCGAACTGCGCCGTTTCCGGCTGTTGCACGGCGGTGAAGCCGCCGGCGGACTTGATCGCCATCAGCCCGCGGGTGCCGTCGGACCCGGTGCCCGACAGGATCACGCCGATGGCGAGCGGCCCCTGGTCGCGGGCCAACGCGGTCAGGAAGATGTCGATCGGCAGGCTCATGCCGCTGCCGGCATCCTTGGCGGTCAGCCTCAGCCGGCAATCCTCGATGGCCAGATGCTTGCCGGGCGGCAGCAGATAGACGGTGTTGCGCTGGACCGGAACGCCGTCGGTCGCCTGCACCACCTCCATCGCCGTGTGCCTGGCCAGCAGGTCGACCATCAGGCTCTTGTGCACCGGCGACAGGTGCTGGACCACGACATAGGCGAGATCGCTGTCGCCCGGCACGGCATCGAAGAAGCGCTGCAGCGCCTCCAGCCCACCGGCGGAGGCGCCGAGGCCGACGATGCAGCAGGACGTCCCCGGCCGGCCATCCCCATCCGTCCCCGCCTCGGCCATGGCCGGAACGGCGGCCGGATCCGTCGCCGGAGCGCCGGGCGCCGGGCGCCGGGATCGCGGCATCCGTTTGCCGCTGCGCAGCGTCGGTCTGGTCGGTCTGGTCGGTCTGCGTGACCGGCGTATCCGATGGCACGATGATAAACGAGTCCTTCTGGCGTCGGCCTGCCGACTCTCGAGGAAAACGAACTCCGGCTATATCCAACGCACCTGAGTTGGTCAACTTGGCTCTCGAAGGGAATGATCCTTCGACCCTGTCATTTTAATTGGAGATGTCCGGTCGAGCTATCGATTTGACCTTGGTTTTATGACGAATGTATCGTGTCTAAAGCAGCTTCGCTCCCACTAGCGGGAGTGCGCGCTGCGGGGATCTGACGCGGGGGAATTTCCTGCTATGTTTCCTGCCCCGGCGCCCTATCGTGGTGCATCAGGGACAGGCATGGCAGCAGGAACGGGTCATGAGCTTCACCTCGATCTATCGGCACGGATTCGCGCGGGTGGCCGCCTGCACGACGCGCGGCACCCCGGCGGACCCCGCCGCCAACGCCGCGGCGATCCTGGAGGCGGCGCGCGCCTGCCACGACAAGTCGGTGGCGGTGGCGCTGTTCCCGGAACTGGCGCTGTCCGGCTACGCCATCGACGATCTGCTGATGCAGGACCCGCTGATCGACGCGGTGGAGCAGGCGATCCTCGATCTGGTGCAGGCCTCGGCCGGGCTGATGCCGCTGCTGCTGGTGGGCGCGCCGCTGCTGTATGACGGGCGGCTCTACAACACGGCGGTGGCGATCCACCGCGGCGAGCTGCTGGGCGTGGTACCGAAGCAGCACCTGCCGAACTACCGGGAATTCTACGAGCGGCGGCAGTTCGCCTCCGGCACCGGCACCGATGGCGGGACCATCCGCATCGGCGACCTGACCGCCCCCTTCGGCCCCGACCTGCTGTTCTCGGCGGAGGATCAGCCGGGGTTGGTCGTGCATGCCGAGATCTGCGAGGATCTGTGGGTGCCCGCCCCGCCCAGCACCATGGCGGCGCTTGCCGGCGCCACCGTTCTGGCCAACCTGTCGGCCAGCAACATCACCATCGGCAAGTCCGACACCCGCCGGCTGCTGGCGCAATCGCAGTCGGCGCGCTGCCTCGCCGCCTATCTCTATTCGTCGGCCGGGACGGGGGAATCGACCACCGACCTCGCCTGGGACGGCCAGACCTCGATCTTCGAGAATGGCGAGAAGCTGGCGGAGACCGACCGCTTCCCCGACGGCGCCCAGATGGCGGTGGCCGACGTGGATCTGGACCTGCTGCGGCAGGAACGGCTGCGCCAGGGCACCTTCGACGACAACCGGCGCCTGCACGGGTCCGCCACGGGCGGGTTCCGCACCGTCGCCTTCCGGCTGGACGCGCCGGAGGAGGATGTCGGGCTGCTGCGCGTGGTGCCGCGCCTGCCCTTCGTCCCGGCCAGCACCGAACGGCTGGAGCAGGACTGCTACGAGGCCTACAACATCCAGGTCGCCGGGCTGGTGCAGCGGCTGCGCGCCACGGGCATCGGGAAACTGGTGATCGGCGTGTCGGGCGGGCTGGACAGCACCCATGCGCTGATCGTCGCCGCCCGCGCCATGGATCGGCTGGACCTGCCGCGCAGCGGCATCCTCGCCTACACCATGCCCGGCTTCGGCACCAGCGAGGGCACCAAGTCCAACGCCTGGCGGCTGATGACGGCGCTGGGAGTGACGGCGCAGGAGCTGGACATCCGGCCGGCGGCCAACCAGATGCTCAAGGACATGGATCATCCCTTCGCCCGCGGCGAGGCGGTGTATGACATCACCTTCGAGAATGTGCAGGCCGGCCTGCGCACCGATTACCTGTTCCGCCTCGCCAACCACCACAACGGCATCGTCCTGGGCACCGGCGATCTGTCGGAACTGGCGCTGGGCTGGTGCACCTACGGTGTCGGCGACCAGATGTCCCATTACAACGTCAATGCCGGCGTGCCGAAGACGCTGATCCAGCACCTGATCCGCTGGGTCGGCCGCACCGGCCAGTTCCAGCAGGAGGTGTCGGAGACGCTCGACGCCATCCTGAAGACGGAGATCTCGCCGGAACTGGTGCCGGCCGGGTCGGACAAGGCGCTGCAGAGCTCCGAATCCGTGGTCGGGCCGTACGACCTGCAGGACTTCACCCTGTTCTACGTGCTGCGCTACGGCTTCCGCCCGTCGAAGATCGCCTTCCTGGCCCGCCACGCCTGGGCCGAGGTCGAAAAGGGCGACTGGCCGGAGGGCTATCCGCTGGAGAAGCGCCGCGCCTACAGCCCGGCGGAGATCCGCGACTGGCTGCGCGTGTTCCTGCGCCGCTTCTTCGGCTTCAGCCAGTTCAAGCGCTCGGCCATGCCGAACGGGCCGAAGGTGACGGCCGGAGGCTCCCTCTCGCCGCGCGGCGACTGGCGCGCGCCGTCCGACGGCAACGCCCGCATCTGGCTGGAGGAGCTGGAGCGCGAGGTTCCGGCGGAGTGAGGGCAAGGAAAAAGGCCGGCGCCCCATCGGAGCGCCGGCCTTCTCGTTGGCGATGAAATGCCGGTCAGATCGAGATGCGCAGGGATTCCCGGTTGACCGGTGCGGCATCGGGGGTCGTCATCGGGCGCGGCGCCGCCGCCGGGCGCATGCCGGCGGGCGGCTGGCCCGGTGCCGGGGCGGCCTGGGGAGCCGCCGGAGCCGCTGCCTGCGGTGTGCCCGCATGCGGCTGGGTCGCCTGCTGGGCGGCGATGAACTGGCCCTGGGCGGTCAGGCCGCTTGCCACGTTGCGGTTGATGTTGACCAGCGTGTCGATCTTGCCGAAATCCAGGTCGACCAGACGGTTGGTTGTCTCGCGGTCGACAAGCAGCGACAGGGCGGCGATGTTCGTCCGGACCTCCGGCGGATGGCCGCAATCCTCTTCGGTGATCGCCGCCTGGAAGATGGTCCACAGGCGCTGGTTCAGCTGAAGAGCCTCGCGGTAGGCCTTTTCGTCCTTGGCATGGCTGGCGGCGATGATGCGGCGCGCCGCTTCCGCCAGGGCCCAAGCCTCGACGTCGCGCGGATTGTCCGAGGTCGGCTTGTTGGCGTAGGTGGGAGTCGGCTTCATTCCAAACCCTCGGGGGTAAACCCATCCGGTGGGGCGGAGTTGCCCCTTTGCATAGTCGCCGAAGTGTCGGTTATCCGGCTGGATTTGTCAACGCAACGGGGGTAGTTCGGCCGCGGAGTCAGGGTTCGCCGTAAACTGGTCACAGGTTCTTCGCGATTCAGCCAGGAGCGTGGCGGCAACCTGCGCCACCCGGTCCTCGGCGATGCCGTCCATCAGGCCGCGGGCATTGGGATCGGCGTCGACGCGGGCCAGCAGATCGGCCTGGGGAACCTCGCTGACCACCACCCGCCCGCGCGGCCCCCACGGGCCGTAGATGCCGGGGTAGCCGGGACCGAACAGGCCGACCGTCGGCACGCCGGCGGCCGCCGCGATGTGCATCAGCCCGCTGTCGTTGCCGACATAGAGGGCGGCGCGCTCCAGGCAGGCGGCGGCAGCCATCGGGTCGGTGCGGCCGGTCAGGTCGATGGCGCGGTCGCCCAGCGCGTCGAGCACGGTCTTCGCCCGCTCCCGCTCCGGCCCGGCGGCCAGCACGGCCACCCGTGCGCCTTCCAGTGCGCCTCCCTGCCCCGTCAGCCGCTGGGCCAGCCGGGCGAAGCGGTCGGCCGGCCATTCCTTGCCCAGCCAGTTGGCGGTCGGTCCGATCGCCAGGAACGGCCCGGTCCCGGCGGGGATCAGGGCATCGGCCTGCCGCCGCGCCGCATCGTCGATCCACAGGCGCGGGGCCGGCGGCGGCGACAGGCCGAGCAGCGCGGCATTCTCCTCCACCTTGTGCATCGGGCGGGGCGGCTTGGCGTGGAAGATCCGCCGGCGGGCCGGCACCAGCCGCCCGGCCACCGAGTTGCGCAGGTCCAGCACCAGATCCCAGCGGGTGCCGACGCAATCCAGCCACAGCCGCAGCCAATGCCGGGCGTAGGAGCGTTTGGCCAGCGGAACCAGCCGCTCCAGCCCCGGCACGGAGCGGAACAGCGGCGCCGGCAGCGGCCCGCAGGCGATGGTCAGCCGCGCGTCCGGATAGGCGCGCGTCAAGTGGTCGAGCAGCCCGGTGGACAGCACGGCGTCGCCCAGCCGGTTGGAGGTGATGAACAGGATGCGGCTCATGATGCGCGCCCGGCAGCGTCCCCAGCGGTGTCCCCGGGGGCGTCCCCGGCGGAATGCCGGCGCCCCGGCCTCAGCATCAGCCCGCGCGACATCACCCACAGCGCCGGCAGCAGCATGACCAGCGGCATGGCGTACATCAGCGGCACGAAGACGGTCGCCTTGCCGGCGAGGCTGGTCAGGCCCAGGGCCCCCGCCTGCAGCCCCATCACCAGCAGGACGGCGATGGTCACGCGGGAGGACTGGCCGCGCCGGTTGAACTCGCCCGACAGCAGCGCCGACAGCGCCACCAGCGCGTAGGTCAGGGCCAGCAGCGGCGAAGAGAAGCGGTGGTGCAGTTCCGCGATCAGGCCGCGGCGCATGCGGTCGTCCTGCGCCGGCACGTCGCCCGACATCAGTTCCGCCGTGCTGCGCTCGCGGGCGTCGGGCCAGCGTTCCGCCGCCTGCGGCGCCACCGCCTTCAGATCCACGGCGTAGCGGTCGAAGAACAGCTGCGACAGCCGGCTGGTCTTGCGGTCAAGCTCCTGCCGGTTGCCGTCATAGACGACGAAGCGCGTGCCCTCCGGCCCGGTCTGCATCACCGCGCGGTCGCCCATGATCGTCACCGGCTTGTCCGGCTGGCGCCCGTCATGGATCAGCACCTTGTGCAGGTTGCCATCGGCGTCGCGGTCGCGCAGGAAGACGCTGAAATGGTCGCCGACCTCGTTGAACACGCCTTCGCGCAGGAACAGCTGCGAATAGTCGCTGCGCACTGTGTATTCCATCCGCACCAGCTCGCGGTGGGCGGCGGGGGTGATCCAGACGTTCAGGGTGAGGACGACGGCCATCACCCCGACCGCCAGCACGAAAGCCGGCTGCGACAGCGACAGCGGGCCGACACCGGCCGCGCGCATCACCACCAGTTCGCTGTCGGTCGCCATCTTGTTGTAGGTGAACAGGATGGCGCCGACCAGCGCCAGCGGCAGGACGATGCCGAGGAAGGTCGGCACCGTCAGCAGCAGCAGCCACAGGAACATGCCCATTGGCGCGCCGGCGCTGACCACGATCTCGATCAGGCGCAGCGACTGGCTGAGCCAGATGGTCAGCGTCAGGCCCGCCGTCGAATAGAGGGTGGCGATCAGCAGGTTGCGGAACAGGTACCGTTGCAGTCGGTTCATGGAGTTCGGCCGGAGCTGTATACGGCCGGCAAGCTGACCGCCCCGGCCCGTCGGGTCAAGTGTTGAAAACCTGGGGCTCGATCGGCGGACGCCGGAAGAATCCCCTCTCCCCCCCGGGGAGAGGGAGGAGGAGCCGGGCTGGAATGCCGTCTGCCTGCCCCTCGGGGCAGGGAAACCGCTGGCGCAGCTCTCCGGCAACCGGTATGACGGTCGGCATGGCGACGATCCAGGACGCGATGGCTGCCGCGGTGGCGCATCATCAGGCCGGCCGGCTGAACGAGGCGGCGGCCCTGTACCATGCCGTGCTGGACGCCATGCCCGGCCATGCCGACGCCGCCCATCTGCTGGGCGTGGTCCACCTGCAGTCGGGCCAGCCGGACCGGGCGGTGTCGCTGATCCGCGGCGCCATCCAGCACAGCCACCGGGTCGCCGACTATCACGACAATCTGGGCAGCGCGCTGAAGGCGCTCGGCCGGCTGGAGGAGGCGGTCGCCGCCCACCGGCAGGCGATCCGCCTGCGGCCGGACTTCGCCCAGGCGCTGTACAACATGGGCAATGCGCTGGAGGCGCTCGGCCGGCTGGAGGAGGCGGCGACCGCCTTCCGGCAGGCGGCGGCGCGGCGGCCCGGCTATGCCCGCGCCCGCTTCAACCTGGGCAACGTGCTGGCGGCGCTGGGCCGCCGGGAGGATGCCGACGCCGCCTACCGCGCCGCCATCGCCGACGATTCCGGCTTCGTCGAGGCGCACGCCAACCGCGGCGGGCTGCTGCTGTCGCAGGGCCGGCCGCAGGAGGGGGCGGCGGCGCTGGCCCGCGCGCTGGCGCTGCGCCCCGACCATGCCGCGGCGCTGGCCAACCTCGCGGCGGCACGGCTGGCGCTGGGCGACCGGGACGGGGCCGAACGGGCGGCGCGCCATGCCGTGGCCGCCCGGCCGGATCTGCCCGACACCCTGCTGCGGCTGGGGGAGGTGCGGCAGAGCGCCGACCGGCTGGGCGCCGCCGCCGACGCCTATGCCGCGGCGCTCGTCCGGAACCCGGCGCTGGCGGAGGCCCATGCCAATCTGGCGCTGGTGCGGCAGGGCCAGGGGCTGCTGGACGCGGCGGAGGCCGGGAACCGGCGGGCGCTGGCGCTCGACCCCGGTCTGGCGGAGGTGCGCTCCAACCTCGCCTATCTCCAACTGTTCAAGCCGGGCGTGACGGCGGCGGCGGTGCTGGAGGCGCATCGGGACTGGGATGCCGTCCATGGCGCACCGCACCGCGGGCGCTGGGTCAAGCCCGGCCGCGGTGTGGGAAAGGGGCCGCTGACCGTCGCCATCCTGTCCGGCGACTTCCGCCGTCACCCCGCCGGCCTGTTCGCCCTGCGCACGGTGGAGGCGCTGCCGGCGCAGGACGTCCGCCTGCTGCTCTACGCCAACCAGACGGAAGCCGACGACGTGACGGAGCGCTTCCGCAAGGCGGCGGCGCGCTGGACCCCGGTGGCCGGCCTGACCGATGCCGAGGTGGCGTCCCGGATCCGCCACGACCGGCCGGACGTGCTGATCGACCTTGCCGGGCACAACGCCCGCGGCCGGCCCGGCGTCTTCGCGCGCAAGCCGGCGCCGGTGCAGGTCGCCTGGTCGGGCTACATGGCGACGACCGGGCTGGCGGCGATGGACGCGCTGGTCGCCGACCGCCACCATGTGCCCGACGGCATGGAGGGCTTCTATGCCGAGCGGGTGCTGCGCATGCCCGACGCCTTCATCGCCTACGACCCGCCGGGCGGCGAGGAGATCCTGCCGCTGACGCCGCCGCCCAGCCTGTCGGGCGGGCCGGTCACCTTCGGCAGCTTCAACATCCTGACCAAGCTGAACGACGGGGTGCTGGCGGCCTGGGCGGCGATCCTGGAGCGGATGCCCGACTCGCGCCTGCTGATGAAGACCAAGGCGCTGTCCTGCCCCGCCACCGCGGCGCTGTGGCGCGACCGGCTGGCCGCCGCCGGCATCGAGCCCGACCGGGTGACGATGGTCGGCGCCAGCAGCAGCCTGGACCATATGCGCTGGTGCGCGTCGGTGGATGTGGCGCTCGACCCCTTCCCCTTCGCCGGCAGCACCACGACGCTGGAGACGCTGTGGATGGGGGTGCCGGTCGTCACCCTGCCGGGGGAGACCTTCTCCAGCCGCCATTCGCTGGCTTTCCTGACGGTGGCCGGGGTGGAGGGCTGCATCGCCGCCGACCCGGCCGATTACGTGGAGCGCGCCGTCGCCCTGGCCTCCGACCCGCAGCGGCTGGCGGAACTGCGCCGCAGCCTGCGCTCCCGCATGGCCGGCGGGCCTCTGTGCGACGGCGAAAGGCTGGCCGCCGCCCTGGCCGCGGAATTGCGGGGTCTGACGGGGCGGGGCTGAAAGCCCGCAGCCGATAGCCAGGTCGGAACCAACCCGCCCGCCCGGACGTTGAGCGTGGGTACCCCCTCCACGCCCACAGATGCGGGATTCCGGCGCATGCACAGCTCCTCACGGCTTGCCCTCATGCTTTCCGCGACGGTCGCGGCCCTGTCGCTCGCCGGCTGCGGCGAACAGGCGAGCCTGCCGGTGTCGGCGGGAACCGGCCCCAATCCGACCCTGCCGGAACCGAAATCCACACTGATCCCGACGGTGAACATCGCCGACGCCATCGGCTGGCCGCAGGGGGCGCAGCCGGCGGCGGCAGAGGGGCTGAGCGTCACCGCCTTCGCCACCGGGCTGGACCATCCGCGCTGGATGCTGGCCCTGCCCAACGGCGACGTGCTGGTGGCGGAGACCAACGCCCCGCCCAAGCCGGAGGATGGCAAGGGCATCAAGGGCTGGATCATGGGGTTGGTGATGGACAAGGCCGGCGCCAAGACGCCCAGCGCCAACCGCATCACCCTGCTGCGGGACAGCGACGGCGACGGCAAGGCCGATGTCCGCGAACCTTTCCTGGAAGGGCTGAACTCCCCCTTCGGCATGGCGCTGGTCGGCGGCGACCTCTACATCGCCAACACCGACGCGGTGGTGAAGGTGCCCTACAAGCAGGGCGACACCCGCATCACGGCCCAGCCGGAGAAGATCGTCGACCTGCCGGGCGGGCCGCTGAACCACCACTGGACCAAGAACATCATCGCCAGCCGCGATGGCACCAATCTGTATGCAACCACAGGTTCAAACAGCAACGTGGCCGAGAATGGGATGGAGGCGGAGGAAGGCCGCGCCGCCATCTGGGAGATCGACCTGAAGACACGGTCGCACCGCATCTTCGCGTCGGGCCTGCGCAACCCCAACGGGCTGGATTGGGAGCCGACCGGCGGCGCCCTGTGGACCGCGGTCAACGAGCGCGACGAGATCGGCAGCGACCTTGTCCCCGATTACATGACTTCGGTGAAGGGCGGCGGATTCTACGGCTGGCCCTACAGCTATTACGGGCAGCATGTCGATCAGCGGGTGGAGCCGCAGCGCCCGGATCTGGTCGCCAAGGCGATCCCGCCGGACTATGCGCTGGGTCCGCACACCGCCTCGCTGGGACTTGCCTTCTCGCGGGCGGGCGAGTTGCCGCAATCGCTGCAGCAGGGCGTGTTCATCGGCCAGCACGGCTCGTGGAACCGCGAGCCGCCCAGCGGCTACAAGGTGATCTTCGTGCCCTTCCGCGACGGCAAGCCGGCGGGCGAGCCGGTGGACGTGCTGACCGGCTTCCTCGACAAGGACGGCAAGGCGCAGGGCCGCCCGGTCGGCGTCATCCTGGACGGCAAGGGCGCCCTGCTGGTCGCCGACGATGTCGGCAACGCCATCTGGCGCGTCAGCGGCAGCGGCACCGCCCAGTCGGCGGAGCGGCCGGAGCAGCCAGCCCAGCCGGCGCAGTAGCACCCCCTCCCCTTCCGCCGCGGATGGCGCGATACTGCGCCATGATCTATCTCGACCATTTGGCCTCGACGCCGCTGGACCCGCTGGTGCTGGAGGCGATGCTGCCCTGGATGCGGCCGGAGGCCGCCGGCAACCCGCACGCCGCCCATCCCGCCGGCTGGCGGGCCGCCGACGCCATCGAGCAGGCGAAGGGTGAGGTCGCCGCCCTTGTCGGCGCGCAGCCGGGCCAGGTGGTCTTCACCTCCGGCGCGACGGAGGCGAATGCGCTGGCCCTGCTGGGCGGGATACCGCCGGGGGGTGGCTGCGTCGTCTCGGCGGTGGAGCATGCAAGCGTGCTCGGCTGCCTGCCGGAGTTGCGGCGGCGTGGCCATCCGGTCGTCATCCTGCCGGTGGACGGGAGCGGGCGGGTCGATCCGGACGGGCTGGAACGGGCCTTGGCGGAACTGCCCGGACCGGCGCTGGTTTCGGTGATGGCCGCGAACAACGAGGTGGGGACGGTCCAGCCGTTGGCGGAACTGGCGGCGGTGGCCGCCCGCCATGGTGCGCTGATGCACAGCGACGCGGTGCAGGCGCTGGGCACGCGGGCGCTCGACATGGCCGCACTGGGGCTGCACGGGTTGAGCCTGTCGGGGCACAAGCTGTACGGGCCGATGGGGATCGGTGCGCTGATCGTCCGCCAGCCTTTCCGGCCGGTTCCGGCCTCGGCCGGCGGCGGGCAGCAGCACGGCCTGCGGGCGGGAACCCTGCCGACGCCGCTCTGCATCGGGCTGAGTGCCGCCTGCCGGCTGGCGCGGGAGCGGCGGGAGGAGGATGCGCACCGGATCGCGGGGTTGCGTGACCGGCTGTGGCGGCAGCTGCACGAGCGCTTGCCGGGCATCCGCCGGAACGGGGCCGCGGCGGATGGAGAGGGGCTGGCCGGCTGCCTGAACGTCACCGTTCCCGGCATCGATGCCGCCGACCTGCTGCTCGACCTGCCGGATTTGGCGGTCGCCACCGGATCCGCCTGCCACAGCGGGGCGGGGGAGCCATCGCATGTGCTGCTGGCGCTGGGCCTGTCCGCCGCCGACGCCCATGCCAGCCTGCGCTTCGGGCTGGGCCGCGGCACGACCGCGGCGGAGGTGGACGCGGCGGTTGAGCGGCTGGTGGGGCTGCTGACGCCTTAAGCCGGTCAGAATTGCAGCCGGGCGCCGAGCTTCACCACCGCTCCCATCGTTTCCGGGCCGGTGTCGAAATCGGTGTCGGCCATCACCTGCCAGCGCGGCGTGATGCGGTAGG
>JBKHVJ010000495.1:0-12461 GCA_046570145.1 Alphaproteobacteria bacterium
CTCTCCCGAACAAGAGCCTAATCTCCTCCCCCGCCCAGCGGGGGAGGTTAGGTGGCGGTATCGTCAGTCGACGCCCAGCCAATACTCCCCTACGCCGTCACCAGCGGCGACAACCCGTTCTGTATCGCCCACACCGCGGCCTGGGTGCGGTTCTGCGCGTTGATCTTCCGCATCACGTTCTTGAAATGCATCTTCACGGTGGATTCCGTGATGTGCAGGTTCCGCGCGATGGCCTTGTTCGACTGGCCGGCCAGAAGGCAGCGCAGGATCTGCACCTCGCGCTTCGACAGGTCGCCGCTGGGCGGCATGGCGATGGGCGTCGGGGTGTGCTGCGGGCGCTCGTTGGCTGCGGCCATCAACAGGCTGGCGACATGGGTGGGGTAGACCACCTCGCCCAGCATGACCAGCCGCAGGGAGCGCAGCAGGCTCTCGCTCGACATGCTCTTGTTCAGATAGGCATCGGCGCCCGCCTTCAGCGACTGCGACAGGCTGCGGTCGGCGATGGTGTCGGCCAGCACGACGATCCGCGCAGACGTTCCTTCGCGCAGGCGGCGGATGCCGGCGATCTCCTCGGGCATGCCGTCCTGCAGTGCCAGTACGATCAGGTCGGGCTGGTCGCCGTCGGCGATGAGGTCGAGGGCGTCGTCGGCGCTGGCCGCGTGGGCGCTGACCCGGAAGGGGCCGCCGCCGATCAGCGTCGCCAAGGCCGCCGAGAAAAGCCGGTCATGGTCGACCAGCATCACAGTCCATGTCTTCATCGATGATCCTCCGCTGGGCCGCCCATTGCCGGGCGGCGGCGATCCCCCCTTTGATCTGCATCCCCTGGACCTTGGTCGGAAGACCAGGGCCAAGGACCGGGCCGACTGATCCGGTCCAGGCAGACTCCGAACATGAAAAATTAGAACAATATTGTTCGGAACAGCGGGCTTTACGCTTCGTGCCGGGATGATTTATACGGTTCATTAACCAACGGCGCAAGATGAGAACAGGAAAGTCACAGCCAATAGATCGGATTTTGGCAGAAATTGAACGGAGAACCGTTCATTCGATATTTAGAGGTAGGCGTGCCATAGAGCGGCGCGAATGAACCGCTTTCCCAATGGGGCTTTTTGGTGTTCTTGGCCCTTCTGATAAAGCGGTCCGCTGAGCATAAGGGGACACGATGGAGTTCGAGCTTCAAGCGCGCGGCAGTTCGCGTAGCGCGGGCAATCCGACGCGGATTTTTCTGGTGGTCGACGAGCAGCCGATGGTCCGCCATGGCTTCGCCCTGTCCATCGGCGAAATCTGCCCCGGAACGCGTGTGCTGGAGGCCGGGTCGTTGGATGAAGCGCTGGACCTCGGCCGCAAAACTCCCGAACTGGCCCTGGTCCTGTACGACCCCGGCCCGCCGCGCGGGGACGAGGACGAAACGGGGGGCGGCGCCATCGTCGGCCTGCGCCGCCTGAAGGAGACGCTGGGCGACGTGCCCGTGCTGATCCTGACCAATTCCGACGAGGTGGCCGACATCGTCGACAGCGTCAGGATGGGCGCTCGCGGCTATGTGCTGAAGACCAGCCCACCGGAGGTGCTGGAGCATGCCATCTCGCTGGCGCTCAGCGGCGACGTCTTCCTGCCGCTGCCCCGCGCCGTGCTGAATGGGGCGCTGAGCGAGGGCCCCCGCGGCAACGACGACATCCTGGACCGCCTGACCGAGCGCCAGCGCGACGTGTTCGAACTGCTGCTGGCCGGCCATTCCAACAAGGAGATCGCCCGCGGCCTTGGCGTCCTGGAAGGCACGGTGAAGGTGCATGTCCGCGCCATCATGCAGAAACTGGGCGTGCGCAACCGTACCCAGGTCGCGGTGGTCGCCGCCCGCAACGGCTGCTTTTCCGGCGAAGGATAGTCGGCACCCTCGTCCGCATTGCCTGAACGGCTCCGCTTCCGGCAGACTGGCGTCCGCGACATCCAGGGTGGGAGCGGGCGCTTGGTTCAGGTGGCGGTGGCCGACAGGCCGAAAGACGCGGAGCGCGAGGAAAAGAAGGTCGCCGTCCATGGCGCCGCCACCGTCCGGTTCGAGCATCGCCACGGCGAGACCCGGCTGGCGACGCTCTACCACCACGACCCGCTGCGGGTGCTGCTGCCGACGCCGCGCCGCGATGACCTTCCCATCGCGGTGCTCGCCACCACGTCCGGCGGCATGGTCGGCGGCGACCGCATGGACATCGCGCTGTCGGTCGGGCCGGGGGCGAAGGCCCTGATCACCACCCAGGCGGCCGAGAAGGTCTACCGCTCCACCGGCGCCGACTGCCGCATCGACACCGTGTTGTCGGTGGAAGATGGCGCGTGGCTGGAGTGGATGCCGCAGGAGGCCATCGTCTTCGAAGGCTCCCGCCTGCGCCGCCTGACCCGGATCGACCTGTCGGGCAACGGGCGCGCCATCGCCGGCGAGATGCTGGTCTTCGGCCGCGCCGCCTTCGGCGAGACGGTGACCCGCGGCCTGATCCGCGACGCCTGGGAGGTCGCCCGCGACGGCCGACTGATTTGGGCCGACGCCCTGCATCTGGACGACGACATCGCCGAGGCGCTGGCCCACCCCGCCGGCTTCGGCGGAGCCGCCGCCTGCGCCACCCTGCTGCACGCCGCTCCCGACGCCGCCCGCCACCTCGATGCCGTCCGTGCGCCGACCGAGCCGCTTGAGGGCGTGCGCATCGGCGCCACCGCGCTGGACGGTCTGCTGGTCGTCCGCATCCTCGGCGGGGATGCCCGCGCGGTGCGCAGTGCCTATGCCGCGCTCTGGTCCGGTCTGCGCGCCGAGGCCGCCGGGCTGCCCACCCGCCTGCCGCGGCTGTGGGAGGTCTGACCGCCGCGTCGAGGCCTTCCCGCCAGCACTTTCAACCCTCTACGTCATACGACGCACTTGGCGCACCGCATCATCGTGGCATAATCGCTCCCAACCGGCTGGCAATGATCCGGCAACGAACAGGGCGGCGAAAGGGCAATCCCCCGATGAACCTGACAGGGCGCGAGAAGGACAAGCTGCTCGTCGCGATGGCGGCGATGGTGGCGCGGCGGCGGCTGGAGCGCGGCGTCAAGCTGAACCATCCGGAGGCGGTCGCCCTCATCACCGACTACGTGGTGGAGGGTGCGCGCGACGGCCGCACGGTGGCCGAACTGATGCGTGACGGCGCCACCGTGCTGACCCGCGATCAGGTGATGGAGGGCATCCCCGAGATGATCCACGACATCCAGGTCGAGGCCACCTTCCCCGACGGCACCAAGCTCGTCACCGTCCACCAGCCGATCCGTTGAGGGGGACTGCCCGATGAAACCCGGTGAAATCTTCCCGGCGGCCGGCGAGATCGTGCTGAACGACGGCCGAGCCACTGTCGAACTCGACGTCGCCAATGCCGGCGACCGGCCGATCCAGGTCGGCTCGCATTTCCATTTCTACGAGACCAACAGTGCGCTGACCTTCGACCGTGACAAGGCGCGCGGCTTCCGGCTCGACATTCCCGCCGGCACTGCGGTGCGCTTCGAGCCCGGCCAGACCCGCCGCGTGACGCTGGTCGCCTATGGAGGCGACAGGGTGGTGATCGGCTTCAACCGCATGGTCAACGGCGCCCTCTGACGGGCCGACAGGAAGGGCGAGAACATGGCGCACCGCATCGACCGGGCCGAATATGCGGCCCTCTACGGCCCGACCACCGGCGACCGCGTCCGGCTGGCCGACACCGACCTGATCGTGGAGGTCGAACGCGACCACACCGTCTATGGCGAGGAGGTGAAGTTCGGCGGCGGCAAGGTGATCCGCGACGGCATGGGGCAGTCCCAGCGCTCGCGCCACCAGGGGGCGGTCGACACCGTCATCACCAACGCGCTGATCATCGATCACTGGGGCATCGTCAAAGCCGACATCGGCATCACAGGCGGACGCATCGCCGCCATCGGCAAGGCCGGCAACCCCGACGTCCAGCCCGGCGTCGACATCATCATCGGTCCGGGCACCGAGGTGATCGCGGGCGAGGGCAAGATCGTCACCGCCGGCGGCATCGACGCCCACATCCACTTCATCTGCCCGCAACAGGTGGACGAGGCGCTGAACAGCGGCGTGACCACCATGCTGGGCGGCGGCACCGGGCCGGCCGCCGGCACCGCGGCCACCACCTGCACGCCGGGGCCGTGGCACATGGAGCGGATGCTCCAGGCCGCCGAAGGGCTGCCGATCAACCTGGGCTTCTTCGGCAAGGGCAACACCAGCCGCCCCGACGCGCTGCTGGAGCAGATCGCCGCCGGCGCCTGCGGTCTGAAGCTGCACGAGGATTGGGGCACCACGCCCGACGCCATCGACACCTGCCTGACGGTCGCCGACCAGCTGGACGTTCAGGTGGCGATCCACACCGACACGCTGAACGAATCCGGCTTCGTCGAGGACACCATCGCGGCGTTCAAGGGCCGTACCATCCACACCTTCCACACCGAAGGGGCGGGCGGCGGCCATGCGCCGGACATCATCCGGGTCGCGGGGCTCAACAACGTCCTGCCCAGCTCGACCAACCCGACGCGGCCCTTCACCATCAACACGGTGGACGAGCATCTGGACATGCTGATGGTGTGCCACCACCTCAGCGCCCGCATTCCGGAAGACGTCGCCTTCGCCGAAAGCCGCATCCGGCGCGAGACCATCGCGGCGGAGGACATCCTGCACGACCTGGGCGTCTTCTCCATGATCTCGTCGGACAGCCAGGCGATGGGCCGGCTGGGCGAGGTGATCATCCGCACCTGGCAGACCGCCCACGAGATGAAGCTCCAGCGCGGCCGGCTGCCGCAGGAGACCGGAGACAACGACAATTTCCGGGTCAAGCGCTACATCGCCAAATACACGATCAACCCTGCGCTGTCGCACGGCATCGGCCATGTCGTCGGTTCGGTCGAGGTCGGCAAGCTGGCCGATCTGGTTGTGTGGTCGCCTGCCTTCTTCGGGGTGAAGCCGGACATGGTGATCAAGTGCGGCACCATCGCGGCGGCGCTGATGGGCGATCCCAACGCCTCCATCCCGACGCCGCAGCCGGTGCATTACCGTCCGATGTTCGGCGCCTTCGGCCGGGCGATGCAGGCCAGCAGCGTGACCTTCGTCAGCGCCAAGGCGATGGAGCTGGAGGTCGGCCGGCAGCTTGGCCTGCACCGCGAGCTGATCGCCGTGCAGGGCACCCGCACCGTCGGCAAGAAGGACATGATCCACAACGACGCGACCCCGCACATCGAAGTGGATCCGGAAACCTACGAGGTGCGGGCGGACGGGCAACTGCTGACCTGCGAGCCGGCCGAGGTCCTGCCGATGGCGCAGCGGTATTTCCTGTTCTGATGGTACGCTCCCTCTCCCGAGGCGGGAGAGGGTAATGGTTGCGAAGGCTCAAACAGTTGATCGGTGTATTCGACTCAGGACATGGCGGATTGACGGTGCTGCGCGCCCTGGTGGACGCAGCCCCCGACCGGCCCTTCGTCTATCTCGGCGACCATGCCGCCGCTCCCTACGGCCCGCGCAGCGAGGACGACATCTACCGGCTGACGATCGCCGGGATGGACCGGCTGTTCGCCCAGGGCTGCCGGCTGGTCGTCATCGCCTGCAACACCGCGGCGGCGGTGGCGTTGCGCCGTCTCCAACAGGAATGGCTGCCGTCGGCCCATCCCGGCCGCAATGTGCTGGGCGTGCTGGTGCCGATGGTGGAGGCGATCACCCGCGTGCCGTGGATGATCGACACCGTGCCGCCCGACCACCTCGCCGAACCGCGCAGCGTCGGCATCTTCGCCACGGCGGCGACGGTCAACTCCGGCTCCTTCCCGCGGGAGATCGGCAAGCGCGCCCCATCGATCCGCGTGGTGCAGCAGGCCTGCCCCGACCTCGTGCCGCTGATCGAGCGCGGTGCGTCGGATGACGAGATCGAACCGGCGGTCGCCGGCTATGTCCGCGTGCTGCTGGACAAGATGGGCAGCCAGCCACTGGACACCGTGGTGCTGGGCTGCACCCATTACCCGCTGGTCCGCCACCTGTTCGCCCGCGCCCTGCCGCCGGGGGTGGAAGTGCTGTGCCAGCCGACGCTGACCGCCCGCTCGCTGGAGCAGTATCTCGACCGTCACCCCGAATACCGGCCCAATCAGGCTGAAAGGGGACTGCGCTTTTTCACCACCGGGGACGCGCCGCTGGTCAGCGAACTGGCCGGCCGTTTCTTCGGCCACCCGACCCCCTTCGAACGGCTTAGCTGATGACCGATCCCACCCGCCGTGCCACCCGAGTCCATGCCCGCGGCCATTGGCCCGCCGAGCAGGCGGCCGGCACCGTGACGCTCGCCTTCGACGACCGCTTCCGCCGTCGCATGGCGATGACCGACGATGCCGGCGGAGCCTTCCTGCTCGACCTGCCGCGGGCGGTGGCGCTCGACGACGGCGACGGGCTGGAGCTGGGCGACGGCAGCTTCCTGCGCGTGGTCGCCGCCGCAGAAGATTTGATGGAAGTCCGCGTGCCCGGCCCGGTGGAGGCCTTTGCCCGCGTGGCCTGGCATCTCGGCAACCGTCACCTGCCGGTGCAGATCGTCGGCGACACCATCCGACTGCGCCGCGACCACGTGATCGAGGACATGCTGCGCGGGCTGGGGGCCGAGGTGCGCGACGTAACGGCTCCCTTCATGCCGGAAGGCGGCGCCTATGGCGGACATTCGCATGGCGGCGGGCATGGGCATTCGCACTGAAATCGTTGCGAATGGGGTGAGCGATGGCGTCTCCACCCACGCCCTGACGCGCCTGCTGGCGTGGCTGTCGCCCAGCTTTCCGGTCGGCGGCTTCTCGTACAGCCATGGGATCGAGGCGGCGGTCGAGCAGGGGCTGGTGCGGGATCGGGCGACGATGATCGTCTGGCTCGACGGCATCCTGCGCCATGGCGCCGGCCGGACCGACGGCATGCTGTTCGCCGCTGCCCATCGCGCTGTGCTGGCCGGTGACGAAGCCGGTTTCGCGTGGGCGGTGGAGCGGGCCGACATCCTGCGCGCCTCCTCCGAGACGGCGTTGGAATCGCGGGCGCAGGGTCAGGCCTTCCTGCTGGCGATCCGCGCCGCATGGCCGCTCGACGAGTTGCCGCGTTGGGATGCGGCCATCGCCGCCACCGGCCGGCCGGTGGCCTACGCGGTGGCGGTTGCGCTGACAGCAGCGCTGATCGGCGTGGCGGAGGGTCCGGCGCTGACCGCCTATCTGCATGCCTTCGCCGCCAACCTCGTTTCGGCCGGCGTCCGGCTGGTGCCGCTCGGCCAGACCGACGGACAGCGGGCGCTGGCCGCGCTCGACCCCATCACCCACAGCGCGGCGGAGGCTGCGCTGGCGGCCCCGCTCGCCGATCTCGGCGGCCGGGCGATGGCCGTCGATTGGACCTCGATGATCCACGAAACCCAATATACGAGGCTGTTCCGCTCATGAGCGCTCTCCCCGCTATCGAAAAGAGCCACGCCGGTCCGCTTCGCGTCGGCATCGGCGGTCCCGTCGGCTCCGGCAAGACCGCGCTGACCGACGCGCTGTGCAAGCGCATGCGCGACGATTGGGAGGTCGCGGCGATCACCAACGACATCTACACCAAGGAGGATGCGGAGTTCCTCACCCGCTCCGGCGCCTTGAAGCCGGAACGGATCATGGGGGTGGAGACCTGCGGCTGCCCGCACACGGCGATCCGCGAGGATGCCTCGATCAACCTCGCCGCCGTCGACCAGATGAACGCGAAGTTCCCCGATCTCGACCTGATCTTCATCGAATCGGGCGGCGACAACCTCGCGGCCACCTTCTCGCCGGAACTGGCGGACATCACCATCTACGTCATCGACGTGTCGGCCGGCGACAAGATCCCGCGCAAGGGCGGTCCGGGCATCACCCGGTCGGACCTGCTGGTGATCAACAAGACCGACCTCGCCCCGATGGTCGGCGCCAGCCTGGAGGTGATGGACCGCGACGCCCGCAAGATGCGCGGCGACCGGCCCTTCGTCTTCGCCAACGTCAAGGCGGGGGAGGGCGTGGACGCCATCCAGTCCTTCATCGTCCAGCGCGGTGGCCTGCCCCTGCCGGGTTGAGAGTCTTACGACCGAAGACACAACCGCGGGAAGACCGCGCAAGGGAACCTCCGGCTTGGCCATGCTGTTCATGCAGCATGAGACGATTCAAGCCGGAGGATGCCCTGATGACGCGCCCGACCCCTGCAACGGCCTTGGGCACTGCGCTGCTGCTGGCCGCGCTGGGACCCATCGCCGCGCCCGCGCTCGCCGCCGACGACTGCGCGGCCGGGCTCGACCGGCTGGGACAGCAGGCGGCGGCCCTCGAGGCCGCGGCACCCAACACTCCGGCGCCCGTGACCCAGCAGGAGATCGCGCAGCTGCGTGCCCTGCAGCAGGCGGCCCAAGGCGCCGCCCAGAAGGGCAACGCCCCGGCCTGCCAAGCCATCCTTGGCGAGGCCACGGCGCTGCAGGATTCCATTGCGCATCCCCGCGCCATCGCCGCTGACGACCTCGAGGAGGCCAAGCTGCGCAGCCCGGACGGCAAGGATATGGGCGAGATCTCCGAGCTGGTGATCGACCCCGCAACCGGCCGCATCGCCTATGCCGTGGTCGAGTTGGGCGGCTTCCTCGGCATCGGCGACAGCGATTTTCCTGTGCCGTGGGCATTGTTCGCGCCGTCCGGCGACGGCTATGTCCTGAACGTGCCGAAGGACAAGCTGACCAACGCCCCGCGTTTCGACGACAGGAACCGCCCGAACATGAACGATCGCCAATGGGCGATGGCGGTGCACACCTATTACGGCGTCGCTCCCTATTGGATGCAGCAGTCGGCGACGCTGGCCGCCATCGCCGGCTCGACGGGCGGCGGCAGCGACGCCGCGGCGGCGCCCCTGCGCCAGGAGGTCCAGCGCCTGTCCCAGGAGGTGTCGCGGCTGAACCAGGAACTGCAGCAGGCGCGGGCATCCGGCTCCAGCGCCGCGACGGCCGGCGGGAGTGGGCAGGGTGGCGCCTCCCAGGCATCTCCTCAGGCATCTCCTCAGGCGCCGTCGGGGAACGACACCCCCCAGCCGCCGGTTTCCCAACAGTGACACGATAACGATCCGATCGCGGGAACACCCGGCTTCGGGCCCCGCTTCCAGGAGGACCGACATGGAACTCTCTTCCATCACCGAGACGGCCCAGCGCAGCCTGCGCGGCTTCAACGACCGCATCCATGGTCCCGGCGGCGGCTACACCATCAATGTGGGCCACGGCGAAAGGTTGGCCTCGCTGGCCGGTGGCATGGCGCTGGCGGTGCTGGGCCTGCGCCGTCCCAACTGGACCGGAGCCGCCATGGCGCTGGCCGGCGGAGTGCTGGTGGCGCGCGGCCTGACCGGCTTCTGCCCCGGCAAGTCGATGCTGGCCGATTGGGCGCAACGCGACCGCGCGGCCATTCCGTCGCAGGATGTGGAACGCGGCATCGATCCCTATTCCCGCCATCCCGGCGATATCTATCAGGAGGCCTGCGAGGAGGAGATCGTCGACGAGGCGTCGCAGGAATCCTTCCCGGCCAGCGATCCGCCCTCCTTCACGCCCGGAGTTGCCCGGTAAGCGGTTGGCCGGATAAGCAGTTGTCGCGGCATAACAAAAATTTCATCAAGAAACGGCCTTCCAGTCGGACTATGGAAGGCCGCTTTGATATGGATCAATGAAAGGGCTTGCAGGTAGGACTTCTGCATTTACTGAATATGCTGGCGTGAATGCTGCGCGATGATTGGGGCGCGGGTGCGGGTTGCACCCATTGCACATTGCGGACCTCTCGTGATTGGTTTATGGTGCACCGCACAAGGAACGCCGCGTGTCCTGGCTCGGTCTGAAGTCGCCGGGGTTGCGGCCGCTCCTCCCGTCACACCGACCGCAGGACCGTCCGCCATGACCACGATCATTCCCGCCGCCGCCACGCTCGAAGGCAAGAAGGGGCTCGTCCTTGGCATCGCCAACGACCAGTCGATCGCCTGGGGCTGCGCCCGCGCCTTCCGCGCGCTGGGTGCCGACCTTGCGGTCAGCTATCTGAACGACAAGGCCAAGAAGTTCGTCGAGCCGCTGGCCCAGCAGCTGGAGGCCGAGATCTTCGAACCGGTGGACGTCACCGGCGAAGGTGAGCTGAAGGCCATGTTCGACAAGATCGGCGAGAAGTGGGGCAAGCTGGACTTCGCGCTGCACAGCATCGCCTTCGCACCGAAGGAAGATCTGCACGGCCGCGTCGTCGACTGCTCGCGCGAAGGCTTCCAGCAGGCGATGGACGTCTCCTGCCACTCCTTCATCCGCATGGCCAAGTATGCGGAGCCGCTGATGAAGGACGGCGGGTCGCTGTTCACCATGTCCTATTTCGGCGCCAACCGTGTCATCGACAATTACGGCGTGATGGGCCCGGTCAAGGCCGCACTGGAAGCCAGCGTGCGCTATCTGGCGGCTGAACTCGGCCCGAAAGGTATCCGCGTCCACGCCATCTCCCCCGGCCCGATCAAGACCCGCGCGGCCTCCGGCATCGCCCATTTCGACGAGCTGATGAACAAGGCCGCCGAGCGCGCGCCGGAAGGCCGTCTGGTGACCATCGAGGAAGTCGGCTACACCACGGCCTTCCTCGCCACCGACGGCGCCAAGGGCATCACCGGCGACACCACCTATGTCGACTGCGGTTATTCCATCATCGGCTGAGGTTGGCGGATTTCCGATTGAAGAACGGGGCGGGTGCGGCGACGCATCCGCCCCGGTCCGTTTGGGACGCTCCCCTTCAGGTGCGTCAAATTGCCGTGTGACGTCCCGACTGTTTGGGTGCGGTGGTAGCACCAGCCATAATCCGCCCAAACGGGGTGCCGGTAAGGGGGGAGGCGGCAAGGTCATGGGCGCCATCACATGGCGACGGCAGTTGAGCGTCGGCCAGCCGGCCATCGACGACGATCACAAGCATCTGATCGAGTATCTGAACGAACTCGACGCAGCGCTGGCCGCCTCGCGGTTCCAGCCGGCTCGCGTTGCCAAGATTCTGGTCAAGCTGCTGGAATACACCAAGGAGCATTTCGCCCGCGAGGAGCGGATCATGCAGATCGTGCGCTATCCGAAATTCGAGGAGCACGTCGCCATGCATCGCGCCGCGGTCAAGATGGTCAGCGAGTTGTCCAACCGCTTCGCCATCGAACCCACCCACGAGAACGCCGAGAAGCTGTACAAATTCACCGCCGACTGGCTTGTCCGCCACATCATTCTGATGGACACGCAGCTCACGCCCTATGTGCGCGGCGTCTGGGCGTGAGCGGTCAGGAGTGGTCGGCGCTTACCCCATGAACTCGGTGGCGCGATAGCCCTGGGCGTAGAGCAGGGCGGTCAGGTCGCCATGGTCGACGCGGGCGCGGGCCTCGGCGGCGACCACCGCCTTGGCATGGAAGGCGACGCCGAGGCCGGCGGCCAGCAGCATCGGCAAGTCGTTGGCGCCGTCGCCGACGGCCATGGTCTCCGCCATCGGCACGCGGTGCTCGCCGGCATAGGCCATCAGGGCCTGCAGCTTGCTGTCCTTGTCCAGGATCGGCTCGATCACCGTGCCGGTCATCACGCCGTCGACCACTTCCAGATCGTTGCCGCGGTCGTCGTCGAAGCCGATCCAGCTGCGCACCCGGCCGGTGAAACAGCGGAAGCCGCCCGACACCAGGACGCAGACGGCGCCGTTAGCGCGCATGGTGCCGACCAGCTGGGCCGCGCCCGGCATCAGGGTGGCGCGCTGCCACACCTCGTCGATCACCGTCTCCTTGAGACCCTTCAGCAGGGCGACGCGTTCGCGCACCGCGTCCTTGAAGTCGATCTCTCCGTTCATGGCGCGGGCGGTGATGGCGGCGATGTGGTCCTTCAGCCCGACATAGTCGCCGAGTTCGTCCAGCATCTCCTGTTCGATGATGGTCGATTCCATATCGGCAACCAGCAGCCGCTTGCGCCGGGTCGCCGCCGGCTGGGCGATGATGTCCAGGGCCGCACCGCTCCCGTTCACTGTCAGGGCATGGCGGATCGCCGCCTCCGCCTGTTCCGGCGCGAGGTTGCCGAAAGGCAGGTCGCAGGCGGTGCCGGGCGCCAGCCAATCCGGCGCCCCGGCATCGGCGCCCAGCCCGACCAGCGCCGCCTTGGCGGTCTGGACGACGGACTCGTCGAGCGTGGCGGTGCGGGGGGCGATCAGCGTGGCGACGGCGTTCATCGGCAGGTATCCCGAGGAAAAGAGGGCCTTTGCGCGCTGCCTACCACAGGCGGGGAGCCGGGTCCAACGAAGCTTCGGCGTCGGCATGCGGTTGGGTGTTGCAAAGAGAGCGCCGGAACGCCATGGAAAGGGCGATGAGCGACCTTACCACCCATCTGACCGACGTCATCGTCATCGGCGGGCCGACTGCGTCGGGCAAGTCGGGGCTGGCGCTCGCCGTCGCCGAGGCGTTCGGCGGC
>JBKHVJ010000496.1:0-13754 GCA_046570145.1 Alphaproteobacteria bacterium
CGCGGCTCTCCTTGTGCTTCGTGCATCCCGACGGGGTGGGACGCCACCGCTTCCAGCGGTGTGGGTGTTGAACGGGGAAGTACGGCTGCGGTCGATGGCGGGTTCGCCGCCTCCAACTCGCCGACACGGGCCTGCAGGGCCGTCACCTGATCGAGCAGGCCGGACAGCGCGCGGGCCACCGGATCGGGGATCTCGCCGCAAGGGGTGCCGTAGGGCATGAACTTGCGCGTTTCCGCCCGGTCGCGCGGGGCGACGGGCCTGGCCGGGATGCCGACCACCGCGGTGTCGGCCGGCACGTCGGCCACCACGACGGCATTGGCGCCGATGCGTGCGCCGCGCCCGATGGTGATGGCGCCGAGGATCTTGGCGCCGGCGCCGACGATCACGCCGTCGCCCAGCGTCGGATGGCGCTTGCCGGGATTGAGCGAGGTGCCGCCCAGCGTCACCCCGTGATAGAGCATGACGTCGTCGCCGATCTCCGCCGTCTCGCCGATCACGACGCCCATGCCGTGGTCGATGAAGAAGCGGCGGCCGATGGTGGCGCCGGGATGGATTTCGATGCCCGTCAGCGAGCGGGCGATCTGCGAGACGAGGCGGGCGGTCAGGTGCCAACCGGCGTCGCGGGCACGCCGGGCGAGGCGGTGGAGCACGATCGCATGAAATCCAGGGTAGCAGATCGCCACCTCCAGCCGGGACCGCGCCGCCGGATCGCGCGCCATGATCCCGTCGATCTCTTCGCGAAGATGCTTGAACACGCCATCACCCGCCGTGGTATAGTCCGCCGCTCTCATCGGCCGCCCGCGCCCGGCTTCGGCCTGTCGGAACCTCGCGGTTCAGGACCTTCCGGTCCGGAACCTGTTGGAGCCGACCGGCATGGACCCGGTCTTTCGGCCGGTCCCGCTAGCGCTGGGCCGATCGGGCGGGTCAGGCGGGTTGTCCCGGAGGACGTTACGACGCATATATGATGACCAAGCAAAACGGTCAAGAATTGTGTGCGAAAAACCCCACTCCAATGCGGGAAAATCCGTGACGGGCTCGTAAGGCCCCGTGCGCCGGGGCGGCAGGCCGGATCATCTCCGGTTGGTCGCCACGGCGGTCCCAACAACCCTTTGTCCGCGTCAGGAACGTCGTTCCCATGCCTGAAGTGCTCTTCAACGGTCCCGCCGGTCGCCTGGAAGGCCGTTACACCCATGGCAAGCAGCCGAACGCCCCGGTTGCGCTGCTGTTGCACCCGCACCCGCAGCACAATGGGACGATGAACAACAAGGTGGTGTTCACCCTGTTCCAGTCCTTCACCAAGCGCGGCTATTCGGCGCTCCGCTTCAACTTCCGTGGCGTCGGGCGCAGCCAGGGCACCTACGACAAGGGGGAGGGGGAACTGGCCGACGCCGCGGCGGCGCTGGATTGGCTGCAGACCTACAACCCGAACGCGCCGCTCTGCTGGATCGGCGGCGTGTCCTTCGGCGCCTGGATCGGCATGCAGCTGCTGATGCGCCGTCCGGAGATCGACGGCTTCGTCTCGGTCTCGCCGCCGGCCAACCTGTTCGACTTCTCATTCCTGGCGCCGTGCCCGTCCTCTGGCCTGATCATCCACGGCGACAAGGACGAGGTGGTGCCCCAGGCCGCGGTGACCAAGCTGGTGACCAAGCTGTCGCATCAGAAGGACATCCGCATCGACCACCGCGTGGTCCCCGGAGCCAGCCATTTCTTCGTCAACCGCACCGACGATCTGGCGACGCAGGTCGACGACTATCTGGACAAGGCGCTGGGCAATCCCATCGCGGCGGTGGCGGAGTAGGTTGGACCCGCGACCTTTCCTTCCCCGCCCAGCTCTCGCACAAAGCTCTGCTTTGTGCTGACGCGGCAGGCGGACCGTCGGTCCGCTGAGAGCGCGGGAGGGAAAGGTCGGGGGCTAACCTCCCCAAAGCCCTCACTGCTCGCAGCCCAGAACCCACACGTCGTAGATCGGGTTCTCCATCGCCGACAGGGCGGGGCTGGAGGCGAACATCCAACCGCTGAAGACCTGTTCCGCCTGCTCGCCGGGCTTGATTTCCGTAACCTCCAGGAAGGCGGCGGATTCCGGTGTTTCGATCGGCGGGTTCTCGCGGCAGGCGCGCAGCGTGATGCGCAGGCTGCTCATCGCCTTCGTCTCCCCCACCTTCATGGTGAAGGTGGAGGTGCGGGCGGTCACCTTGTCCAGCCATTGCAGCTTTGCCGCCGGCCGCTCCATCATCTGGCTCGGAACCGGGGCGGCCTGGACGGCCAGCGGGACCAGCACCGCCGCGGCACCCATCAGCCGGGCGGCCGGGCGGAAATATCTCGAGAGTCGCGTCACGTCGGATCGCTTCCGTTATTGCGGACGGCGCCCTTGCGGCCGGGACCTGCCTGTCGGCGTTGGATCTCTGCCGGGGGCGCTCCGCCTTCTAGCCCGGAAGCGGGTCAGCGTCCAGTGGCGGGGACGCCGGGATGGGTTGTCCGTGGCGGATGGTTCAGCGCGTGACGCTGCTGCGCGACGCAGGGGCGCTGTAGGTGGAGCCGGTGCCGCTCTGCGCTTCGTTTCGGTCTTCGATCTTCTGGGTCGCCGCCCCGGCGCCGGCGCCGGCCGCTGCGCCGACGACCGCACCCACCGGTCCGCCGACCACGGCGCCCGCGGCAGCACCGCCAAGTCCGCCGCTGGCGGATTTCTCTTCCATGTTGGCGCCGCAGGCGGCGGTCGCCAGGGCGAGACCGAACACGGCCCAGTGGGTGAGACGCATCGCACTTCCTCCTGCTTCGTGATCCGGCGGCGCCTGTCCGATGGTCGCCATCCGGATACGGGGAGGAACGCTTGATCGTGGCCGCTGGTTCCGGCCACGTCCCTGCTTCGTATCAGAGCTTCGGCGGCTGGGTCGGCGCCTGGCCGGGAGCCTGGGAAGATGACTGGCCGTTCGACGACTCATCCGGCTTGTTCATGCTCTGCAGCGAGAAGATGACCTGACCCAGCAACTGCTCAAGGCCCGGTGTGCTCTGCGTGAACTCGATCTTGCCGTTCGGCTTGATCATATCGGGATCGCCGCCCGGCTCCAGCGACAGGAACTTGCCGCCCAGCAGGCTCTCCGACGCGATGACCGCCGCGGTGTCCTTCGGCAGCTTCACCGAATTGTCGACCGACAGGTGGACAACCGCCTGATAGCTCGTGGGGTCGAGGGACAGCCCGGTGACCGTGCCGACCTTCACGCCGCTGATACGGACGTCGGCGCCGCCCTGCAGGCCGGTGATGCTGGTGAAATTGGCGGTGATGTCATAGCCTTGCACCTTGCGCAGATCGGCGCTTTTGTAGGCGAAGGCAAGGAACACGGCGGCCACGGCGAGCACGACGCCGCCCAGCACGGTTTCGATCACATTCCGGCGCATAGAGCTATCCTGCTGCGAGTTCCAGAAACGAAACCCGGCCCGAAAGGGGCCGGGCTTTCCGCTCTGACGTGAGGGTCAGTCCTTGGCAGGGATCAGCTCGGAGTCCACGGCTCGTAGTCGCCGGTGGCCGGCACGCGCTTCCCGCCGGCCAGCGCATGGCCGGGCGGACGATAGGCCTGCACCGAGCCCGACATGTTGGGCAGATGTTCCTTCTGCCAGGGCTTGTGGAAGGCGCTCGACCCCTCGGGCAGCGGCTCCTTCGTGGTGTGGTGCAGCCAGGCATGCCATTCCGGCGGGATCTTGGAGGCATCGGGCTCACCGGCATACAGGACCCAGCGCCGCTCACGCGTACCGGGCTGGGTGTCCTTGCTGCGGTAGTAGACGTTGCCGAAGCGGTCGCTGCCGACCTTGGCGCCCCGACGCCACGTGACGTAACGGATGTGGATGTTCGCCAGTTTGGTGAACAGGGAGATCGGCTCGCTCATCGTCGCTCACGAATTCCGGAGTCTGGCCCCGCGGACACGGGGCTGGTCGAATGCGGGCCGCACTATGACACCGCAAGGGCCGCGCGTCCACCGTTGGTGAGGCCCAAGCTGTCCCGCAGGGCGGAATGCGGCGGCTATTGCAGGCGGGTCGCGGCGATCTTGGCGGTGTCGACCGGGGTGGCGGTGCAGCCGCCAAGCGTCGGCCCGACCGGAAGTTCCCCGAAGGCACCGAGCGCGCCCTCCGCCTTCAGCCGGCCGACGAATCCGGGCTCCGTCCCGCGGGCGACCCAGGCGAATCCAAGCCAGGTGGAACGCACCGGCTCGCCCCCCGCCCGCACCATCGCCGCCATGGCTTCTGCATCGCTGGTGCCGGGGGAGAAGACAGCCAGCATCATGCCGTCGGTCGCATCCGGCAGGGCGGCGCGTTGCAGCGACAGCCCCATCAGCCCCGCCCAGACCAGCAGAACGCCGCCGAACAGCGCCGCGGCAAGGCCGTGGCCGATGGGGAGTCCGGAAGAGGAGGGGGCGGGGCGGTCGCTCATGGCACGCAGCTTACGCCTTCGCCTCGGCCGCGGCCAGCGACGGAGCAGGCTTCTCGGCGATCGGCCAGTGGATGATGGTCGCGAACATGGCCAGCGCCACGCCCAGCCACCAGACGACGTCGTAGGACCCCGTGCGCTCATACAGAACGCCGCCCAGCCAGACGCCGAGGAAACCGCCGACCTGATGGCTGAAGAAGGCGAAGCCGTACAGCGTGCCCATGTAGCGGGTGCCGAACATCAGCGCGACGAGGCCGGAGGTCGGCGGCACGGTGGACAGCCACAGCAGCCCCATCACCGCGGCGTAGACGATCACCGTCACCGACGAGATCGGCACCAGGATGAAGATGGCGGTCGCAATGCCGCGCGAGAAATAGTTGGCGCACAGCAGGTAGCGCTTGCTGACCTTGCCCGCCAGCACGCCGGACGCGTAGGAACCGATGACGTTGAACAGGCCGATCAGCGCCAGCGCCCAAGCGGCGAGCGACGCGCTGATGCCGGCCTCGGTCAGGTAGGGCGGCAGATGGGTGGTGATGAAGGCCAGCTGGAAGCCGCAGACGAAGAAGCCGGCGACCAGCAGCACGTAGCTGCGGTGCTGGAAGGCCTGGCGCACCGCGGCGATGTAGCCGATGTTGGCGCCGGTTACCGCCGGGGCGCCGCTCGCCGTCATGCCCTTCGGTCCGGGGAAGACGCCGGCCAGCAGCGGCACCATGATCATCGAGGCCGCCAGCAGAAGCAGGGCGGTCTGCCAGCCGAAGCCGGCGATGAAGGCCTGACCCATCGGCGCGAACAGGAACTGGCCCATCGACCCGGCCGCGGTGGCGATGCCGACCGACCAGCTGCGCTGTTCCGGCGGCAGCAGGCGGGTGAAGCCGGCGATGATGATGCCGAAGGAAGCGCCGGACAGCCCCAGCCCGATCAGCACGCCGGCCGTCAGGTACAGCTCGACGCTGGTCGTCGCATAGGGCATCAGCGCCAGCCCGGCGGCATAGAGCAGCCCGCCGCCGGCCAGGACCGGAGCGGGGCCGTAACGATCCGTCAGCGCCCCGGCGAAGGGGCCGCCGGCCCCCCACAGGATGTTCTGGATCGCCATTGCCAGCGCGAAGACATCGCGGCCCCAGCCGCGGGTTTCCGAAAGCGGTCCGATGAACAGGCCCATGCTGGATCGCGGTCCGAAGGCCAGCATCGAGATCAGGCAGCCGCAGACGACGACGAGTGCTGGCGTCCTCCAGGAGGGCGCCGGTGCGGGGGTGGCGGTGGTCAAGGCGTCCTCCCGGAAGGGGCCGGCGTTGCGCGCCGGTGTTGCGGAACTGCGTGCCGCGGGGTTGCGCATCGTGATGTTGCGTTGTCACCGACGATAGGCAGGCATCAACAGTTCGGCAAATTCATAATCGGCAACCGGGTCATTCCGCAGCGGAATGCAGAAACTCGAATTGCTCGGCCGCCTGAGCCACCGGCCGGCTGGCGGCCAACTCGTGCCGCAGCGCCTCCTCCAGCCGGTCGAACACCGGAGCGATGCGTCCGGTCGTCCGCGATTGGATCAGCCAGATGGTCACCGCCATCCGGAAATCGGGAAGATCGACCGGCCGGACCATGGCGGCGCCGGGGATCGGCGCGATAAGGCCCATCGGCGCCAGCCCGAACCCGACGCCGCGCGCCACCAGCGACACCAGCAGGCTCTGGTCGTAGGCCTCCACCGTCACGTTCGGCTGCAGCCCCAGCGGCGCCAGCGCCTGATGAAGCGCTTCCCGGTACCGGCAGCCGCTGGGCTGCAGCACCCATCCATGTTGGTTCATCGATGCCAGATCGGCGCCGACCGACCGGTCGGGAGAGGCGACGATGCTCACATCCTCGGTTCCGATCCGGCGGGCGGGCAGGTCGTCGGGCGGCGTCTGCTCCTCGCACATCAGGATCAGCCCGCCGTCGAGCGTCCCGGCGCGGACCTGTTCGACCAGTGGGTTGCTCCAATCGGAATGCAGCCGCAACGTCAGGCCCGGAAAGCCGGCGCGCAGATCGTCCAGCGGCCGTCCGGCGGCGAGCGCGGTCAGCACATGCGCCACGCCGAGCCGCAGCAGCCCGCGCGGCTCCACGGACCCGGCGAAGGCATCTGCGAAGTCGCAGGCGGCCGCGAGGATGCGCCGCGCATGGGCAAGCGCCAGGTCCCCGTCGCGGGTCAGCGCCAGCGGCTTGGTCTGCCGATCGAACAGCACGACGCCCAGCTCCGCCTCCAGCCGCTGGATCAGCCGCGACACGGCCGACTGGGTCAGCCCCAGCCGGTTGCCGGCCTCCTGAACCGACTGCGCATCGGCCACGGCGATGAAGGTGCGGATTTCATTGAGCTTCATGGAGCGGCCATGGGGGCTGTGCTGGCAAAAGGCGGCAATGCGCCGTCGCGTCTGGTGTGCGAGTGTCGGATCGCGGTAACGTCGGGTCAAGTCATCGATAGGGAGCGAAGCATGTCCACCCCCGCGTCCGACCGCGCCAGCCGCGAATATCCCGACCGTCCCTGGGTGGGGGTGGGGGTCGTCGTCTGGCGCGGGGATAGGGTCCTGCTGATCCGGCGGGGCAAGGCGCCGCGGCTGGGGCAATGGAGCCTGCCGGGCGGGGCGCAGTCGGTGGGCGAGACCGTGTTCGAGACGGCAATCCGCGAGGTCCGGGAGGAAACCGGGCTGGACGTCGTGCCGACCGGCATCGTCACCGTGGTGGACGCCATCACCCCCGACGCCGAAGGCCGCGTCCATTACCACTACACGCTGGTGGAGGTGGCTGCGGACAGTGCGGAAGGCGATCCGATTTGCGCCGACGATGCGCTGGAAGCCTGCTGGGCCACCGCCGACGAAGCCGGCGACCTGACGGAGTGGGACGAGACCCGGCGCGTCATCCTGATGTCGGCGGAACAGCGGAAGTCCCGCCCGGCTTCAAGCCAACGATGACGCTGCGCTCGGCCAGGAACTCCGCCACCCCGTCCGCGGTCAGCGGGCGCGACAGCCAATAGCCCTGCAGCGTGTCGCAGCGGTAGGCCTGGAGGTACAGGCGCTGATCGGCCGTCTCCACCCCCTCCGCCACCACGCCGAGGTCGAGGGCATGGGCAAGCGCCACCACCGCCTGCACGATGGCGGCGGCGTCGCGGTCCTCCACCATCGCCTGAACGAACTGCTTGTCGATCTTCAGCGCCTCCACCGGCACCCGCCGCAGGGTGGCGAGCGACGACCAGCCCGTGCCGAAATCGTCCAGCACCATCCGGATCCCGGCGCCGCGCAACTGCAGCAGGGCCTCACGCGCGTCGGCGGTCTGGCTGAACATCGCGGTCTCGGTCAGTTCCAGCTTGAGGTTCGCGGCGGGCAGGCCGGTCTCGGCCAGGATGCCAAGCACCTTCAGCACCAGACCCGGGTCGTCGAGCTGACGGGCAGACAGGTTCACCGACACCGGAACGTCGACGATGCCGGCGCGGAGCCAGCCGGCCGCCGCAGTGCAGGCGGCGCGCAGGGTCCATTCGCCCAGCAGGTGGATCGCCTCCCCCTGTTCGGCCATCGGAACGAAGACGTCGGGGGGCAGCATGGTGCCATCGGACAGGCGCCAGCGCGACAGCGCCTCGAACCCGGTCAGGCGGTTGGTGAAGACGTCCGCCTGCGGCTGGAAGACCAGCGACAGCTCCTGCCGGTCGATGGCGTCGCGGACCCGCTCGACGAATCCGGCGTCGGATGTCCCCGGCGTTTCGGGCCCGTTCGACGTCGCGTGCGTGTTCGCCACCGTCCGCTCCATTCCGCCAACCCTTGCCGGTCGTTGCCCGGCTCTCCCTGGCATAACAACCACGGCAATGATTTGTTAACCATGTCGCGAAAGAGCTTGACGAATTTTATATGGTTACGAAAGAGTTAACATCGCTGGGTTGGTGACAAGAAAAGGGCGAAGCGTGGGCTTCGCCGCCCCCCTTTCTGGAGGGGCGGAATCACCCGTGGGGTGCCTCATGCTTGGGCCGGCCGGGCAGCAATTCCCCCGCATGATCGAGTGGCGGGTGGGCGGCGGCGATCGGATGGGCGTTGATCCGGCGCAGGGTGCGCAGGATGTCCCGATGCCGGGCGCTGTCAAGCGTCGCCGGTCACAGGAAGCTCCCATTCCTCTTGCGGGGCGGAGCCGAAGGAGGCCCTTGGCCTTCTTCGAGCTTCACCCCGCGGAGGGGAGACGGGCTTTCGAGGTCAGACGTTGAAGCGGAAGTGGAAGATGTCGCCGTCCTGGACGACGTACTCCTTGCCTTCCTGGCGCATCTTGCCGGCGTCCTTCGCCCCCTGCTCGCCACCCAGCGTGGTGTAGCTGGTGAAGTCGATGGTTTCGGCGCGGATGAAACCCCGTTCGAAGTCGGTGTGGATGACGCCGGCGGCCTCCGGGGCCTTGGCGTTGCGGCGCACGGTCCAGGCGCGCGCCTCCTTCGGGCCGACAGTGAAGAAGGTGATCAGGTCCAGCAGCTTGAAGCCGGCGCGGATCAGCTTGTTCAGGCCGGTTTCCTCCAGCCCCATCGATTCCAGGAACTCCGCCTTCTCGGCCGGGTCGGAGAGCTGGGCGACTTCGGACTCGATGGCGGCGGAGATGACGACGACCTCGGCATTCTCGGCCTTGGCCTTCTCCGCGACCTTGGCCGAGAAGCTGTTGCCGGTCGCGGCCGACGCCTCTTCCACGTTGCAGACATAGAGCACCGGCTTGGCTGTCAGCAGCATGAACTGCTTGAACACCGGCCACTCCTCGTCCGACACCTCGACCACGCGGGCAGGCTTGCCGTCCTGAAGCACCTTGAGGGAGCGCTCCATCAGGTCGGCCTTGATCTTGCTGTCCTTGTCGCCGCCCTTGGCCTTCTTCTGCAGGCTGGTCAGCTGGCGTTCCAGGCTTTCCATGTCGGCGAGCATCAGCTCGGTCTCGACCACTTCGGCATCGCGCAGCGGATCGACGTTGCCCTCGACATGGGTGATGTCGTCGTCCTCGAAGCAGCGCAGCACATGGACGATGGCGTCGACCTCGCGGATGTTGGCGAGGAACTGGTTGCCCAGTCCTTCACCCTTCGACGCGCCGCGGATCAGGCCGGCGATGTCCACGAACTCCAGCTGGGTCGGGATGATCTTCTGCGACTTGGCGATCTCCGCCAGCTTCTCCAGCCGCGGGTCGGGCACGCCGACGCGGCCGACGTTCGGCTCCTTGGTGCAGAAGGGGAAATTCGCCGCCTCGGCCGCCTGGGTGGCGGTCAGCGCGTTGAACAGGGTCGACTTGCCGACGTTCGGCAGGCCGACGATGCCGCAATTGAAGCCCATGGGTGGGTGCTCGCCGTCGGAAATGCTGGAATTGTTGCGCTTTATCCTACGAAGGGGGGCAAAGCGCAAACGCGAAGTGGGGGAGGGGACGGGCAGGCCGCGGCTTATCGCGCCTGCGTCGCCACCGTCACCTTGTTCATGAACAGCTCCGGCTGGCCTTCCGCCATCAGGGGGAGGTTGTCGGAGACGGCGTCGAGCAGCGGGTCGATCCAGGTCTGATCGGCCTTGGCGAAGTCGTGCAGCACATAGCCGCTGACCAGATCCTTGTTGCCGGGATGGCCGATGCCCAGCCGGATGCGCCAGTATTCCTTGCCGATATGCGCGTCGATGGAGCGCAGGCCGTTGTGGCCGCCATGGCCGCCGCCCTTCTTCACCCGGATCCTGCCGGGGGGCAGGTCCAGCTCGTCATGGATGACGACGACATTCTCGGGCTTCAGCTTGTAGAACTGCAGGGCCGCCACCACCGACTGGCCGGACAGGTTCATGAAGGTGGCGGGCTCCAGCGCCAGCACCTTGTTGCCGGCGACTGTGCCCTCGGCGGTCTGGCCCTGGAAGCGCTTCTTCCAGGGCGTGAAGCGATGTCGTTGGGCGATGGTCTCCACCGCCATGAAACCGATGTTGTGGCGGTTGCGGGCATACTCGTTGCCGGGGTTGCCCAATCCGACCAGAAGCAGCATGTCCCTCACCCTTTGGAAAGCACTCTCCACAAAACGAAGCGGGGGGCCGAAGCCCCCCACTGTACCCATCGTCGAAGAACGGACGCTCCGGATTAGGAAGCGGCGCCCTCTTCCGACTTCAGGCCCGACGGAGCAACGATGGTCGCGATGGTGAAATCGCGGTCGGTGATCGTCGAGGTCACACCTTCCGGCAGCTTGACCGAGGAGATGTGGATCGAGTCGCCGACGTCGAAGCCCTCGCACGAGATCGTGATGCTCTCGGGGATGTTGTCGGCCGGGCAGCTCAGCTCCAGCTCGTGACGGACGATGTTCAGCACACCGCCGCGCTTCAGGCCGGCCGACTTGTCCTGGTCGACGAACTCGACCGGAACCTGCACGTTGGTGCGGGTGTCGGCCGAAACGCGCAGGAAGTCGACATGCAGCGGGACGTCGGTCACCGGGTGGAACTGCACGTCGCGCGGCAGGACGCGGTGGGCGGCGCCGTCGACGGTCACTTCGAACAGATGCGTGAAGAAGCCCGGCTGATGCAGGACGCGGGTGAACTCGAACTTCTCGAGCGAAATGGTCAGGGGAGCCTGCTTGCCACCGTAGATGACGGCCGGAATGCGGCCGTCACGGCGGGTCTGGCGGGCGGTCCCCTTGCCGGCCCGTTCGCGCGTCTCAGCGCCGAGCGGAATGATCTTGGTCATGACGATGCTCCAAAACGAAAAGGGCGCCGGCCTCCAGGGGTGCCGACGCGTGCGCGGCGTGCTTACGGCAATCGGGGGGCTGCGTCAAGGGGCGTGGCGGGATTTCGCATGAGCAGGCGGTGAATGGAACGTTTGAAACGATATGAAACGGTTTCCGTGCTCCTGTTCAGTTGTTCACTTCGCTAGGGTGGGGGCGGCGCATGCGGGGCGCTCCATGGGCAAGGACCTTGCCCGTCCATCCTGCCACGGCCGGCGGCGCGGCTTTAAGCATCGCAGGAAAACAAGGGCGGCCAAGCCTCCGGTCAGATCGCCGTGAACCATGCGGAGGTAACCTCGTCCGCTGCGATGCCGGCCAGCGTCAGGCTGCCGGATCCCCTGACATCGACCACCGCATCGCCCGAAGCGTTGGAGCGAATCCGCCAATGGGGACCGCCGGCAAGTCCGATGCGGTCACCCTCCGTGAAGTCGAAATCGGTGACGAGATCGCGGCCGCCGCCCCGGCCGGTCACGAACAGGTCGGCACCCTCGCCGCCGGTCAGCGTGTCCTTCCCGCGGCCCCCGAACAGCAGGTCGTCTCCCGCCCCGCCGGCAAGCAGGTCGTTCCCCGACCAGCCGCAGAGCGTGTCGTCGCCGTCGCCGCCGGTCAGCGTGTCGGCCCGCCGCGTGCCCCGGATCTTCCGGCCGGGTTCGGTCCCCAACGTCGCGATGAAGACGTCGAGGAGGGGACCGTTGGCATCGTCCGGCGACAGGTCGGCGGCGGCGCTGCTGAAGGCGACGCGGCTGCCGTCGGAGGAAACGGTCGCCGCATCGCCCCAATTGGCCCCGCTGCCGGTCAGGCCGTCCGGCAACAGGCTGACCAGCGTGATCTCTCCGCTGGTCAGGTCCTTCATGAACACGTCGGGCAGTCCGTTGGTGTCGTCGGGCACGAGGTTGGTGGCACTGCTGACGAAGACCACCTTCGTCCCGTCGCCGGACACGTCCCCGTCGCCCGACCAGCCGTTGGATTGCACGCCCGCGGCGGTCTGGCTGACCAGAGTCAGGGTGCCGGTCGCCAGATCCTTCACGAACACATCGTCGGTGTCGTTGAGTTCGTTCGGTACCAGATTGTCGGCGGCGGTCACGAACACGACCTTGCTGCCGTCGTCCGACAGGCCCATGCCGCCCGACAACCGATTCGGCTGGGTTCCATTCGCCGACTGGCTGACCAGCGTGACCTGACCCGTCGTCAAATCCTTGAGGAAGGTGTCCATCTCACCGTTCACGTCGCCGGGCACGAGGTTGGTGGCGGCGCTGGTGAAGACCAGCTTCGACCCGTCGGCCGACAGCTTCGGAGAGACGCTGAAGTCGTTGGTCTGGGCGCCGTCGGCGGTCAGGCTCGCCAGGCTCACGGCCCCCGTGGCCAGGTCTTTCACGAAGATGTCGCCCTGGCCGTTGGTGTCGCCAGGCACGAGGTCGTCTGCCCTGCTTTCGAAGGCCACGATTCTGCCGTCTGCGGACAGGGCCGGCGACGTGCTGAATCCGTTGGCGGAGACACCGCCGGCGGTCTGGCTGACCAGCGTAACCTGTCCGGTGACCATGTCCTTCACGAACACGTCGAAGGTGCCGTTGGTGTCGTTGGGAACGAGGGACTCCGCATCGCTGGCGAAGGCCACCGTCGTTCCGTCGGACGACAGCGTGTACCTGAAGAAGGTGCCTTGGGCGACCGTGCCGTCGGCGGCGGTGTTGACCCGTGTGATGGCGCCGGTCGTCAGATCCTTCAGGAAGAGGTCGTACTGGCCGTTGGCGTCGCCGGGGACAAGATCGCTGGCGGAGCTTTGGAACACCACCTTGGTCCCATCGGCGGAGATCGCCGGGGCGGAGGAGTTGGAGTTGCCCCCGACACCCTCCGCGTCGGAACTTGCAAGTTCGATGTCGATGGCAGGCGTGGTCGCAGGCATGGCGTACCCTCCCCCGGTGCCCTTCCTGGGGCTTCGGTGTTGTGGCAGTTCCGAAGGGTGGCGGGGGCAGTCGTTCTCCAGCGCCGCTCGGGCATCAATTCGCGGTCGTTCGCCGTCCGCCGCCGATCGAGATCAGGCAGGAATGTTCGCGGATTGATTGTAGAGGAATGCAGCTTCCGGCGCGGTGAAATTACAGGTTACGGACGATCCCGATCGGTGCGAGCGGAAGCTGCAAGAGCGGTCAATGCCGCCGCAGGCCGCGATAGGCGGCAAAGGCGACGACCGCGGCGCCGGCCATCAGCACCGGCGAGACCCAGGCGGGCGGCGGGGTGTAGAAGCCGCCGGTGATGTCCCGGCCCCGCTCCACCGGCTGGAACAGGTTGCCGTCGCTGTGCGGCGCCGGGGGCTGGCGGTCGAAATGGCGGTGGGCGCCATAGCCCGCCACGGCCTCCACCAGCCGCGGCGCCACGGCGTGGCCGAGCCGGGCCAGCGGCGTCAGCGCTCCGACCATGGCCTTGGCACGCGGCCGGCGGGCGACGGCCACCATCGTCGCCGCCACGTCCTCGGGATCGTCGTAGATCGGGCCTTCCGGCGACAGCTCGTGCCCGGTGTAGTTGGCGCCGTGCATCATGCCGGGCGTGTCGGTGAAGGCGGGATAGACGCCGCAGACATGCAGGTCTGGGCTGTCGACCAGCTCCGCCCGCAGGCTTTCCAGCAGCCCGTCCAGACCGTATTTG
>JBKHVJ010000497.1:0-15224 GCA_046570145.1 Alphaproteobacteria bacterium
GCGGGAGAGCACGCGCGCGACCCGGATGACCCTGCGCGTCGACGCCGGGCGCGGGCTGGTGCAGGTTGTCGTTCCGGTCGGCGTGTCGGAGACCGACGCCCGCCAGTTCGTCGGCCGGCATGACGGCTGGCTGCGGGCACGTCTGGCGGCGATGCCGCCCTCCCTGCCCTTCGCCGACGGCGCCAGCGTGCCTTACCTGGGCGTCGAGCATGTCATCCGCCACGACCCCGCCCTGCGCGGCCCGACCCGGATCGAGGAGGGCGCCCTGCTGGTCGGCGGCCAGCCGGAGCATGTGGCCCGCCGGGTCCGCGATTTCCTGACCGCCGAGGCGAAGCGCGAGCTGTCGACCCGCGCCCGCGTCAAGGCCGCCTCCATCGGCGCCCGCGTCGCCGCCGTCACCATCCGCGACACCAAAAGCCGCTGGGGCAGCTGTTCGTCCACCGGCCGGCTGTCCTTCTCCTGGCGCCTGATCCTGACGCCGGAACCGGTGCTGGACTATGTCGTCGGGCATGAGGTGGCGCATCTGCGCGAGATGAACCACTCCCCGCGCTTCTGGGCGCTGTGCACCAGCCTGACCGCCGGGAGGAATGTCGAGCTGCCGCGGGCCTGGCTGAAGGCCAACGGCACTCGGCTGCTGCGGTACGGGTAAGGCGGGCGGCGGAACGGCGTTGCCCGGGCGCGACGCCTACTCCACCACCTCCGCCAACTTCGCCTGCGCCGTGTCGGCATCGCGCCGGACGAAGGCAAGGAAGTCCTCGTAGGGCATCGGACGGCCCAGCAGATAGCCCTGGCACTGGTCGCAGCCCATGGTGACGAGGCATTGATACTGCTCCTCCGTCTCCACCCCCTCGGCCAGCGTCTGCATGCGCAAGCTGCGCGCCATGCCGATGATCGCCTCGGCGATGGCGCCGCTGTCCGGGTTGCCGGCGCGCAGGCCGCTGACGAAACTGCGGTCGATCTTCAGCTTGTCGACACGGAAGCGCTTCAGATAGGCCAGCGAGGAGTAGCCGGTGCCGAAATCGTCGATGGCGAGCGGCACGCCCATCTCGCGCAGCTGCGAGAAGGTTTCAGACACCACGTCGGAATCGTCCATCAGGACGCTTTCCGTCACCTCCAGCTCCAATGCCGAGGGCGGAATGCCGTAGGCCGACAGCCAGCCTGCCACCCGTTCCGCCAGACCGGGGCGGCGCACCTGCACGGCCGACAGGTTGATGGCGATCAGCAGGTCCTGGTGCCGCAGCAGTTCCGCCGTGCGGCGGCAGGCCTCCCCCAGCACCCAATCGCCCAACGGCAGGATCAGGCCGGTATCCTCGGCCACGGGGATGAACTGGCCGGGCATGATCAGCGTGCCGTCGGGCTGGCGCCAGCGCACCAGCGCCTCCGCCCCGATCAGCCGGCGGCCGTCCAGCGAGAACTGCGGCTGGAAATGCAGCTCCAGCTCGTTATTGGCCAGGGCACGGCGCAGGTTGTTCTCCGTCCACATCCGATCCGAGGCGCGGCGGTTCAACTCCGGCGTGAAGAACTGGTAGGTTGCGCGCCCGGCCTCCTTGGCCGCGTACATCGCCATGTCGGCGCTCTTCAACAGCGCATCGATACCGATGCCGTCGTCCGGGTAGATTGCAATGCCGATGGAGGGCGTGACCTGCAGCTCATGCCCGTCGATCAGATAGGGCTCGGACAGGGCGTGCAGCACCTTGCGCGCCACGATGCCGGCCGCGTCGGGGCTGTCCATGTCGCCGATCAGGATGATGAATTCGTCACCGCCCTGGCGGCTGACCGTGTCGCTGGCCCGCACGGTGCCGAGCAGCCGCTCCGCCACCTCGCGCAGCAGCCCGTCGCCGACCTGATGGCCAAGGCTGTCGTTGATGGTCTTGAAGCGGTCGAGGTCGACGAACAGCAGCCCGACCTTGGTGCCGTGGCGTCCGGCGGCCAGCATGGCGCGCTCCAGCCGGTCGCGCAGCAGGAAGCGGTTGGGCAGGTCGGTCAGGAAGTCGAACTGCGCCAGATGGCGGATGCGTTCCTCCTGCGCGCGGGTTTCCGTGATGTCGGTGAAGGCGGCGATGTAGTTGGCGACCGCTCCATCCTCATTCCGCACCACCTTGACGCTCAGCCATTCCGGGAACACCTCGCCGCTCTTGCGCGTGCTCCAGATCTCGCCGGCCCAATGGCCGTTTTCGCGCAGCTGCGCCCACAGATCGTCATAGAAGCCCGGCGGATTGCGGTCGGAGCGCAGGAATTCCGGACCGCGGCCCAGCACCTCGTCCCGATCATAGCCGGTGATGCGGGCGAAAGCGTCGTTGGCGGCGACGATCTGCCGGTGTTCGTTGGCGACGAACATGCCCTCCGCCGCGTTGTCGAACACCTTGGCCGACAGCCGCAGCTGCCATTCCGCCCGCTTGCGCTCGCTGATGTCGCGGGCGATGGCGGAGTAGTAGACCTCGCCCTCGTAGGCGATGCGGCTGGCCGTGACCTCCAGTTCCAGAGTGCGGCCGTCCGGGGTGTGGTAGACGGTCTCGTAATGGCTGGCCGCGTCCTCGCCTTCCGCCGCGAAGCGTTTCAGCAGGTCGGCCTGCCCCATCACCATATCTTCCAGCGTCCCGCCCAGCGCCTTGCAGCCGAAGGGGTTGATGTAGGCGATGTGCAGGTTCGCATCCGCCAGGACGACGATCTCCGACACATGGTCGATGAAGAAGTTGGCGAGGTAGAGCTGCCGCGCCCGTTCGCGCAGCATGCTGTCGCTGTGCCGGACCCGCAGCTGGTAGCCGCCGACGATGCGCCGGATCCAGCCGGTGACCAGCCACGACACCCCGACGGATGCGGCCAGCGCCACGCCCAGCACCGCGACCGTGGTCCAGACGCGCTGGTTGACGCCGCGGCTGATCTCCGCCCGGCGGGCCTCCATCTCCTTGCCGACATCGTCGATGTAGAAGCCGGCAACGAGGATCCAGCCCCACACGGTGGGGGCGGAGACATAGGCCATCTTCGGCGTCGGCCGCGCGGTGACCGGATGGATCCAGTCGTAGCGCACCTCCCCGCCGCCCTGGCGCCCCTGTTCCAATAAGCGGGTGACGAGGTCGCGTTCGGTCTTCCACGGCAGGTCGCGGGCGTTCATCCCTTCCGATGCGGGCGCGGTCGGCGACAGCAGCACCTGCCCATCCTGGCGCAGCACGCCGATATAGCCGGTCTCTCCGAAGCGGAAGGCGCGCAGCCGTTCCAGCGATTCGCGCTGAAGCTGCGCCTCCACCGCTCCCAACGAATCGCCGGCGCCGATCAGCCAGTCGAAGGGTTCGAACCGGCGGGCGAAGGCCAGCTTGTCCACCAACTGCGACGGGTCGCCGGGCATGCGCCCGCGGTAGCGGGCGAAGCCGCGCAGGCTAGGATCCTGGACCGCCTGCATCAGCTCGCGCATCACCGCGGCACCCTGCGGGTCGGGGGATGCGAAGAGCGATGTCCCCTCCCGCGACGGATCGGCCGGCATCAGCACCGACTCGCCGTTCAGGTCGTTGATGAAGTAGTAGCCGCGCCCGCCGGAGAAGCGGAGCGGCCGCAGCGTCTCCTTGATCGATTCCTTCACCGCCGCGTCGGGCAGGATGTCCTTTTCCCGGTCGTGGACGCTGCGGGCGATGGCATAGGCCTCGTCCACCTGGGCGCGCAGAAGCTCCTTCAGAAGCGGTTCGACGCGCGAGCGCATGTAGGCCAGATAGGACTGCGCGTTCTCGACCTCCTGCACCAGGGCCTGCTGCTGCTCCTGGACATAGCGCGCCTCGCTCTGCTGCAGGTCGTGCTCCAGGTCGGCCCAATGCTGCCAGACGAAATAGAAGCCGAGCCCGAGGACGAGCGCCGACACCAGCGCCATCGACGCCAGGAACTGCAGGCGGTAGAGCCGGGCCTCGTCTGACGAGCGCGACGGCGCACGGACCAGCTCGGCGACGGGGTCGGACAAGAAGGGCTCCCTTCGGATGGCCTGAACCGATGAAACTCGCGGAGGCCGGCTGGGCCGACCCCGATGCGCTGTGCAAGTGTTGCTTAATGCTCGTCGGGATTCAACTGCAAGCGAATCAAATCCACCAGGGCGCGACTCTTTGACTGTTTTCCTCGCCCTTTGATGTCCGGCCTGCGGCGTAACAGCAAGTGTACAGGGAAATCGCGGAAACTCCACCGGCCGGGCCATAGGCGCGAATTCCCTTCGGCCGGCAACGATTCGGCCACGAAGATTAACGCCGCCGCGGACGGTCCGGTCCGGACGGGCAAACCGGAGCATCGCGAGGCTTTAAAACGCATGCTCACGCCGCTATGGTCGCGCGCGCGTGCTATGAGACCCGCAAGCCACCCTCAATCCAGCGCCCGCATCCTCCGGAGAGTGCCGATGATCCCCCGCTATACCCGCCCCGAAATGGCCCGCATCTGGGAGCCGGAAAACCGCTTCCGCATCTGGTTCGAGATCGAGGCGCACGCCTGCGACGCGCAGGCCGAGCTGGGCGTCATCCCGAAGGAGGCCGCCAAGGCGGTGTGGGAGCGCGGCAAGTGGGAGATCGACCGCATCGACGAGATCGAGCGCGAGACCCGGCACGACGTCATCGCCTTCCTGACGAACCTCGCCGAGTATGTCGGCCCCGAAGCCCGCTTCGTCCACCAGGGCATGACCTCCTCGGATGTGCTGGACACCTGCCTCGCGGTGCAGCTGACCCAGGCCGCCGACCTGCTGCTGGCCGACATGGACGCCCTGCTGGCCGCGCTGAAGCGCCGTGCGTACGAGCACAAGGACACCGTCACCATCGGCCGCAGCCACGGCATCCATGCCGAGCCGACGACCTTCGGCCTCAAGCTGGCCGGCCATTACGCCGCCTTCGCCCGCGGCCGCGAGCGTCTGGTCCAGGCGCGCCAGGACATCGCCACCTGCGCCATCTCCGGCGCCGTCGGCACCTTCGCCAACATCGACCCGCGGGTCGAGGAGCATGTCGCCGCCAAGCTGGGCCTTTCGGTCGAGCCGGTATCCACCCAGGTCATCCCGCGCGACCGCCACGCCTTCTACTTCTCGGTCCTGGGCGTGATCGCCTCGAGCATCGAGAACCTGGCCACGGAAATCCGCCACCTCCAGCGCACCGAAGTGCGCGAGGCCGAGGAGTATTTCCACCCCGGCCAGAAGGGCTCGTCGGCGATGCCGCACAAGCGCAACCCGGTCCTGTCGGAGAACCTGACCGGACTGGCCCGCATCGTGCGCGCCGCCGTGGTCCCGGCGCTGGAGAACGTCGCGCTCTGGCACGAGCGCGACATCTCCCACAGCTCGGTGGAGCGGATGATCGGCCCCGACGCCACCGTCACGCTCGACTTCGCCCTGGTGCGCCTGACCAGCATGATGGAAAAGCTGGTGATCTATCCCGAGCGCATGCAGAAGAACCTGGACGACCTGGGCGGTCTGGTCTTCTCGCAGCGCGTTCTGCTGGCGCTGACCCAGGCCGGCATGAGCCGCGAGGACAGCTACAAGGCGGTGCAGCGCAACGCCATGCAGGTGTGGGAAAAGGGCGGCAACTACCTGGACCTGCTGTCGGCCGACCCCGACATCGCCAAGCACATCGGCCGCGACAAGCTGGAGCCGATGTTCGACATGACCTACCACACCAAGCATGTCGACACCGTGTTCAAGCGCGTGTTCGGCGAGTGACCGGTTGAGGGTGCCGGCCGTTACGGCGTCTTCCGCAGGCCGGCAAATACTTGCCGGTGGATGACAAACGGCCCGGCCGCACCTACTCTATCTCGAGAAGCATCTGCCCGGGCGGGGCAATCCTGAACAGAGCGAGGACTGGACCCATGGCGATGGAAGCCGCCACGATCGAAAAGCTCATCAAGGAGGGCATCCCGGACGCGGTCGTCGAGATCGCGGACCTGCGCGGCGACGGCGACCACTATGCCGCGCTCGTCACCTCCGCCGCCTTCAAGGGCAAGAGCCGGGTGCAGCAGCACCAGATGGTCTATGCGTCCCTGCAGGGCAAGATGGGCGGCGAACTGCACGCCTTGGCGCTGACCACCGCGGTGCCGGAAGGCGCCTGAGGGCAAAGCCGCCGGAAGGTGCCTGAACACACGTCGTAACGGACAAGGCCGCGGCAACGCCGGGCCGAATCGGAAGGGTTATCGAGTCATGGTCGATCAGAACGTCGTCGAGCGCATCAAGCAGGACATCGAAGGCAACGATGTCGTGCTGTACATGAAGGGGACCCCGGTGTTCCCGCAGTGCGGCTTCTCCGCCGCCGTCGTCCAGGTGTTGAGCCATGTCGGCGTCAAGTTCAAGGGCGTCAACATCCTGGAGGATCCGGGCCTGCGCCAGGGCCTGAAGGAATACTCGAACTGGCCGACCTTCCCGCAGCTCTACGTCAAGGGCGAGCTGGTCGGCGGCTGCGACATCGTCCGCGAGATGTACGAGTCGGGCGAGCTGCAGACCCTGCTGACCGACAAGGGCGTCGCCACCGGCGCCGCCGCCTGACGCGGCCGCGGTCTTCAGGAACCAAAGCGAAAAGCCCCGCTTCGGCGGGGTTTTTTGTTGAGTGAACAGGGCACGGGGCGGGAGTGATGCCGGTTGCGCAGCCCGGCCATGTTCGTCCGCCCGCTGCCGGATTGCACAAGCAACGTGCTAAACGGACGGTATGGTTCAGACCCCACCGCCCGCCAAGGCCCCGACCTCCACAACCGCGGCGTTCGTCGCGGCGCTGGCCTCCTACCTGATCTGGGGGCTGGTCAACCCGGTCTTCTTCAAATCGCTGGGCGACGTCGGCGCGGTGGAGATCGTGGCGCACCGCGTGGTGTGGACCGTGGTGCTGGTGGGCATCGGCGTGCTGGCCACCCGCGGGCCGGCGGCGATACTGGCTGCGGTGGGCGGCTGGCGCCGGTTGGGCGTGTTTCTGGTCACCACGCTGCTGGTCACCACCAACTGGACCGTCTTCATCTGGGCGGTGGTCAACAGCCGGCTGGTCGAGGCCAGCCTGGGCTACTTCATCAACCCGCTGGTCAACGTGCTGCTGGGCGTGCTGTTCCTGAACGAACGGCTCAGCCGCGGGCGGATCCTCGCCGTCGCCATCGCCGCGGCCGGCGTCGGCAGCCTCGTCGTCAGCTATGGCGCCGTGCCATGGGTCGCCCTGTCGCTGGCGCTGTCCTTCGGTTTCTATGCGCTGGTGCGCAAGAAGGCCGCGGTCGATCCGGTGATCGGGCTGCTGGTGGAAACCGCGCTGCTGCTGCCCGCGGCGCTCGGCTATCTGCTATGGCTGGGCGGCAGCGGGGCATTCGGCCATGAATGGGGGGAGAGCACCCTGCTGGTGCTGGCCGGACCGATGACCGCGGTGCCGCTGGTGCTGTTCATGATCGGCGCGACCAGGCTGACCATGACCACGCTGGGTCTGCTGCAATATGTCGGGCCGACCGGACAGCTTCTGCTGGGCGTGCTGGTCTATGGCGAGGCCTTCACCCGCAGCCACGCCATCACCTTCGCCTGCATCTGGGTGGCGCTGGCCGTCTTCACCGCCGACGCTGTGCACAGCCACCGGACCACCAGCCGCGCCGCCGCCGCGGAGTAAGCGCTACCGCGGCGTCAGCCCGTGGGCGATGGTGTGGGCCAGCGTGCCGACCATGGCGCAGATGCCGGCGTCGTCGCGGCCGAACACCACCTGATCGAGGAAGCCCAGCCCGAAACTGAGCGTCGCGATGCCGGCCGCCACATTGGCGAGGTCGGCGTCGGCGGCGATGGCGCCGCGGTCGCGAAACCCCTCCAGCCGCTTCAGCAGGCAGGGAATGCGGCTCTGCGACAGGGTTCGGGCCATCTCGTCCGCAACCGCCTGATCGACCAGGGCGCGGGCCAGCACCACGCGGGTGAAGTCGCGGCATTCCCAACTGTGCTTCAACTGGGCGTGCAGGAAGCGGGCAAGGTCGGTCTCCAGATCGTCGTCCGGCGGCGGCAGGTCGCAGCCCCCCGATTCCTCGCGCCAATAGCGTTCCACCACCGCCAGCAGCAGCCCGCTCTTGCCTGAGAAATAGCGCTGGATCAGCTGTTCGTTGACCCCCGCCCGCCCGGCGATCTCACGTGTCGTCGCCGCGTCGAAGCCGCGCTCGGCGAACACGACCTTGGCTGCGTCGAGCAATGCGCCCTCGGTCGCGGCCCGGTCCCGCTTGCGCGCCCCGCCTTCGCATCCTCCGTCAGTGGCGCCGTTGCCCGGGCAACAGCCGTCCGCGTCCCTGTTTGCGTCCAAAACCCGTCCCTCTCCCGCGATGCCGTCGGTTCGATAATAAGTATGCGGATACATACTTGACAAGCGACGGCAGTCGGTTCAAGTATGTACTCACATACATACAAGCCGACCATCCTATAAGTCTATTGCCCAACAGGGGGTATTCCCGCCATGCCGCAGAGCATCGACACGCACAGCACCGCCGCTCCCGATCTGTTCACCCCGCTGCGCCTCGGCGCGATCGAGCTGCCGAACCGCGTCGTCATGGCGCCGATGACCCGCAGCCGCGCCGGCGAGGGCAACTGCCCGACCGCGCTCACCGCCGAGTATTATGCGCAGCGCGCCTCGGCCGGCCTGATCATCACCGAGGCGACGCAGGTCTGCGACACCGCCCAGGGGTATCCCAACACGCCGGGCATCCACACCGACGCGCAGACGCTGGCATGGCGCAAAGTGGCGGACGCCGTGCATGATGCAGGCGGGCGGATCGTCACCCAGCTCTGGCATGTCGGCCGCATCTCCCATCCGCGCTTCCAGCCGAACGGCGCCGCTCCGGTCGCTCCGTCGGCCATCGCGGCGAAGGGCCAGCTCTACACCGGTGCCGGCATGGAGCCGTTCCCGGTGCCGCGTGCCCTGGAAACGTCCGAGATCCCCGGACTGGTCCGCCATTTCGCCGACGCGGCCAAGCGGGCGGTGTTCGATGCCGGCCTGGACGGCGTCGAGATCCACGCGGCCAACGGCTATCTGGTCGACCAGTTCCTGCGCGACAGCACCAACACCCGCACCGACCAGTATGGCGGGACGGTGGAGAACCGCTGCCGCTTCCTGCTGGAGATCCTGGAGGCCACGGCCCATGCCGTCGGCGCCGACCGCATCGGCGTCCGCCTGTCGCCGACCGGCGTGTTCAACGACATGGCAGACAGCGACCCGCTGCCGCATTTCCTGGCGATCACCAAGGCGCTGAACCCCTTCAACCTCGCCTATCTCCATGTGATCGAGGGGCGGCCCGGCCACCACATGGCCCCGCCGGAAGGGGCGCCGCATGTGGCGTCCGCCCTGCGCGCCGCCTTCAAGGGTCCGTTCATCCTGAATGGCGGCTACAGCCGCGGCGACGCCGACGCGTCGCTCGCCCGAGGCGAAGCCGACGCGGTCAGCTTCGGCGAGGCCTTCATCTCCAACCCGGATCTGCCCGTGCGCTTGCGTGCCGGCGCGTCGCTGGCCGAACCGGACCGCACCACCTATTACGGCGGTGACGCCAAGGGCTACACCGACTATCCGGCCCTGGAATCCGTCGCCGCCTGACGGGATTGCGGCCCCACTGCCCCGGCGGGGCCGCAATTGCTCCCGACGTGAGAGCGCGTCGTGAGGGCGTCGTGAGACGCAATCCCCGCTGCCCCCGGCCCGGTTCCCCCCTGGGCCGGGGGCCTTTTTCCGTCGAGCCGGCCTCTACGCCGCCCCGCCCTCTCCGTCCAGTCCGCGGGCCAAGGCGGCAATGGTGCCGTAGCCGACCTGATCGGCCGGGTCGATCTCCGCCATCTTGGCAAGGATCGCTAGCGCCCTGTCGCGGTTGTGGCGGCGCAGTTCGATGAAGGCCAGCGCCTTCATGGTGAACAGGAAGAAGCGCGCCGGCCCGGCCGCCGTCCAGTCGGTGGAGCCCGCGGTCAGTTGCGACCAGTCCGCCTGAAAGCCGCACTGGAGTGCGGCGGCATCCAGCCCGATGCGGGCCACCCGCTCCGCCTCCCCCAGCTTCTTGCGGTTGAAGTAGAATTTGTAGAGCGCATAGAAGACCGGCAGCACCCGCGGTCCCTTGCGATGCGCCTCCCACAGCAGCGATTCGCAAACCTCCGGCACGTCGCGGGCCTTCACCGCCTCCTGCAAAAGCTCGTCGATCTGTTCCGGCACGTCGCCGAAGGCCATGCGGCCGTTCGACATCCTGAGTTCGATCGGTTCGTCGCTCATCTCGCTCCTCGCCTTTCCGCTGCTTCGATTTTCTGTTGAGAAAATCAACCATCCGACGCACCGACGACGCCACATGGTACGCGCGCGGGCGCAGGGAAAGACCACAATAAATTTGTGCGGCGAAGTGTCGCGGCTGTCGCAAAGCCGACACGAACCAAACCCGACAAAAACGTTGGAATGCGAAACATTGTCGGACTATCGCCACGCCCTTCCGACATGACAATCATTGCAAATCAATGCTTTACCTGTTTGGCACACCGCTTGCTCTATTCCTCGTCAGATCGGCCGGTACCCCCGGCAACGCGGCTTGAGGAGGCGGGACATGGTGACTCTGACGGATGCGGCGGTTTCCACCCTGGAACAGGTCCTGGCGAAGTCGGGCGGTGCGGCCGCCGGCTTGCGGATCGCCGTGACCGACGGCGGCTGCGCCGGCCTCAAATACCAGATGGGTCTGGAGGCTGCGGCCGGCGACGACGACGCGGTGCTCAGCTTCGGCCCCGTCACCATCTTCGTCGATGCCAACAGCCAGCCCTTCCTCAGCGGCGTGGTGGTCGATTTCGTCGAGGGCATCGAAGGCTCCGGCTTCAAGTTCGACAACCCGAACGCGACCAGCAGCTGCGGCTGCGGCAAATCCTTCTCGGCCAGCGGTGAGGGCGGCGGCTCCTGCTCCACCACCTCGTCAGGCTGCGGGTCGTCGGCCCCCTACTCGACTCACTGAATTCGCCCCCGGACGGATCTTCCCCAAGGCGCGCACCCACGGAAAGGCAGCAGCGACATGTGGAACTACACCGACAAGGTCAAGGAACACTTCTTCAACCCGAAGAACTCCGGTGTCCTGGACAGCGCCAACGCGGTCGGCGAGGTCGGCTCCATCACCTGCGGCGACGCGCTGCGTCTGATGCTGAAGGTCGATCCCGACACCCAGATCATCCTGGATGCGAAGTTCCAGACCTTCGGCTGCGGCTCGGCCATCGCCTCCTCCTCCGCCCTGACCGAGATGATCATCGGCAAGACGGTGGACGAGGCGCTGACCCTGACCAACCGCGACATCGCCGAGTATCTGGGCGGCCTGCCGCCGGAGAAGATGCACTGCTCCGTCATGGGCGCCGAGGCCCTGCGCGCCGCCATCGCCGACTACAAGGGCGAGGCGTGGGAAGACGACCATGAGGAAGGCGAGCTGGTCTGCAAATGCTTCGGCATCGACGCCGCCATGATCGAGCGCGCGGTGACGGTCAATGGCCTGACCACGCTGGAGGAGGTCACCCACTACACCAAGGCGGGCGGCTCCTGCCAGACCTGCCACGAGAAGATCGAGGAGGTGCTGGAGGAGGTGCTGGCCAAGACCGGCGCCCTGAAGCCCGCCAAGAAGCATACCCCCGGCACCGTCGGGCTGGACGCCATCAAGCCGCTGGAACCGAAGGCCGAACCGGCCGCGGTGCCCAAGCTGACCAATGTCCAGCGCATGCAGGTCATCATGGGCGCCATCGAGGAGATGCGTCCGCAGATCCAGCGCGACGGCGGCGATGTGGAGCTGGTCGACATCGACGGCAAGGACATCTACGTCCGGCTGTCCGGCGCCTGCTCCGGCTGTTCGCAGTCGGCCGGCACGATGATGGGCGTGCAGATGAAGCTGGTCGAGAAGCTCGGCGAGTTCGTGCGGGTCAAGCCCGCGTCCCTCATGCCGGCCCATGCGGGCTAAGGGGAGCATGACGCCATGAGCCAGGGCATCTATCTCGACAACAACGCCACCACCCGCGTCGATCCGGAAGTGCTGCAGGAGATGCTGCCGCTCTTCACCGAGCATTTCGGCAACCCGTCCTCGATGCACGGCTTCGGCGCCGCGGTGGGCGGCAAGATCGAATGGGCGCGCAAGCAGGTCCAGGCCCTGCTGGGTGCCGCCCACGACAGCGAGATCGTCTTCACCTCCGGCGGGACGGAGAGCGACAACACCGCCATCCTCTCGGCGCTGGAGGCCTATCCGAAGAAGCGCGAGATCGTCACCAGCGTGGTCGAGCATCCCGGCGTGCTGGCGCTCTGCGAGTATCTGGAGAAGAAGCGCGGCTACAAGGTCCACCGCATCCCGGTGGACGGCAAGGGCAACCTCGACATCGAGGCCTACCGCGCCGCCCTGTCGGATCAGGTGGCCATCGTCTCCATCATGTGGGCCAACAACGAAACCGGGACGATCTTCCCGGTGGAGGAGCTGGCGCGCATGGCGAAAGAGGTCGGCGCCCTCTTCCACACCGACGCCGTGCAATCGGTCGGCAAGATCCCGATGAAGCTGGCCGACAGCGCCATCGACATGCTGTCGCTGTCCGGCCACAAGCTGCACGCCCCCAAGGGCATCGGCGCGCTCTACGTCAAGCGCGGCCTGCGCTACCGCCCGATGCTGCGCGGCGGCCATCAGGAGCGATCCCGCCGGGCCGGGACGGAGAACGCGCCGGGCATCGTCGGGTTGGGCGCCGCCGCCCAGCTGGCGCTGGTCCATATGGGCGACGAGAACACGCGGGTGAAGGCGCTGCGCGACAAGCTGGAACAGGCGATCCTGGCGGCGGTGCCGAGCTGCTTCGTCACCGGCAATCCGGACAACCGCCTGCCCAACACCTGCAACATCGCCTTCGAGTATATCGAGGGCGAGGCGATCCTCCTGCTGCTGAACGAGGCCGGCATCGCCGCGTCTTCCGGCTCCGCCTGCACCTCGGGGTCGCTGGAGCCCAGCCACGTCATGCGCGCCATGGGCGTGCCCTACACCGCGGCCCATGGGGCCACCCGCTTTTCCCTGTCGCGCGACACGACGGCGGAGGAAATCGACCGGGTCATCGCCGTGGTACCGGGCATCATCGCCAAGCTGCGCAGCCTGTCGCCCTACTGGCAGCAGGAAGCCGGCAAGCCCAAGGAATTCGCTCCCGTCTATTCGTAACGCCTCCGCGCGTTACACCGGAATCGCAGGCCGGGTCGATGGCCCGTCCCGACACCCCGCCCGACGACACCCCGTCGGGGCGGGTCCCCGGCCCGGCCTGCGACACTTCTGATGGGGGCAGTGCTTGCCCCCGCGTGCGAGGTGCCCCCATGCCCACCACCTTCGCCACCATCAACGACACCACGCTGCGCGACGGCGAGCAGACCGCCGGCGTCGCCTTCACGCTGGACGAGAAGATCGCCATCGCCCGCGCGCTAGACGCGGCAGGCGTGCCGGAGCAGGAGATCGGCATCCCCGCCATGGGCGAGGAGGAGCGCGAGGGTATCCGCGCCGTTGCCGCGCTGGGGCTGAAGGGACGGCTGATGGTGTGGTGCCGCATGCACGACGCCGACCTGAAGGCGGCGCTGTCCTGCAATGTCGGCTTCGTCAACCTGTCGATGCCGGTGTCCGACATCCACATCACGAAAAAGCTGAAGCGCAGCCGCGCCTGGGCACTGGCGGAGATCGAGCGCCGGGTGAAACAGGCGCGCGACCATGGGCTGGAGGTCAGCGTCGGCGGCGAGGATTCGTCCCGCGCCGACATGGATTTCCTGATCGCCGCCGCCACCGTGGCGCAGGAAGCCGGCGCCCGCCGCTTCCGCTTCGCCGACACGCTGGGCGTGCTCGACCCCTTCCAGACGCGCGCCTGCATCGAACGGCTGCGCCGGGCCACCGACCTGGAGATCGAGATCCACGCCCATGACGACCTGGGGCTGGCCAACGCCAACTCGCTGGCGGCGGTGCTGGGCGGCGCCACCCATGTCAACACCACGGTGAACGGGCTGGGCGAGCGCGCCGGCAATGCACCGCTGGAGGAGGTGGTGGTGTCGCTGAAGCACCTCTACCATATCGACACCGGCGTCGAGACGCGCTCGCTCGGCACCATCAGCGATCTGGTGGAGCGGGCATCCAACCGGCCCGTTGCCGTCAACAAATCCATCGTCGGCGCCGCGGTCTTCACCCATGAGGCCGGCATCCATGTCGACGGGCTGCTGCGCGACCGCGCCACCTACCAGAATTTCGACCCGGCCGAGGTCGGGCGCGAACACCGCATCGTGCTGGGCAAGCATTCCGGCACCGCCGCGGTGAAGCTGGCATACGAGCGGCTCGGCATCGCCTGCGACGACGCCACGGCGCAGGCGGTGCTGCCGCGCGTCCGCGCGCTGGCCACCCGCGCCAAGCGGCCGCCCACGCCCGAGGAACTGCACGCCTTCCTGGAGGCGGCGACATGACCCGACCCAAAAGCTCTCCGGGCGTTCTGGCCCTGCTGCGCGAGGATGTCGCCTGCGTGTTCGACCGCGACCCGGCGGCGCGCAATGTCTTCGACGTGCTGACCTGCTATCCCGGCATCCACGCGCTGGCGATGCACCGCTTCGCCAACGCGGCCTGGCGGCGGGGACTGCGCTGGCCGGCACGCTTCCTGTCCTATGTCGCCCGCGCGGTGACCAACATCGACATCCATCCCGGCGCCGGCATCGGCCGCCGCTTCTTCATCGACCATGGCGCCGGCGTGGTGATCGGCGAGACGGCCGAGATCGGCGACGACGTGACGCTCTATCACGGGGTCACGCTGGGCGGCACCTCCTGGACCAAGGGCAAGCGGCACCCGACGCTGATGGACGGCGTGCTGGTCGGTGCCGGCGCGAAGATCCTGGGGCCGATCACCGTCGGGGCCAACGCGCGGGTCGGCGCCAATTCCGTGGTGACCAAGCCGGTGCCGCCGGGCATGACCGTGGTCGGCATTCCGGGCCGGGTGGTGAGGCCGGAAACACAGAGCCATCCGTCCGGGCGCCGGCTGTCGGATCACAACATCGACCTGGAGCACCATCTGATGCCGGACCCGGTCGGCAAGGCCATCGCCTGCCTGATCGACCACATCAACCGCATCGAAGCCCGGCTGGAAGCCCACACCGCAACCGAAACGTCACAGTTTCCTGCTAAGAACATCCGCCTGTCGGAATTTCGTCTGAACGACATGCACAGCGATATACGTTTGGACGGTGTGGCCTGCAGCTCTTGTGGCAACATCTGCGACCAAGAGGGGTGCAGCCCCTCCCCTTCCACCCAGCAGCACGCGTGAGGAGCCTTCGACGATG
>JBKHVJ010000498.1:0-2765 GCA_046570145.1 Alphaproteobacteria bacterium
CTTGCCGACATTCGACCGCCCGGCGAAGGCTACCTCCGGCAGATCGGCCTCCGGCAGCTGGTTCAGCGCGTTGGCGCCCCAGACGAAGTCGCACTCCTTGGCGAACAGCAGCCGCCCGGCCTCCAGCGCGGCCTCGTCGAAGCCGGCAACGATGCTGGGGGTGTTGGGGGTTGGCGTGTCGGGAGTGGTCATGGCGGGCGCTTTCGTTGGTGCGGGCTAAAAAACATACCGCCGGCAAAGTCCCGTCAAGGGTCTTTGCCGGCGGCAGGTCTCAGACGATTGGCAGAGGGAGCAACGACCCGACGATCAGACCTTCACGCCCATGCGGCGCATGATGGTCCACTGCTGGGCGACGGACAGCAGGTTGTTCCAGGCCCAGTAGATCACCAGACCGGCCGGGAAGCCGGCGAGCATGAAGGTGAAGACGATGGGCAGGAACTGGAACACCTTCTGCTGGATCGGGTCCGGCGGGGCCGGGTTCATCTTCTGCTGCAGCCACATGGTGACGCCCATGATCAGCGGCCAGGCACCGAGATGCAGCATGGCGGGAGGATCCCAGGGGATCAGGCCGAACAGGTTGAAGATGGTCGTCGGATCGGGCGAGGACAGGTCGTGGATCCAGCCGAAGAAGGGCGCGTGCCGCATCTCGATGGTCACGAACAGCACCTTGTAGAGCGCGAAGAACACCGGGATCTGGATCAGGATCGGCAGACAGCCCGACACAGGCGAGACCTTCTCGCGCTTGTACATGGCCATCAGTTCCTGGTTCATGCGCGCCTGATCGTCGCTGAACTTCTCGCGCAGCTCCTGCATCTTCGGCTGCAGGGCCTTCATCTTGCTCATCGCCTGATAGGACTTGTTGGCGAGCGGGAAGAAGACGGCCTTGACGCAGACGGTCAGCAGCAGAATGGCGAGGCCGAAGTTGCCGAGCACCTGACCGAAGAAGTCGAGCGCGTAGAAGAACGGCTTGGTCAGGAAGTAGAACCAGCCGAAATCGATCGCCAGATCGAAGTTCTTGATGTTCAGCTTTTCGGAATAGGCGTCCAGCAGCTTCACCTGCTTGGCGCCGGCGAACAGGCGGCCGGTGGTCTCGGCCGAGGCGCCGGGCGCCACGGTGACGGCGTCGCCCATGAAGTCGGCCTGATAGCGGTCGGCATTGGCGACGGTGCTGTGGACGAAACGCGCGGTGACCTTCTGCGCCGGGTCAGGGATGACCGACACCAGCCAGTACTTGTCGGTGATGCCGAGCCAGCCGCCGGTCGTCTCGATCGGCTCGGTGCCCTTCTTGCGCAGGTCGTCGTACGACCGCTCGGTCAGCGTGCCGTTGAAGACGCCCAGCGGGCCTTCATGCAGGATGTAGTAGCCCGAGGTCTGCGGTGTGCCGGTGCGCGATACCAGGCTGTAGGGCAGCAGGGTGACCGGGTTGGCCCCGGTGTTGCGGACCGTCTGCGTCACCGTGAACATGAAGTCCGGATCGACGGCGATCTTGCGCTCGAACACCAGGCCCTGGCCGTTGTCCCAGGTCAGCGTCAGCGGCTTTTCCGGAGTCAGCGCGGTGCCGTCGGCGGTCCAGCGGGTCGTCGCGGTCGGAGCGGCGATGCCGGCGCCCTGCGGGACCCAGCCGAACTCGGCGTAATAGGCGGCGGGCGTGCCGGCCGGCGCCAGCAGCACGATTTCCGGGCTCTTGGGGTCCGGGGTCTCGTGGTACTGGGCGAGGGTCAGGTCGTCGATGCGGCCGCCGACGAGGTTGACGGAACCGTGCAGGGCCGGCGTGTCGATCTTCACGCGGCTGCCGGCCGCCAGCTGCTCGGCGAGCAGGACGGGGCGCTCCTTCGCGACCTCGGCCGTGGCGGGGGGCTGCTGGGCGGGCACGCCGGGGGCCGGCACCGGCACTGACTGCTCCGTCTGGGCGGCCTGCTGGGCGGCGAGTTGCTTCTGCTGCTCCACCCGCGGCTTTTCGTAGAAATACTGGAAGCCCAGAAGGATGGCGATCGACAGGGCAATCGCGATGATGAGGTTGCGTTGGTCGGTCATGGCGTCCCGGTTGCCGTGGGGCCTTTGAAGAAGGTCGGCGTGTGCGCGGCCTTGTTACGGGTTTTCGCCGGGCTGGGCAACCGCCGCATGCCCTTTTTCCCGCAAGCCGCAGCGATGGGGCGGCGACGCCCGCGGCGGCAGGGGATCGGGCACGGGATCCCAGCCGGACCCGCCCCAGGGATGGCAACGCCCGAGCCGGCGCAACGTCAGCCATCCCCCCCGGATGGCGCCGTGCTTTTCCAGCGATTCGATGGCGTAGCAGGAGCAGGTCGGCTGGAAACGGCAATGCCAGCCCACGAAGGGCGACAAGGTCCAGCGATAGAGATAGACGAGCGCGCGGAGAAGATGCGCGAGTGGGCTGAGGCCGGCGATGCGAAACATGACGTCGCGGGCCCCCTACCCTTCCGCCTCGCGCCACAGGCCGAGGCGTTTCAGCCCGGCCTTCAGGTCGCCGAGCAGGTCGGTCCACGGCCGCTCGGCCGTGTCGCCACGCGCGACCAGGACGAAGTCGTGGCCGGGTGCGGCGTGTATGGGCAGTATCTGCCGCGCGGCCTCACGCAAACGACGGCGGGCGCGATTGCGCACCACCGCGTTGCCGACCTTGCGGCTCGCCGTCAAACCGAGACGGATCGGCGGCTCGCCATCGGCGGGCCGCTGCTTGTCGTCGTGCCGGCGCACCTGGAGGGTCAGGCCGGGAGCCACATGCTTGCGCCGTGTCCCGGCCACGGCCA
>JBKHVJ010000499.1:0-14281 GCA_046570145.1 Alphaproteobacteria bacterium
CGGCCGCTGGTCGTCCATTTCCATGGACCCTGGGCGCTGGAAAGCGCCGCGGAGGGGGCCGGCGCCCTGTCGGTGCGGCTGAAGTTCCTGGTGGAACGGCTGGTCTACCACCGCGCCACCCGCTTCGTCGTGCTGTCCCGCTCCTTCGGCACCATCCTGGCCGAGCGCTACGGCGTGCCGCCCGACCGCATCCGTCGCGTGCCGGGCGGGGTCGAGGCCGACCGCTACGATCTTCCCGACAGCCGGCACCGGGCACGGGCGCGGCTTGGCTGGCCACAGGGACGCCCCGTCATCCTGACGGTCCGCCGGCTGGTCAAGCGGATGGGGCTGACCGCGCTGGTGGACTCCATGGTGGAGCTGCGCCGCCGGGTGCCCGACGCGCTGCTGGTGGTCGCCGGCCGCGGCCCGGAAGCGGCGGCGCTGCAGGACCGCATCGGCGCGCTGGGGCTGGAGGAGCATGTGCGGCTTCTGGGTTTCGTGCCCGATGCGCAGCTGCCGCTGGCCTACCGCGCCGCCGACCTGTGCGTGATGCCGTCGCAGGCTCTGGAGGGCTTCGGCCTGACCGCGCTGGAATCGCTGGCGTCCGGCACGCCGGTGCTGGTTACCCCCGTCGGCGGGCTGCCGGAGGTGGTGGAGGGGCTGGACGGCGATCTCGTGCTGGCGGGGACCGACGCGCGCGCCATCGGCATCGGCCTGGCCGAGGCCCTGACCGGTGTGCGCCGGCTGCCGGATGCCGACGCCTGCCGGTCGCTGGTGCGCACCCGCTTCGACTGGCCGGTGATCGCCGCCCGCACCGCCGCCGTCTATCGCGACGCCCTGCAATGAGCCCGCTCATATGAGTACCATCGTCATCCTCTGCGACCACGCCCATCCAAGCGGCGGGCTGGCCAAGGTCGCCATCGCCGGGGCGGTCGGGCTGGCACGGCGCGGCCACCGGATGCATGTCTTCACCGCCGTGCCGCCCATCGACCCCGCCCTGCTGATCGACGGCATCACCGTCCATTGCCTGGAACAGCCGGACCTGAAGGGCAATGCCGACCGCGTGCAGGCGGCGCTCCGCGGCATCTGGAACCGGGACTCGGCCCGCGCGCTCGACGGGTTGCTGGCCCGCTGCCCGGCCAACGATACGGTGATCCACATCCATGGCTGGGCCAAGGCGATGTCGCCCAGCGTCTTTCCGGTCTGCCGCCGCTCCGGTCTGCCGGTGCTGCTGACCCTGCACGATTATTTCCCGCTCTGTCCGAACGGCGCCTTCTTCGTCTTTCCCGAGGGCGTCAACTGCCCGCACCGGGCGCTGTCGGCCGGCTGCCTCGCCACCGACTGCGACGCCCGCGCCCGGCATCACAAATGGTGGCGGGCGGCCCGTCACGCGGCGGGGGCGCTGGCCGGCGGCTTCACCGGCGGCATGGCGCTGGTGACGCTCAGCGACCGCCAGCGGGCGGTGATCGCGCCGCATCTGCCCCCCGGCACCGTCACCCTGCCGATTCCCAACCCGGTGGAGGTGGCGGACGAGATCCGCGACCGCGGCCCCGCCCCCGTTGCGGACAGCCGCCATGTGCTGTTCGTCGGCCGCCTGTCGCGCGAGAAGGGCGCCGCCCTGCTGGCCGAGGCGGCGGCGCGGGCCGGCATCCCCGTGCGCTTCGTCGGCGACGGCGACGAGGCCGACGCGGTCCGCCGCCTGAACCCGGCGGCCGAACTGGCCGGCTGGCTGCCGCCCGCTGCCGTGCTGGAGGAGGTCCGGCGGGCACGCGCCGTGGTGGTGCCGTCGCTGTGGTACGAGACCTTCGGGCTGGCCGCCTACGAGGCCCTGGCCAACGGCGTTCCCGTGATCGTCAGCGACAATTGCGCGGCGGCGGAGGCGGTGCGGCCGGGCAGGAACGGCTTCCTGTTCCGCAGCGGCGATGCCGCCGACCTCGCCCGCTGCCTGCGCCTGCTCTCCCACAACGGCGAGGTGGAGCGGATGGGCCGCACCGCCCATGCCGGATACTGGCAGGCACCCTTCACGCTGGACCGCCATCTCGACCGGGTGGAGGAGGTCTACCGCGCCGCCCTGGGCGGCGGGCTGGCGGCCCTGGCGCGGCTGGACGGCGTCCCAACGGCGCGGACCTGTGCGCCATGACGCCCCATGCCCCCATTGTCCGCCGCATCGGCAGGCGCCTGCTGCTGGCCGCGGCGCTCGCTCTTCCCGCCGCCGCGCAGGCCGCACAGGACAAACCGTTGCGCCCCCGTCCCGATCCGTCGCCGTCAACCGGCGCCGCACTGTCGATCCGCGACCGCGGCGCCATCGGCGACGGGCGCAGCCACCCGCTGTCCGAACGCTACAAGAGCCTGGAGGCGGCGCGGCGCGTCCATCCGCATGTCCGCACGCTGGACCAGGAATGCGACTGGGCCGCCCTGCAGGGCGCCGTGCTGGAGCTGTCGCGGTCGGGCCATGGCGGGACGGTGATGGTGCCGCCCGGCCATTACCGGCTGGACGGCGAGATCGTCCTGCCCAACCTCGACCGTTATGACGAGGCCTTCAACGAGGTGGAGATCGTCGGCGCCGGCATGCGCGCCTCGCTGCTGTCCTGGCCGGAGGATCTCGGCCCCGGCCGCTTCGGCATCCGCGCCGGCAGCCGGATGGCGGCGCGCGACGATGACGGCTACCAGCGCAGCCGCATCGCCCATCTCAGCCTGCAGGGGCCGAAGCCCGGCAACCGGCCGGGCGACCCGCCGCCGGGCATGGGCGGGGTGGCCCTGACCTCCCGCTTCGTGCTGGAACGGGTGGGGGTCTTCGGCTTCCGCGCCGGGGTGGATGTCTGGCGCGACCATTCCTCGCTGATCTCCTGCCAGCTCACCAAGAACCACATCGGCGCCTATTGGTCGGCGGGGACCGAGAGCTTCGGCGACCATCTGTTCCTCGACACCGACCTCGCCGGCAACACGCTGGCCTCCATCGCCGTGGCGCCGGAGAACGGCATCGACCATTCCAGCTTCATCTCCTGCCACTTCGGCTTCTCGCCCTACGGCATCCTGGCGGAGGACGGCACGCCCAAGCGCACCTTCCTGTCCAACAACAAATTCCTGGACTGCGCCTTCGAGGCCTGCGGCAACGGCTGGATCCATGGCCCGGCGGCGGAGATGTACGGCAACAGCCTGATCGGCTGCAGCGGTTCGCTCCTGCCGCGATACCGGCTGGCGAAACAGCCGGCGACCGGCCTGATCGTGGTGCGCTCGCTGGAGCGCAACCAGTTCACCGGCGGCACCGCCAGCTTCGGCGACGGCACCAACGACCGCGCAGCCGACATCGCGACCGCCGCCGTCGTCGCCGCCAGCGCCGTCGGCAACCGGTTCGACGATGCCGACCGCCTGATCCGCCTCGGCCGCGACGGGCTCGCCCCCGCCCTGTCGGTCACCGGCACCTGCCGTGCCAACCGGTTCGAGGCGCTGGACTGTTCCGGCGAGTTCCGCAAGGTCGGCACCGGCGGCATCGATGCCGGCAATCTGGTGCAGCGCGACTACGACCGCGTGCGCCGGCTGGAGCCGGACCGACCGGCCGATGGCGTCGCACTGACCGCCGCACCGGCCGGGGGGGTCGTTCCCATCGCCACCGCCGGCACCGCTCCGGTGGGCAAGACCCGCGGCGCCATCCGCATGGGCACCGTCCTGCGCCCCGCCGGCGCCCTGCCGCACCGGGTGGACCCGGCCCCCGGCCCCGCCGCCGCTGTGGGCATCGCCGTGGCGGATGCGCCGGCGGGCAGCGACAGCGTGACGGTCGATCTGCGGCTGGAGGTGAGGTGAGGCGATCTTCCCTCAGGACATCGACCTGACCAGCGCTCCACCCACCCCGACACCACTGGCAAGCGGCCCCGGCGCCTCCAGCAGATCCGCATAGTGCCCCGCCGTCACCGGCCAGTCGTGGCGTTCGGCGATGTGGCGGCCGGCTTCCCCCATGCGGCGGCGCTCCTCCGGATCGGCGGCCAGTCGGCGCATCGCCCCGACCAGGGCGTCCTGCGCGTCCGGGTCGTCCAGCACGATGGCCGCCCCATCCTCCAGCAGCCAGCTGGCGCCGGCAAGCCGCGTGGTGACGACCGGCAGGCCGCTCGCCGCCGCCTCCAGCAGAACGAGGCCAAAGGGCTCGTAACGGGTCGGGAAGACGAACAGGTCGGCCGCCCGCATCAATGCCGCCACGTCGCGCCGGTGGCCGAGGAAGCGCACGCGATCCTCCACCCCCAGTGACCGCGCCAGCGCCGGGAAGGGACCGCCGCGCTCGTCGCCCACCACCACCAGCGACAGGTCCGGCACTTCGGCCAGAGCGCGCAGCACGCCGTCGAGATTCTTGCGGTCGCTGCGGGCATCGCCGACGAACAGCGCCACCGGACGGCCGGGCTGCAGGCCGAACGCGGCTGGGTCCGGAGTGCCGGGCCGGAATTCCGCCACATCGACGCCGTTGTCGATCACCGCCAGCCGGGCCGGGTCGATGCCGTCCCGTCGCAGTTCCTCCGCCACCGTGCGCGACACCGCCACCAGCCGGCGGGCGCGGCGGAAACTCCAGCGCTCGAAGCCGACATTCAGCAGGGTGTAGAGCGCCCGGTAGAGCGACAGCGGCGAAACGCCCTTGCGCACGGGATGGGTCGGCGAGCGCATCCAGGCCGAATGGACGAAATGCACGGCGTTGACGTCAGATCGCGCCCAGCTGACGAAACCGTTCACCACCACGCGGTCGACCCCCGCCCGCCTTGCCCGCGCCAGCGCGCGGCTCGCCCGCCAGGCGAACAGCTGGTCCTTGGCCAGCTGCGTCGGTACTCCGCCACCATCGACCGGCAACCAGCGCAGGCTGGGATGCTGCGCCAGTTCGTCGGCCACTTCGGTTGCGATGGCCACCACCTCGTGCCCGCGGCGCAGAAGCTCTTCCACGACGACGGCATTCACCCGGCCCTGCCCGTCATGGCGGACGATCTTCTGCGTGACCACGGCAATGCGCATCGCGCTTCCCCTGCTCGGCTGTATCGACGGTATCGGCGGCGGTTCACTCCGGAGTGGACCACGGAGCCGCTGCGCACACCAAACAAACGAAAGAGACCGAATCCGCTCAACAGGCTTAAGTCTGCCGTTGCCGGCTCAAGTCTTTCAACAGTCGAAGAATTCGCGCATCCAAAATCGATATTTACGGAAGAGTCAAAGATGAGTCAAAGACATGTCCCATCTTTGACTCTCCAAATGATCGCGATGACCTGTCAAAACTCCCAACCGGAAAGGGTAACCAAATCGATCAAGTTACCCCGACCTTGCACTTGCTTAATTTTTCGTTAATGGGAGTCGTGCCGATGGCGATCACCGAGTCCAATCTCATCGATGTCACCTTCGCAATCGACGCGTGGGGGCAAGAAGCCGGCGGCGTCTGGCCGCATCTGGCGCTGAAGCTGGACGGCGCGACCATCGGACAGGCGACGGTGAGCAGCAGCAGCGCCGGGCGCTACACCATCAGCGCCAAGGTCGCCGCCGGCACCGCGCACACCCTGCAGCTCGTCTACGACAATGACGGGATGGCGGGCGGCGCCGACCGCAACCTGTTCGTCCGCGCCATCTCCGTGAACGGCACCCCGATCGCCATGACCGACCCGTCGGTGACCTACGACAAGGGCGCGGTCGACGGTCGCGACGTGGTGAAGGGCCAGGAGGCGATGTACTGGGGCGGCGCGCTGAACGTCCCGCTGCCGGCGACCCTGTTCCCGGCGCCGGACGCGGCCACCGCCGAACCGGCCGCCACCAAGGCCTTCAGCGTCGTCGTCAACGCCTGGGGCAAGAGCGCCGGCGGCGTGCCGCCGCACTTCAAGCTGCTGGCCGACGGCAAGGTGGTGGGCGAGGCGAAGGTGTCCGCCACCGCGCAGACCGCCTACAAGTTCACGGTCGACCTCGACCCGGCGCTGGCGCACAAGATCCAGGTCCAGTACGACAACGACGCCGTCGTCAACGGCCAGGACCGCAGCCTCTATGTCGGCTCCGTCGTCGTGAACGGCCACAGCGTCGCCTCCACCGCAGCCGGCGTCACCTATGACCGCGGCGCGCTGGACGGCAAGGACGTCATCGCCGGCCAGCAGGGGCTGTGGTGGAACGGCACGCTGAGCGTTCCCGTCACCAAGGAGATGCTGGGCGGCAGCTCGACCACCACCCCCGCCGCGCCGGCCCCCACCCCGACGCTGCCGAAGAACGAGCACACCGCCAGCGCCGGGGTCAGCAGCGACCGTCCGCCGCTGAAGTCCGACGTGTCCGCCATCTCCTGGGGTGCGGACCGCGGGCTGGCGCCGCAGCACCTGTTCTGGGAGTCGGTGCCCGACTATGCCAGCTCCACCCACCTGAAGGAGACGCGCGACGTCGCCGCCGACCATCTGGCCGACGGGGTGATGCCGCTGATCGGCCTGCAGCTGTGGGAGGACACCTTCGAATATTCGCAGACCGGCGGCGAGTTCGCCAATCTCGGCGGACACAAGGCCTGGGTCTCCTGGGTCAAGGCGCACCAGCAGTATCTGGGACGCGACGCCGACGGCAACATCCTCAATTCCGACAGCGGCAACCCCTATGGCTGGGGCTATGTCAGTCCGTTGATGCCGCTGGACGCCAAGGACGCGCCGGCCGGCTGGACCGGCGGCACCGCCCATTACGGCGACTGGATGGCCGACAAGCTGGGGCGCCTGTCCGCCCTGACCGGCACCCGCGGCTACGAGCTGGCCGACTTCTTCGACGGCAGCCCGCATTCCGGCGTGATGGACTTCTTCAACACGCGGATGATCGCGGAGTTCAGCGCCAAGACCGGCATCAAGGTTTCGGGCACCACCCTGGCGCAGCAGGCCGACTACATCGTCGCCAACCATCCGACCAAGTGGCTGGACTATTTCGTCGACGGCTGGGCCGACAGCTGGAAGGCGTTGGACGAGGCGATCGTCAAGAACACCGGAAAGGCGGCCTGGCTGACCACGCAGGTGTCCTTCACCCCCGCGGCGATGCGCGAATTCGCCGGCGTCGATGCCCGGGTGATCGCCGAGAAGATGAACGAGGACGACATCCTGTTCAACGTGCAGACGCTCGAGCGCTTCACGATGCAGCACAAGCAGGCACCGGCCTCCTACGAGCAGGCGATGCTGGGCATCCACGCCGCCCGCGCGCCGGACGCGCATTTCGGCCACATGATGTCCTCGTCGGAGGATGATTACTGGGGTGCCGTCGACAGCCTCTACACCGGCGTCTCCGGCACGGTGCGCGAGGAGCTGGGCTGGGGCCGTCTGGAACAGACCTGGCTGCAGAGCGGCTGGACGATGATCGCCGACGACCAGGGCGGCGTGCGCCGCGCCGCGGAGCAGTGGTCGCGCAGCTATCACGATTGGGGCGAGGTGAAGCAGCCCTGGCTGGACATGCTGCGCGACATCGTGCCGACCCGCCCCTTCGGTCCGGCGCTCTATTACAGCGCCAATGCCGAGAAGGCGATGAACGCGCTGGAGCCGGCCGGCAACTCCATCGGCAACGCCTATCTGGGCGAGCTGCTGACGCCGATCACCAAGCTGCACGATGCCGGAGTGACCTTCGGCTATTACGTCAGCGACGCGGCCCTGCCGGCGATGACCAAGGCCAGCGCGCCCAGCGCCTGGATCATCCCGCAGGCGACCTACAACGGCAAGAACCTGTTCAGCGATGCCGAGATCGCCGCACTGAAGGCCAAGGCCCCGGTGCTGATCGGCGACGAGGCGCTGACCTACAAGCACCCGCTGACCTTCACCGACAAGGATCCGGACGCCCAGATCACCGGCTACGGTTTCTACGACCAGAAGGACCGGCTGATCGTGGTCGCGTCCGACCGGGTGGACTTCAACGACACCGCGGCGCGCAAGTCGGTGGCCACCCATGTGGAGCTGCAGCTGGCCAACGGCCACTACACGGTCCAGGACCTGATCCACAACACCACCCAGAGCTTCGACGTGGTGAACGGCATCGGCAGCTTCGACACCGCCATCGACCGCTGGGACACCGGCGTCTACGCCATCACCCAGGACATGGCGGCGTAAGGGACGGCATAAAGCGGAACCGGATGGTTCGGGATGGGGACGGGGATCCGCTTCGGCGGGGCTCCGTCCCCGCTTTTTTTCCGGCACCTGAATTTTCCGGCTGGCGACGTCTGTTTAAGAGTCTATATTATCTTCGCAGATGGGCGCCAATGGAACAGCTTGCAAAGTTACCGTTTCTAATAGTAATTGCTTTTTAAAAATGTTTCTCTTGTAGTGCAGGCGCGTTCTTTCGGCCAGTTCGTCTACGCCCCCTCTCCACAAGTCGTCATCCACTGGCGCTTCGCGCGGATTGACGGGATTATCACTATCCATATCCAGTGCAAGAAAGGCCAATTACTGTTCGCCTTTCAGGGCTGGACTTCTCCTGCCGGCATGTAGCTCTCCCCCTCTGACCCTAGAACCCTTCCAAAAGTGATGAAGACAATGCCGTGAGTGCCAGATCATAGTTTGATCTAAATTCGATTGGACGAACACGCACCGACCGATACAACGTGCATCGTCCATCGATTTCGCACATCGCGCCGGTTCAGCGCGGCGGCAATCGACGGAGCAACGCGAAGGCTCGAACGGGGAGCCGAAGGCAAATCGCCGGGCAGAGAAACCGGCAGCCTGAATCGCCACGCCGCCCTTGCCGTCCTACCGTACAGCGTCCGGGGGAGGAGGCCTTGCGGTCCGGCCGCGCGATGGTGTCGCCCGCCATATCGTCCATTCCTGGGGGAGACGGACATGCCCGATCGCATTCGTGTGATAGTCCACAATCAAAGCCGATTGCTGCGTGAGTCCATCCTGAACATCCTGGATGATTGCTTCGAGGTCATAGATCCGCAAAGCCGGCTTGCCACGGGGCTTTCCCCGAAGACGGCGTGGAACGGACGGGCGAACGGGGCGGGCGACCGTTATGCCGCCGGCTTCTCCGCCGGCGGGGCGGTGGTCACTCTGGAACCGCCGGCCGGCAATGGCGGCACCGAACGGGCCAGCGAACGCACTGCGGACATCGTGCTGTTCGATCTCGCCTCGCTGAAGACCGATGCCTGGAACTTCCGCAGCTGGTACGGCGAGGACGCCAAGCTGGCGATGATCGCGGACGAATTCTCCGCCCACCACATGCGGATGGCGCTGCGTTTCGGCGTACGCGGCTATCTGCTGAACCGGATGGCGCCGTCCGCCTTCGTCCTGGCCCTGCGCCTGATCCATGCCGGCGAACCGGTGGTGCCTGAGGAATGCTTCGACTATTTCTCGCCCACGGCACTCCGCCGCGGCGGCGAGGACGGGTCGGTGGCCCAGCATGAATCCGAGCTTCTGGGCTATCCCGGCCTCTACCCGCGCCATGCACGCATCCTGAAGCTGATCATGGACGGATGCAGCAACAAGGAGATCGCGCGCGAGATGCTGATGACCGAGGATTTGGTCAAGCTGCACGTGCGTCACATCATGCAGACCATCAACGTCCGCAACCGCACCCAGGCAGCCCTGTGGGCCGCCCAGAGCGGCATCATCCAGGAGATGGAGTATTTTCTGGAGCGGACCGTCCCGTAGGACCCGCTCCTTCGAAGCGTGTCCTTGCGGGTTGGGGGCGCGTCGGCTATGCACCCCGCATGAGCGCCGACGCCATTCCCAAATCCATCCGCCCCCATGCCGCTCCACCGTCCGTATCGGAGGTGCGCCGTGCCACCGGCATCGGCGCCATCGCCATCCTGCTGTGGTCGACGGCGGCACTGCTGACCTCGCTGTCCAGCACGATGCCGCCGCTGCAACTGGTGGCGGTCACCTTCGGGCTGGCCTTCCTGACCGGCAGCACCATCGCGGCGATGCGCGGACGCAGCGTGCTGGGCGCGATGCGCCAGCCATTGCCGGTCTGGCTGGTCGGGGTCGGCGGGCTTTTCGGCTATCACGCCTGCCTGTTCCTGGCCTTCCACCTCGCACCGGCGGCGGCTGTCGAGGTCAATCTGCTGAATTACCTCTGGCCGCTGTGCATCGTGCTGTTCTCCGCCCTGTTGCCTGGAGAAAGGCTGAAGCCCGGCCATATCGCAGGCGCGCTGTGCGGGCTGGCCGGCACGGCGCTGATCGTGTCGGGGCGCGGCGGCGGCCTGCACCTGGACGGCGGCAATCTGGCGGCCTATGGCGCGGCCCTGGCGGCGGCGCTGATCTGGGGCGCCTATTCGGTGCTGTCGCGCCGCTTCGGCTCCGTCCCGACCGAGGCGGTGAGCGGCTTCTGCCTCGTCACCGCTCTGCTGGGCCTGACCGGCCACCTGCTGTTCGAGGAGGCGACCGTCTGGCCGCAGGAGATGCTTGGCTGGCTCGTCCTGCTGGCGCTCGGCATCGGCCCGGACGGGCTGGCCTTCTTCGTCTGGGACCACGGGATGAAGCGCGGCGACATCCGGGCACTGGGCGTGCTGTCCTACGCCGTGCCGCCGGCCTCCACCCTGCTGCTGATCCTGTTCGGTCAGGCGAGCGGCGGCTGGACCGTCTGGGCCGCCTGCGCGCTGATCGCCGGTGGGGCGGTGATGGCCAGCTGGGACATGATCCGCGGCAAGTGACCTACTTGGCCGGCCGGTCCCCCCGCGCCTCCGCCAGCAGCCATTGGCGGAACGCGGCGAAGGGCGGGTGGTTGGCCTTGCCGCGGGGGTGAACGAGGTAATAGGCACGCGCGCTGCGGTGCGGCCGGTCTATCGCCGGGACCAGGGTTCCGTCCTCCAACTCGGCGCGGACCAGCAGCGTCGGCAGCAGGGCGACGCCCAACCCGGCCTCCGCCGCCTGGGCGGTCGTGGCGAACTGCTCGAACACCATGCCGGCACCGGGACGGGGCGCGAGGCCCTGGGCCGACAGCCACTCGTTCCAGGCATCGGCGCGGGTGCTGGTGTGCAGCAGCGGCAGCGACGGCAGGTCGGCCGGCTCCGCCACCGGATGGGCCTTCAGGAAGGCGGGGGAGCAGACCGGCAGCACCTCCTCGTCCAGCAGATGGTCGCAGACGGCGTCGGGCCAGTCGCCGAAACCGTAATGGATGGCGGCGTCGAGGTCGTGGAGGCGGAAGTCGAAGGGCGCCAGCTTGGTGGTGAAGTGGATCGTCACCTGCGGGTGCGCCGCCTGGAAGGCCGGCAGCCGCGGCACCAGCCAGCGCGTGCCGAAGGTCGGCAGGATGGCGAGGTTCAGGACGCCGCCCTTGGGCGCCGCGATGGTCCGCACCGTCGCCGCCGCGATCTGGCGCAGAGCGTCGCGGATCGGATCCGCATAGAGCGCGCCCGTGGGGGTCAACGTCACACGCTGGCCCTTGCGGGTGAACAGCGCGGTGCCGATCTGGTCCTCCAGCGCCTTGACCTGCCGGCTGACCGCCCCTTGCGTCAGCGACAATTCCGCCGCAGCCGCGGTGAAGCTGCCGGTGCGGGCCGCCGCTTCGAAGGCGGTCAGCATGCTCATCGAGGGGAGAAGGCGGCGCTGCAGATCCATGACCGCTTCATTACCAAAGCTCATGACGTGTGGAAAGAAAGTCGTTTGCGCCCTGGCACGCGGCACGGCACGGTCGGTATCCTGGAGATCCGGAATATTCCCATAGGCAGGGCGGGGCGGCATCGCGATGAAGACCGGTGGTCAGTTGATCGTCGAAGCGCTGGAGGCGCAGGGCGTGCGGCGGGTGTTCGGCGTGCCGGGCGAGAGCTATCTCGCCGTGCTGGACGCCCTGCACGACAGCCCGATCGAAATGGTCGTCTGCCGTCACGAAGGCGGCGCGGCGATGATGGCGGAGGCGCAGGCGAAGCTGACCGGGCGCCCCGGCGTCTGTCTCGTCACCCGCGGCCCCGGCGCCACCAACGCCGCCTCCGGCATCCATGTCGCCCAGCAGGACGAGACGCCGCTGGTCGTGCTGGTCGGCCAGATCGAGCGCGGCATGCGCGGCCGCGACGCCTTCCAGGAGGTCGATTACGGCAAGCTGTTCGGCGGCATGTGCAAGTGGGTCGCCGAGATCGACAGCGCCGACCGTGTGCCGGAAATGATCTCCCGCGCCTTCCACACCGCGATGTCCGGCCGGCCCGGTCCGGTGGTGCTCGCCCTGCCGGAAGACACGCTGACCGAAACCGCGGCCGTCGAGGCCGCCCCGCGGGCGGAGCCGGTCGACAGCGCGCCCACCCCCGCCCAGCTGGCTGCCTTCGGCGATCTGCTGGGCAAGGCGGAACGGCCGCTTCTGGTCGTCGGCGGTTCCCGCTGGACGGAGGAGTCGGTCGCGGCGCTGCAAGTCTTCGCAGAAAAGCTGTCGCTGCCGGTGGCGGTCACCTTCCGCCGCCAGATGCTGTTCGACCACTGCCACCCGCTCTATGCCGGCGACATCGGGCTGGGCATCAACCCGAAGCTGACCGCCCTGGTCAGGGACAGCGACCTGCTGATCCTGCTGGGCGACCGCTTCTCCGAGGTGCCGTCGCAAGCTTACGAGCTGCTGGGAACTCCCAATCCCGGCAAGGCGGTGGTCCACATCCACCCCGGTGCGGAGGAGATCGGCCGCGTCTATCGCCCGACGCTCGGCATGGTCGCCACCCCGGCCGCCTTCCTCGACGCCATGGCCGGGCTGACAGCAACGGCGAAGCCCGGCTGGGCCGCCCGCGCCGAGGCCGCGCATGCCGCCTATGACGCCTGGAGCACCCCGCCCGACGCCATCCCCGGCGACGTGCAGATGGGCCGCATCATGGCCTGGCTGGACGACCGGCTGGAGCATGACGCCGTCTTCACCAATGGCGCCGGCAACTACGCCACCTGGATCCACCGCTTCCACCGCTTCCGCCGGTTCGGCACGCAGGTGGCGCCGGTCTGCGGCTCGATGGGCTACGGCCTGCCGGCCGCCATCGCCGCCAAGCTGCAGCACCGCACCCGCGACGTGCTGTGCTTCGCCGGCGACGGCTGCTTCCAGATGACCGGGCTGGAGTTCGGCACCGCCGTGCAGGAAGGCGCCGCCGTCATCGTGCTGCTGGTCGACAACGGCATGTACGGCACCATCCGCATGCACCAGGAACGCGAATATCCCGGCCGTGTGTCCGGCACCATGCTGAAGAACCCCGACTTCGCCGCCTTCGCCCGCGCCTATGGCGGCCATGGCGAGACGGTGGAGACCACCGACCAGTTCGCCCCGGCCTTCGAGCGCGCCCGCGCGTCCGGCCTGCCGGCGATCATCCACATCAAGCTCGACCCCGAGGCACTGACCCCCAACCGGACCCTGTCGGAGATCCGCGCGGCGGGAAAGGGCAAGTAACCGACACCCCGCTTTATCCCCTCTCCCCGGGGGGGAGAGGGGAAGTTCTATACACACCCAAGGAGCCACCCCGGTGCAGCACAGCGACATCCTCTCCCGTTTCGGCCTGACCTCCAGCGGAGCCGGGCTCACCGCCCGGTCGCCGGTCGACGGCGCCACGCTCGCCACGGTGGCGGAGACCGCGCCGTCGCAGGTGTCGGACATCGTCGCCAACGCCGCCCGCGCCTTCGAGGCGTGGCGCTCGGTGCCGGCCCCGCGCCGCGGCGAGCTGGTCCGCCTGCTGGGCGAGGAGCTGCGCGCCGCCAAGGAGGATCTCGGCCGTCTGGTTTCGCTGGAAGCCGGCAAGATCTACCAGGAAGGCCTGGGTGAAGTGCAGGAGATGATCGACATCTGCGACTTCGCCGTCGGCCTGTCGCGCCAGCTCTACGGCCTGACCATCGCGTCGGAGCGTCCGGGCCACTCGATGCGCGAAACCTGGCACCCGGCCGGTCCCTGCCTCGTCATCTCCGCCTTCAACTTCCCGGTGGCGGTGTGGTCGTGGAACGCGGCGCTGGCGCTGGTCTGCGGCGACCCGGTGGTCTGGAAGCCGTCGGAGAAGACTCCGCTGACCGCCGCCGCCTGCCAGGTGATCTTCGACCGCGCCGTCGCCCGCTTCGGCGACGCGCCGGCCAACCTGTCCCAGGTCGTCCAGGGCGGCCGTGAGATCGGCGAGGCGCTGGTCGCCCATCCGGGCTTCCCCATCGTTTCGGCCACCGGCTCCACCCGCATGGGCCGCGAGGTCGCCAAGGTGGTGGCGGAGCGCTTCGGCCGCTCCATCCTGGAGCTGGGCGGCAACAACGCCATGATCGTCGCGCCGTCGGCCGACCTCGACATGGCGCTGCGCGCCATCCTGTTCTCCGCCGTCGGCACCTGCGGCCAGCGCTGCACCACGCTGCGCCGGCTGATCGTCCACCGCTCGGTCAAGGACCAGCTGCTGCCGCGCCTGAAGGCGGCCTACGCTTCGGTGTCGATCGGC
>JBKHVJ010000500.1:0-21426 GCA_046570145.1 Alphaproteobacteria bacterium
CTGACCGGAAAGCTGCTGCTTACCCCTATCCCCGCCCCGCCTTCATCGGAACGGGCTTCGGTTCCGGCCGGTCGATGCCGTAGCGGATCACGCGGTTGCGGCCGGAATTCTTGGCCTGATAGAGCGCGCGGTCGGCGCACACCACCAGATCGTCCACGGTCAGGTCGGCCACCGCCTCCACCAGCCCGAAGGACGCGGTGACGGGGATCAGCCGGCCGTCGGGCAGCATCACCGGCGAGCGCATCAGATCGACGCGCAACCGCTCGATCACCGCATAGCCCTCGTCCAGCCCGGTCTCCTTCAGGCAGACCAGAAACTCCTCGCCGCCCATGCGGAAGGCCTCGTCGAAGCTGCGGACACCGCGGCTGATGACGGCTGCGGTGGCGGCGAGAACCCGGTCGCCGATGTCGTGGCCATAGCTGTCATTGATGCCCTTGAACTTGTCGATGTCGCACAGCGCGACGCAGAAGGGCTGGCCGGTGCGGCGGTAGCGGTTGTGCTCGCGCTCCAGCGCCTCGCTCATGCCGCGGCGCGTGCGCAGGCCGGTCAGCGGGTCCAGGCCGGACGCCGCGGCGGCGAAGGCGCGCTCCATCCGGCGCAGATGCAGCATGAACTCCTCGAAGCGGCCGATCACCCCCTCATATTCGGCCTCGGTCGGCCGCTCGCCGCCGGACGCCTTCAGCAGGATCAGCCGGGCCTGCCGGTGCATCTGCTCGTGCAGGTTGGCCAGCTTCTGCACCGCCGGCTGCTGCAGCAGGTCGTCGCGGCTGGCGGCCTGGCACCAGGCGGCGAAGGAGGCCGGGGCCGACGCACGTTCCCCGCCTCGGCCGTCCCGGTAGAAAACGGCCCGCTGCCACTGGCCGATCCAGCGCAGATGCTCGTCGAGCACGGCGCCGAGCGCCTCGGTTGTGGACGGAGTGGTCGAATCGCTCATGGGCGCATCCTACCCGACGGCGCAGGGTCCCGCCATGCGATCAAGATAAGCCGAAGCATTCGTCTAAACAGGTCGCTTTCGGGCAAAACGTCCCTAAAGCCCCGCGACCGTCGACAGGAAGGCGCGGACCAGCGCCGGATCCTTGTGGCCGGGGCGGTCCTCCACGCCCGACGACACGTCGACCTCGGTGGCGCCGGTGACGCGCACCGCCTCCGCCACATTCTCGGCCGTCAGGCCGCCCGACAGCATCCAGGGACGCGGCCAGCTGCGGCCGGCCAGGATCGTCCAATCAAAGGCGATGCCGTTGCCGCCGGGCAGTGCCGACACCTTGGCCGGCGGCTTGGCGTCGAACAGCAGACGGTCGGCCACCTCCGCCGCCTCCAACGCCACGGCCAGGTCCTCCGGCCCGCCGACCCGGATCGCCTTCATCACCGGCAGGGCGTAGCGGCCCTTGATCTCGGCGATGCGGCGCGGCGTCTCGGCGCCATGCAGCTGGATCAGGTCGAGCGGGACCTGCCCGGTGACATGCTCCAGGAACTCGTCGTCGGGATCGACGAACAGTCCGACGGAGCGCACCCCGGTCGGCAGCAGCCGCGCCAGTTCCGCCGCCATCGGCGGGGCAATGGCGCGCGGGCTGCGCGGATAGAAGACGAAGCCGACATAGCGCGCCCCGCCGGCGACGGCGGCGCGCAGGCTCTCGGGCTCGATCAGGCCACAGATCTTGGCGGCGACGGTCATGCGGTCTCCCCAAAATTATCATGGATCTCCGCGACGATGCGGCGGGCGGCAGCGGCCGGGTCGGGGTCGGCGGTGATCGGGCGGCCGATGACCAGATGATCGGCGCCGGCAGCCAGCGCCTCCGCCGGCGTCATGATGCGCTTCTGGTCGTTGGTGGCGGCCCAGGCCGGGCGGATGCCCGGCACCATCAGGATGAAGTCGGGTCCGCAGGCGGCGCGGACCAGCGCCACCTCGGCCGGGGAGCAGACGACGCCGTCCACCCCCGACGCCTTGGCGAGCTTGGCCAGCCGCACCACCTGATCGGCCACCGGCACCGACTGCCCGACGGCACCGAGGTCGCCCTCGTCCAGGCTGGTCAACACGGTGACGGCCAGGATCTTCGGCCGGTCGGCGCCGGCGGCGGCGGCCGTCTCCGCCGCCGCGCGCATCATCGCCGGCCCGCCGGCGCTGTGGATGGTCATGAAGGCCGGCTTCAGCGGCAGCGCCGCGCGCACCCCGCCCGCCACCGTGTTGGGGATGTCGTGCAGCTTCAGGTCGAGGAACAGCGGCGGCCCGTCCTCGCCCACCACGGCGCGCACGCCGGCCGGCCCCTGGGCGATGAAGAACTCCAGCCCAAGCTTGATGCCGCCGACGGCCCCGGCCACCTGCCCGGCAATGCGGCGGGCGGCGTCGATTTCGGTGGTGTCGACGGAGCAATAGATGCGCGAGGCTGGCGCGGTCATGGGCAGGCGGTCTCCAGAAACCCGAATGCGGATGGTCCGGCACCCTAGATCGGATCGCGTGGAATCGGAATCGATTTGAAGCGCGAATCGCATGGTCAAACAGAATGTGACGGTTCCGTACGTTTCATAAGAAATGCACTAAACCACGGCAAGGGATGCAGACGGGCGCCGGTTTCACCCCCACTGCTCCGCCGTCCACCGTTCCAGCGCCGCGAACAGGCCGGCAGCGGTGGCGCAGGCGACGGCCAGTACCGCCGGATCGGCGAGTTCATCTTCCACGCGAACCATCAACCCTTTCCAGGCGCCGACCATGTCGAGCCCGTCCGACGCCAGGAAGCGCGCGCCGCGCCGGGCATCGAAACCCAGAGCGCGGGTGATTCCCGGCAGCATCGCCCGCCCGCCATGGGCCGAGCCGTCCAGGACGTAGCGCGCCGCCAGCCGGGCCGGCGGACTGTCAAGCGGCGGCAGGCCGGCCATTTTGGGCAGCGCGTCCGGATCGGTGCCGAGAACCCGCAGGTCCTCGCGCAGCAGCGCCATCCGCGCCGAATCCTCCTCCCCCAGCGCCCGTTCGACCGGTGCGTTGAAGCCGTAGAGGACGGCCAGCGCGCGGGCATACTGGTCGGCCGTGATGTCCGGCCGGACCAGCGGCTGCAGCACCTCGGCCTTGTCCAGCCGGTCGTGGCTCTCCCGCGTCGCGGCGCGCAGCGCCTGCCTTGCCGGTCCCATGATCTGTGCTCCCCGCTTCCGGCTCAGGTCGGCGCCAGCACGCCGGGCAGCGGCGTCGGCCCCCCGGTCGAGCCCTGGCTCGATTCCTGCTGCCGTGCCCACAAGGCCGCGTAGGCGCCGCGGGCGGCCAGCAGGTCGGCGTGGCGGCCGCGCTCGATCACCCGGCCGGCCTCCAGCACCAGGATCTCGTCGGCGTCGATCACGGTGGACAGCCGGTGGGCGATCACCAGCGTGGTGCGGCCGCGGCTGACCTCGCGCAGGTTGGCCTGGATTTCCCGTTCGGTGTGGGTGTCCAGCGCGCTCGTCGCCTCGTCGAACAGCAGGATCGCCGGGTCCTTCAGGATGGTGCGGGCGATGGCGACGCGCTGCTTCTCGCCACCGGACAGCTTCAGCCCGCGTTCGCCCACCGTGGTCTGGTAGCCGTCGGGCAGCGCCATGATGAAGTCGTGGATGTGGGCCAGCCTTGCCGCCCGCTCCACCTCCGCCGGGCTGGCGCCGGGACGGCCATAGGCGATGTTGTAGAAGACGGTGTCGTTGAACAGCACGGTATCCTGCGGGACGATGCCGATGGACGCCCGCAGCGAGGCCTGGGTGACGTCGCGGAGGTCCTGCCCGTCGATCGTCACCCGGCCGCCGTTGACGTCGTAGAAGCGGAACAGCAGCCGGCTGATGGTGGACTTGCCGGCGCCCGACGGACCGACGATGGCGACCGTCTTGCCCGCCGGCACGGTGAAGCTGACATCCTTCAGGATCGCCCGGCGTGGATCGTAGCCGAACTCCACGGCCTCGAAGCGCAGCTCCGCCCCTTGGATCTCCAGCGGCTTGGCATGGGGTGAGTCGGCCACCTCGCGGTCGACCGCCAGCAGGGTCACCATCGCTTCGATGTCGATCAGCGACTGCTTGATCTCGCGATAGACGACGCCGAAGAAGTTCAGGGGCTGGTAGAGCTGCAGCAGATAGGTGTTCACCAGAACGAAGTCGCCCAGCGACATCGTGCCGTCGGCGATGCCCTTGGCGGCCATGCCCATCACCACCGCCAGCCCCAGCGAAATGATCGCCGACTGGCCGACATTCAGCAGAGACAGGCTCTGCTGGCTGCGCACCGCCGCCGCCTCATAGCTCTGCAGGGCTCCGTCGTAGCGGCGGGCCTCATGCTCCTCGTTGCCGAAATACTTGACCGTCTCGTAGTTCAGCAGGCTGTCGATCGCCTTGGTGTTGGCCTTGCTGTCGGTGTCGTTCATCAGGCGGCGGAACTTGATGCGCCATTCCGACACGAAGAAGGTGTAGAGGATGTAGCCCATCACCGTAACGAAGGTGGCCAGCGCGAACCAGATGCTGAACAGCTTCCACAGGATGGCGCAGACCAGGGCGATCTCCACCAGCGTCGGCACGATGGAGAACAGGGTGTAGCGCAGCAGCGACTCGATGGCCCGCGTTCCGCGCTCCAGCGAGCGGGTCAGGCCGCCGGTCTGGCGTTCCAGATGGAAGCGCAGCGACAGCGCGTGCAGGTGCCGGAAGACCGACAGCGCCACCTTGCGGATGGTGCGCTGCGCCACCATGGCGAAGACGGCGTCGCGCAGTTCGGCGAAGATCAGCGAGGTGACGCGGGCAAGGCCATATGCGACGATCAGTCCCAGGGGGATGGCGACGGCCGCTCCCGCTCCTGCCCCGCCGGCCGGCGTCAGGGCGTCCACCGCATGCTTGTAGAAGATCGGCACATAGACGTTGGCGACCTTCGCCCCCACCAGCAGGAGCATCGCCAGCACCACCCGCACCCGCGTTTCCAGGGACTCTTGCGGCCAGATATATGGGGCCAGCGAACGGATCGCCGCGCGCAGATCGCCGGAGGGACGGGAAAAGGCGCTGGAATCGGAGCTGGCCGGGGGGCTTGGCGGAAGACTGCGGCGCATCGGTCTGTTCAGGTCCCGGGACTGTTCGGGAAATTGTGCCGGGGATGGCGCCGTTCCGAAGAGCCCTCGCAAAGGAATGGGGTCAGGCGACCTAACCTAGGGATCCGTGCAGCGTCGTCAAAGGGGCATGTCGCCTGTTTGGCACGTTTTTGGCGCGACCCTGGGCAGCCCGCAGTGCGTTTCCTATCGCCATGGCAACGGACTGGAAACCATCTTCCTCTACCCTGCCGGGCGTATCGCGTTCGATCCGCACCGCAGACCAAGGCATTTGACCATGCAGAACGCCAGTTTCGCCGGCCGTTTCAAGGTGGGTACCCGCATCCAGGTGGGCTTCCTTCTGATCCTTGTCCTCCTCGTCCTGGTGGCCGCGCTGGGCGTCCGGTCACTGTCGACGGTGGAGGCGGGCTTCACCCGCTACGCGTCGATTTCGGACAACTCGCTCACGATCTCCGACATCGACGGTTCGGTCGCCGACATGCGCCGGAACGTGGTCAACTATTCCTTCTCCGGCAACAACGCCCTGATCGGACCGATCCAGGCGCAGCAGAAGACGTTGGCCGAGGCGCTGCGCACCACACGCGACGCCACGCAGGACCCCGGCCGCCGCGCCAACATCGATCGGATGATCCAGCAGTTCGACGGTTACAGTGTCAATTTCGGCAAGCTGGTGAAGCTGCGCGAACAGCGCGACCGGCTGGTGTTCGAAGAACTGATGCCGCTGGGCATCAAGGCGCGGGAGGGGCTGAGCCAGGTCGCCACCACCGCCATCGCCGCCGGCGACTTCGAATCCGCCGCCTATGCCGGGCAGGCGCAGGAAACCCTGATTCTCGCCCGTCTCAGCGCTCAACGCTTTCTGACGGAGCCGACGGCGAAGTCGGAGGAGGAGGTGCGCACCCGCATGGACGGCTTCATCAAGACCGCCGCCGCCCTGGCCGCCCGCCTGACCGATCCGGCGCAGAAGCGCGGCGCCGAGGATGCGGTACAGACCGCGAGCCGTTATCTGGACAGTTTCAAGCGTGTGGTCGCCGCCGTCGGCGACGCCCAGGCGCTGGCCTTCACCACCATGGCGAAGGAGGCGGAGGATTTCGCCGATCTGGTCGAGAAGACCGTCGCCTCGCAGTCCGATGCGCGCAAGACGGTGCTGACCGGCGCGCAGACCGACATGGAGAACACCTCCACCCTGCTGATCGGCATGGCGGTGGGCGCCTTCGCCCTCGGCATCCTGATCGCCCTGGTCACCGCCCGCTCCATCGTCCGCCCGGTGGTCCAGATGACCGGGACCATGACGGAACTGGCCGCCGGCAACCTCGCCGTCGACGTCCCGGCCCTGGAGAACCGCGACGAGATCGGCCGCATGGCCAAGGCGGTCCTGGTGTTCAAGGAGAACGCCATCGAGAAGAAGCGGATGGACGAGGCCGAGCGCGAACGGCTGGAGGCCGAACGCCGCGCCGTCGAGGCCCAGCGCGCCCGTGAGCAGGCCATAGGCGAGGAGATCGCCAGCCTGATCGATGCCGTTTCGAAGGGCAACCTGGAACGCCGCATCGATCTGGCCGGCAAGGACGGCTTCTACAAGACCATGTCGGAGGGCATCAACCGCCTGACCGACACGGTGGAGGCTGTCATCGCCGACCTGGGCGAGGTGCTGAGCGCGCTGGCCCAGGGCGACCTGAACCGCCGTGTCACCCGCGACTATCAGGGCGCCTTCGAGCGGGTGAAGACCGACGTCAACGCCACCTCGACCCGGCTGGCGGAGATCGTCGGCCAGATCACCCAGGCGGCCGAGACCATCGCCGCCGCCGCCGCCGAGGTGTCGCTCGGCTCCTCCGACCTCGCCGACCGGACCGAGCAGCAGGCCTCCTCGCTGGAGGAGACCGCGGCCAGCATGGAAGAGCTGGGGGCCACCGTGCGCTCCAACGCCGACAACGCCCAGCGCGCCAACGTGATGGCGACCCAGGCCCGCGGCTCCGCCGAGTCGGGCGGCGGCGTCGCCGGCTCCGCCATCGAGGCGATGCGCCGGATCGAGGAATCCAGCCGCAAGATCACCGACATCATCGGCGTGATCGACGAGATCGCCTTCCAGACCAACCTGCTGGCACTGAACGCAGCGGTCGAGGCGGCGCGCGCCGGCGATGCCGGGCGCGGCTTCGCCATGGTGGCGCAGGAGGTGCGGCAGCTGGCCCAGCGCTCCGCCCAGGCGTCGAAGGAGATCAAGGGCCTGATCCTGGACAGCGACGCCCAGGTCAAGGACGGCGTCGATCTGGTCAGCAAGGCCGGCGACGCGCTGCAGGGCATCGTGTCGGGCGTGCAGCAGGTGGCGACCCTGATCGCCGAGATGGCCTCGGCCTCGGCCGAGCAGGCGACGGCGCTGGACGAGATCAACTCGACCGTCGCCAACATGGACGAGATGACGCAGAAGAACGCCGCCCTGGTGGAGGAGACCACCGCAGCGGCCCAGGCGATGAGCGGTCAGGCCGGCGACCTGAAGGCGCTGGTCGGTTTCTTCAAGTTCGATCAGGCCGTCGGTTCCGGCTATGCCGCGGCGCCCCACGCCATGACCGGGGCCTATTCCGCCCCGACCACCCGCCGCACCCCGGCCCAGATCTCCACCCAGACCTCGGCCCGTGGCACGGCCGCCAAGCCGGCGGCGAAGCCTGCCACCCGCGGCACCGGCACCGCCCACAGCCATGTCTCGTCCAAGCCGGCCGCCCGCACCGACGCCCCGGCGCGCGGCACCGCGACGGCGGTTCCGGTGCTGAAGCACAGCGTCAGCGACGACGACGACTGGAAGGAGTTCTGAGCGGCAGGGACAAGCCGGCCTTTGCGCTAAAAGCCTGAATTAACGAATCGGTGGGAATTGCGTGCTGCAATTCCCACCGATTTCGTTTTTGGGCTCTCGTTTCTGGAGGACGCCATGTCCCGCCGCCCCCTCAGGCACCGCCTTCTCCCCCTCGCCGCCCTGCTGCTGCTCGGCGGTTCGCTGGCCGGCTGCGGTGCCGTCACCGGCGTGGCCAGCGGTGCGGCCAGCCTCGCCGGCACTGCAGTGGACATCGCCGGCACGGTGGCCGGAACCTCGGTCGACGTGGTGACCGCGCCGTTGCGGTGAGACGGAGCGGAGAAGGCGACGACCGACCTTCGCTCCAGTCGCTCGGTTCGTCAGTCGATCAGATCCTCGACCTCGCGGACGCGGCCGTTGTCGATCATGAACTGGACCAGTTCGGGGCGCTGCTTGCCCAGCGTGACATGGCGCTGGCGCACGGCGGCGACCAGTTCGCCGCGGCGGCCGAGGATGTCGTCGGCGAATTCGGTCATGCGCAGGTTGGGCCAGGTCTGGGCGCGGATGGCGACCACGGCGGCGACCGCGTCGGCGGCCGGGCGGTCGGGCTGGGCCTGGGCCAGGATCATGGTCAGGGCGGCGGTGGAGCGCGACACGCCGGCATGGCAGTGGACCAGCAGATGGCGGCAGTCCACCGGTTCGGCCAGCAGGTCGCGGCCGAAGGCCAAGATGCGCTCCACATCCGCGCGTTCCGGTGCGATCTGGCCGCGGGTCGGCTCGATGATGTCGTGGAAGCGCAGCTCCAGCCGCTCATGCTCGCCATAATCGCCGAAGTCGCTCGGCTCGGTCATCTCCGGGTCGAGGATGGACAGCACATGGCTGACCTTGCCGCCGCCGAAATTGCAAAGCTCGCTGAGACCGCAGACGGTCAGGCCGAAGGGAACGAAATCGCTGGCCATCATTCTCTCGTTCGATTGCGGATGAGGGGAAGGGGCGGAGCTGGGGGCCGCATTTGGCACCCCGCGCCGCGCCCCCGTCAACCCGGCAACCGTTCGTATGCGGGCCACTTCGCCCGGATAAGCCCGATCAGAACACGTTGAACAGGTACAGCAGGATGATGATCGGGATCGGAATGCCGACCAACCACAGCAGGATGCCTCGCATGGCGCGTCTCCTTCCTTCGGTCTGATGGATGCTCCGGCCGGTCGGGTCCCGGCCCATTCAGTCATCATCAACGGCCGAGCCGCCGGTTCGTTGCATCGGCACGACCGTTCGAAGGAGATGCGCCGAAGGAGATCAGTCCTCCCCGCCTCCATCGCTTCCATCCGCATCGCCGCCATCCGCAGTGACGCCGGCATCGTCGCGCGGGGGCTGCGCCGGGCGCGGGCGGGGCTGGCGCAGCTTCTTCAGCAGCAGGGAGAAGGGCTTCAGCGCGGTGTCGAGGATCGCCTGATCGCCCTCCAGCCGCGACAGCAGGAAGGCGCCGGCCTCCAGGGTGGAGACGCTGTCGCGCCGCGGCTCCTTGCGCGCCTGCCCGTACAGCGAGCGGAACTGCGGGTTCAGCACGATGCGGCGGCACTTCAGCAGCCAGGCATTGCGCCACCACAGGGTCTTGGCCTGGCTCCAGGTGCCGTCCAGGACGATGACGCCCTCCAGGTCGTCCAGGATCTCGGCGCTGTCGCGCAGGGGCTGGCCGTTCTTGTCGACCACCGCCACCTCCGCCCGCGGGGCGCCACCCTCCTGCACCGGGCCGAGATACAGGACGCCCCAGCGCTTGGGATCGACCTCGCGCCCCAGGATGCGCTTCAGCCCCGGCCAGCTCAGCCCGACCTTCACCATCGAATTGGCGAACTGCAGATGGGCGATCTGGGCGGTGCCGAGATTCTCCCGCTTCTCCTGCGGGTGCTGCAGGATCAGCAGGAACACGCCGTTGTCGATCGGCTGCACTGCCTCGCAAATGCACAGGTGATTAGGTTTTAGGCAATTGGGGCAAGACTCGGGGGTGGGGGCGCTGTGCATGGGAGGTACGCATTCCTTGAAGAGGATTGGCCGCGAATATGGGTTGGAATGGCGCGGAAGGGAACACATCTCACTCGCACAGCGGCGGCTGCCCACCGAACGGTGACCGCCGCCACGGCATGTACGACAGATCCCCCCAACACACCCCGTGTCATACCGGTTCATCTGGGTTCAAAGTGGCTTCGTATAAACCGTTTGTAGAGACTTATTCGTGTGTCATGGACCTCGTGTGACGCGCTTAACAGCTGGCCTGGAACTTGCGTAGTTAGATCCAGGCAAACAGGACGACGGGTGGGCCAGGACCGGCCTTTGTCAGGCTGATCCGCGGTGCCATCCGGCGCTCAGAAGGAGACCTGCCATGCTGCCCGCCCACCTTGCCGACCGCCTGCTGAAGCAGCGCCGCGATGCCGAAAGCGCGGAATTCGCCCGTCAGCTGCCGCTCTACGCGCCGCTGGACGCTGACGATCCCCGCTGGATGACCGAGCCGGACGAATCGGAACAGGCCGCCCGCCGTGAGCCCGATTGGGCGACCGACTACTGAGCGGCACCTCCTGACGGCACTCACCGGCCGGCAACAGCCGGGCGGTGATCCGACAGGCCGCTTTCCCGGTCTGACTGTCGGGTGTCGGACATTCGCCACCGGTTTCCGGAGTCGCGCCACCCCTCCTCGCGAACGCCCTCCTTGTCGCAGACAAGGGTCCAGCGGCCCGGACGGCCGCCGCGGCAGCGTTCCAGCGCGACAGACCAGCGCGGCGCTCCCAATCCCGGCAGGCCTCCGGCCGGGCGCGGAGTCCCATCCTCCTCCTCATCCCGGCTGGGTGCCGCATCCAGCCGCCAGCGCGTCACCGCGGCACTGAGCAGTTCCGGCCTTCCGCCCCTGCGGCCCGGCACACCTGCGCCGAGATCCAGCAGAAAGCCGGTCACCCCCGACGACTCGGCGGCCAGCTGCAGCCGCCGGCTGGCGGTGAGGTCCAGCCCCTCCAGTTCGCCCAGCACCGCCGACAGGGCGGAGCAGCGCAGCGCCTCCTCCATCGCCCACAGCGCATCGACCGCCCGCACCGCCCGCACCGCCACCAGCCGGTCCGGCGTCAGCCCATGGGCCGCCAGACCCGGCGCATAGAGGTCGCGCCCCCGCAGGATCCACAATGCCGGCGCCTTCGGCGTCGCCAGCCGGCCCAGCAGAGTGGCGGCGAAGCCGGTGCCCGCCCCCGGATCCTCCGCCGTCACCGCATGCAGGCAACCCAGCGGCAGGCCGCCGTCGGGCAGATGCGCGTCGATGGCCTCCACCCCGAACGGCAGGGTCCGTCCGCCCTCACCGCCCGCCCCCTCGATCCGCCGGATGCGCGCGCGCAGGTCGGCCAGCACGCCGGCACGGTCGCGCGGCGCAGAATCCGCAGGCACGGAAGGGGACGGCAGGGTGGACATGACTCGGCTCCGCTCGGCAGGCATATGTTCCTGATATGTTCTATCATGGAGCCTTGTCGAGGGGGAGTCTGCGACTCCTGTCTTGTCCTGGGACAAGATGTGCCGGGGACAAGATGTGCCGGGGACCGGATGTGCCGGGTATCGGATCGCCCGGATCAGTTGGCGATGGGTGTGGCGCCGATCTTGCCGCGCGGTGCGGCCTTGATGGTCGGCCCGGCATTGTCGACGGGCTTTTCCAGGGTGGTTGAGGTGCCGCGGCTGCCGCGCGGCGTGTTGCCCTTCAGGCTCAGCAGATGCAGCCGGACATAGGCGGTGGAGCCGCCGGCCTTCACCGCCACCCAATCGCTGTTGCGCACCCGGCCCAGCGTACTGACCGCCTGCCCGGCGCCCAGCGTGGCGACGACACCCGATCCGGCGGCGGGCTTTGCATAGACCGGGGTCGATCTGTCCACCTGCCATTCCCCATACATGGGCTCCAGCCCGCCCCCGGTGTCGGGCGCGGTGCGCACGGTCGGCGGGTTGGGAATGCGCTGGTACGGCATGCAGCCGGGAACCGTCAGCGTGACCAGGGCCACCATCAGCGGAAGGGTACGCAAACGCCGGATCATCGCTCACCTTGGAAGGGGCAGAGTGAAGGCAGGGAAAGGCCGCGGGCCTTCGGCGCGACCATACAGGAGGCGGGCTCCTTTTCGCCACCGCAGCGCAACCGGGATCGCTATGCGCTTTTTGGGGCGGCCGGATCGAACAGGCGGGGCGCAGGAGTTCACCCCCGGTCCGCGTATCTCGACAATCGGCACATCCACGACACCGGCAGGACAGCCATGTCGTGGAGCGGACTTCGACACAGGGCATCGACGAGGTTGCCGCGTAGACGTGTGGGTTCGGATGCGCGGCACGGGAGAAGGCGGTCGGCGGGTGGCGCCGGCCGCCTTTTCTTTTTTGAAGCGCCCGTCAGACCGCCCGGCTGTGCCGGCCGGCGCCCTTGGACAGGTGCGTGTCGAAACGGGCGGCGACGATGCGCATCAGCGGGCGGGCGCTCTCCGGCACATGGACGCGACGCCCCTCCACCACCGCGACACCGTCGGCGACCAGATCGGCCATGCCCTCCAGTTCGGCGTCGAAAGCGGACTCGTCCAGGCCGTGGCTGCTGGCGATGGCGGCGGTGTCGACCGACAGGTCGCACATCAGCCGCATGATCAGGTCGCGCCGCACCTTGTCGTCCCAGGTCAGCGCGATGCCCTTGCCGGTGGGCAGGCGGCCTTCCTCGACAGCGGCGGCATAGTGGTCGAAGGGCACGGCATTCTGCACATATCCCTGCGGCAGCGCGCCGATGGAGGAGGAGCCGAAACCCAGCAGAATCTCGGCATCGTCGGTGGTGTAGCCCTGGAAGTTGCGGCCCAGCCGCCCTTCCTCCTGCTGCACCGCCAGCTCGTCGCCGGGGCGGGCGAAATGGTCGAGACCGATGGCGCTGTAGCCGGCGGCGGCCAGCGTGTCGCCGATGGCGGCGAACTGCTCCCACCGGCCGAGCGAGCCGGCCAGCACGGATTCGTCGATCTTCTTCTGGTGGGTCTTCATCCACGGCACATGGGCGTAGCCGAAGACCGACAGCCGGTCGGGCGCCATCTCCAGCGCGATCTCGGCGGAGCGGGTGACGCTCTCCACCGACTGGTGCGGCAGGCCGTACATCAGGTCAAGGTTGACGCTGGTGATGCCAGCCTCCTTCAGCCAGGCCAGCGCCTGCTCGGTGACGGCGCGCGGCTGGACGCGGTTGATGGCCTGCTGCACCGTCTCGTCGAAATCCTGCACGCCCAGCGAGGCGCGGTTGACCCCGGCGCGGCCCAGTGCCGCCGCCATCTCCGCCGTCAGGGTGCGGGGGTCGATCTCCACCGCCAGCTCGGCATCGGCGGCCACGTCGAAGCGGGTGCGCAGCAGCGCGATCATCGCCTCGAAATCGCCGGGCGCCATCATGGTCGGGGTGCCGCCGCCGAAATGGATGTGGCGCACCGCCAGCCGGCCGGGAATGCGGTCGGCCACCATGGCGATCTCGCGCCGCATATGGCCGAGATACTCGGCGATCGGCTCATAGCGCGCGACGATCTTGGTGTGGCAGCCGCAGTACCAGCACATCTTCTGGCAGAAGGGCACATGCAGGTAGAGCGACCCGGAGCGCGCGGGATCGATCGCCTCCAGCCAGCCGCCATAGACGTCGCCATTCACCTCGGGCGTGAAGTGCGGCGCAGTCGGGTAGCTGGTGTAGCGCGGCACCCGCAGCCCGTCATACTTGGCGAGCAGCGCGGCATCTACTCCGTGGGCGACACCATGGGAATGGGACGGATTGGCGGGGGCCGGCTGTACGGCCAGGGCGGTGATGGCGTTCATGAGCGACAGAGTGCCGCAGCCACCCCACCCCTGCCTTGATCCACGTCAAGACCGCAGGGGCGGGCTTTTCAGCGCTTCGCCCCGGCCGCGGCCAGACGCTGCTCCAGATGCTCGTGCAGCAGGTTCAGGTTGGCCCGGTTGGCCTTGAAGGCGATGTCGAACACGGTCCCCACCACCGGGATCGACCCGGCCGCCCAGTCCAGCGCGACGTTGAAGGCCATGCGGGCCAGCAGCGCCTTGGGCAGGTCGAAGCGGGCCGCTTCCATGATGATGTAGGCGGAGACCACGGCGGTCGCGGTATCCCCCGCCACCGGCACGATGCTGGCGATGCCGTCCAGCCCGATGGGGATGCGGGTGAAGGGAATGCGCCAGCGGCTGTCCATCAGCCGGGACAGGCGGCGAAGCCGCTCCAGGCGCTGGAAATCGATGGGGACGCTGCTGCCGGAACCGCCCGGCGGGAGGTCTTCGGCAAGATCCCGTCGGCGTGTGCGGATGGCGTCGATCATCGCAAGTCCCCCCGATCAGTCGGTCCCGCGCCTGACGCGCGAATCCCCGCAAGGGAAGAACCCGTCACCGCCCCCGCGGGTTCCGCACCCGGCGCGCAAAGTTCGCACGTCCAACAAAAAGCCATGGCTGGATATCCTTGCAGACAACCTTCAATCGCTATGGCTTCAACCGCTGTGGCTTCAACCGTCATGAATCCCAGAGCGGCGGCCGGGCGCAACGGCGGTTCAGGCGACGTGGGCCGCCGCCCGCGCCCGCCCGCCCGCCGCATGGAGCAGCGCATAGCCGACCAGTGCCGAGGCGAGCGAACCGGTCAGCACGCCCAGCCGCACCGACACCGCATGATGCTGGTCGGCGAAGGCCAGCGTGCCGATGAACAGGCTCATGGTGAAGCCGATGCCGGTCAGCACGGCGACGCCGTAGATCTGGCTCCAGCTGGCGCGTGCCGGCCGGTCGACGACGCCGATGTGCACGGAGACCCACACCGCCAGGAACACGCCCACCTGCTTGCCCAGGAACAGGCCCAGCGCGATGCCCAGCGGCACCGGCTCCAGCAGGGTGGCGGGGGTGATGCCGTCCAGCGGCACGCCGGCATTGGCCAGCGCGAAGATCGGCATGATCAGGAAGGCCACCCAGGGATGCAACGCATGCTCCAGGCAATAGAGCGGCGCGTCCTCCGCCCGCTTGCCGTCCGGATCGGTGACGCGCAGCGGGATGGCGAGGGCCAGGACCACGCCGGCCAGCGTGGCATGGATGCCCGACTTCAGCACACACACCCACAGGACCAGTCCAAGCAACAGATAGGGCGTCAGCGACCGCACCCCCGCCCGGTTCATCAGCCACAGGCCGGCCGCCGCCGCCGCCGCCAGAGCCAGCGCCATCGGCACCAGCCCGTGGCTGTAGAAGACGGCGATGATCACGATGGCGCCCAGATCGTCCATGATCGCCAGCGCCAGCAGGAAGACGCGCAGGCTGCCCGGCACGCGATTGCCCAGCAGCGCGAGCACGCCGAGCGCGAAGGCGATGTCGGTGGCCGCAGGGATCGCCCAACCCCGCAGGGCTCCCGGCTCGGCCTGGGTGAACAGGCAATAGACCAGCGCCGGGACGGCCATGCCGCCCATGGCCGCTATGCCCGGCAGCATCGCCTTGGCCGGGGTCGACAACTCGCCCTCCAGCACCTCGCGCTTGATCTCCAGCCCGACCAGCAGGAAGAAGATCGCCATCAGCCCGTCGTTGATCCACAGGATCAGCGGCTTGTCCACGCCGACGCCGCCGGCCGTCACCACCACCTTCGTCGCCAGGATCGCGTCATAGAGCGGGGCCGCCGGCGAATTCGCCCACAGCAGGGCGAGCACCGCCGCAATCATCAGGACCACGCCGCTGGCGCTTTCGGTTTTCAGGAAGATGGCGAGGCGTCTCAGCATCATCGCATCTCGTCTTTCCGGACGATTGATCGAATGGAATACATAGGCCTGTCAGGCTTCCGTTGGAAGTCGCTGAAAGCGAAAATGCCGATGCCACCGCAGACAGACACCACGCGGCGAATTGACGCGCACGAGCATCTAAGCTTCTGCCTCTGCTCAGTTTTTCTGAACCGAATACTTTTGGCCCCCGCCGCTTATGCCTTTTGAACGCTGGCAGCGCCTGCAACCCCTGGACACAATACAGCCAACGCATCGGCAAGGCCGCGGGAACGTTCGATCCCGCGGCGCGGGGCAAGGCCGGCAAACGGCCGCCCGTTTCGGAGGAAGCGCCCATGACCACTCTCTATTGCACCTGCTGCGGCAGGCCGTTCATCCGCACGTCCGCGCGTGGCCCGACGCCGCGCTACTGCTCGCAGGACTGCCGCCTGCAGATGGCGGTACGCCGCCGCGCCTGGGCTCCCAGGATGGAGGCCGGCAGGACCGACAACGGACGGATGGAGACCAACCGGACGGAGGCTGCGGCCTGGGGGCAGCGGGCTTTCGGATCCTGATCCGTCCCCCAATCCGGCCTTTTGCATCCGCCCTGACCGGCACCCCATCTCCGCCGGACCGGCTATAACCGAATTCCTCCGGCGAAATCGCTCCCGCCCCTCTTGCAGCGGGCGGGAGGCGACCTCATCTGCCCGCGGTCACGCTGGCGCCTTGCGGTGCCGGCGCACATTCCCCTGACTGCGCCAACCGACCGCCGGAGCCCCGCTTCTTCATGCTCGACCTGCTCGCAGACCCGAATGTCTGGGCCAGCCTTCTGACGTTGACCGCGTTGGAGATCGTGCTGGGCATCGACAACATCATCTTCATCTCGATCATGGCGTCGAAGCTTCCGCCCGAACAGCAGCAACGCGCCCGCCAAGTCGGTCTGGCGCTGGCGCTGCTGACGCGCCTGGCCCTGCTCGCCTCCATCGCCTGGGTGGCGCAGCTGACCCAGCCGCTGTTCACCGTCGCCGGATGGGATGTGTCGGGCCGCGACCTGATCCTGGTCCTGGGCGGCCTGTTCCTGCTGGCCAAGGGCACGCTGGAGATCCACCACACCGTCGAAGGCCATGAGGAAGGGGGCACGGCGCCGAAGCACGCCACCTTCACCTCGGTGGTCATCCAGATCATGTTCCTGGACATCGTCTTCTCCCTCGACAGCGTCATCACCGCCGTCGGCATGTCCGACCATCTGCCGGTGATGGTCACAGCCGTCGTCATCGCCATGGCGGTGATGCTGTTCGCCTCCGGCCCGGTCGGCGACTTCGTCAACCGTCACGTCACGGTGAAGATGCTGGCGCTCTCCTTCCTGCTGCTGGTCGGCGTGGCGCTGGTGGCGGACGGCCTGGGCTTCCACATCCCCAAGGGCTACCTGTACTTCGCCATCGCCTTCTCCACCCTGGTGGAGGCGCTGAACCTGCTGGCGCGGCGCAAGGCGACCGCCAAGCATTGAGAGTACATCGAGGACAAGGGGGCGCCCGCCGGGGCGCCTCCTCTCCTTGCGTCACGCCCCCGTCACGCCTCGGCGCGTTCGGCCATCATGTGCTCGTAGGCGACCTTGAACAGGTCGCGGATCGACACGATGCCGACCGCGCGCTTGCCCTGGGTGATGGGCAGGTGGCGGTAATGCTTGTCGTGCATCAGCTTCAGCGCATCGACCGCGTCGGCGTCGGGCGGCAGGCTGTCCGGGTTGCGGGTCATCACCGCCCCCACCTCCACCGCCGACGGGTCGAGGTCCTTCGACAGCACCTTGTTGTTCAGGTCGCGTTCGGTGACGATGCCGATCAGAGCGCCATGATTGACCACCAGCACCGCGCCGATGTTCTTGTCGGCCATCATCTTCGACACGGTGGCGACGGAGGTATCCTCCGACACCAGGATCAGTTCCTGCGCCTTCACGACGTCCGGAACCAGCTTGCGTTTCATGGAATCCCCCCGGGTCTGGTTGTTGCGGACCAGACTGTAGCCAAAGCGGACGATCGGGGAGAACAACGGCATTGCTGCGGGCGCGGCGCCGATTGTCGCAGGCAAACCTTACGAATACTTACAAACCATTGACCTGGGCATTGGGAGTGGCCGGCGCCGGTTCCGCCGACGACCGCCGCCCGGCGATCACCATGCCGACCGCCAGCAGCAGCGCGCCGAGCAGCACGGCCGCCGCCGCCCCCAGCAGCGCGGCGTTGAAACTGCCGGTGCGCGTCACCACCAGACCGGCCGGCAGCGGCCCGATGATCTGGCCCAGCCCATAGGCGGCGGTCAGCGCCCCCACCACCTTGGCCGATGCGCCGGCCGACAGCTGCCGCCCCAGCGCGAAGGCCTGCGACACGATGCCGACGAAGGTGCCGCCGAACACCAGGGCGGAGATGACGGCGACCGTCGGCGAACCGGTCATCGGCAGCAGGATGGTGATGGCCTGCGTCAGGTGCGCCAGGATCAGCGACCACCAGCTGCCGGTCCGCCGGGCGACCGCGGCCCAGAACACCCCGGCGCCGATCGCCCCCAGCCCGGCCACCATCCAGGCGGCCTCGCCGACCGCGGCGGTGCCGGGATCGGTCTTCAGGATCGACACCAGGAAGGTCGCCGACACGATGTAGCCGCCGCCCTCCAGGAAATAGGCCAGCGTCAGCAGCAGAAGCGGCGCCGACAGCCCGCCCGCCCGCGCCGCGGCGGCGTTCCCCGCCGTCCCGGCCGCGGCGGCTTGCGGCTGCGGCGCCGGATCACGCACCCAGAGGCCGGGCAGCAGCCCCAGCACCGCGCAGATCGCCCCCAGCGCCAGCCAGTCGCCGGCCCAGCCCAGCCGCCCGCCGAACAGCGCCACGAACAGCCCCGACGAGGCGATGCCGAGCCCGACCCCGGTGTAGAGCCAGCCGGCGAAGCGTTCCCCGCCCTGGCGCGCCAGCGTGTCCAGCACCATGGCGATGCCCAGGATGAAGATGCCGGCGCTCGACACCCCCGACAGGAAGCGCAAAACCAGCCAGACCGGCATCGCCTGCCCGGCGTCGCCCAGGTCGAGCCCCATCGCCGCGGTGGTGACGATGCTGAGCAGCAGCGACAGCCGGAACACGGCGGTGCGCGCGGCACCGTGCGGCACGAGCCCCATCCCCAGCGCGCCGACGAAATATCCCAGATAGTTCAGCGAGGCGAGCAGCCCGGCGCCGTCGGCCCCCAGCCCGGTGGCCGCCTGCATCGCAGGCAGGATCGGGGTGAAGGCGAAGCGCGCAACACCCATCGCGATGGCAAGCCCGATCACGCCGCCGACCAGCACCCGAACCATGATCCACGCCCTCTCGGTTTTCGGCCGGCTCATTTGACAAGGAACCGTTCGGCAGATGCGAACCGTTTGGCCAGCCGATTGATTTGATCGCCCATCATGGCTGCGGCCCCACCCTCATTTCCAATGAATTGTTCTGATGATAAGCTCCACTTCCGGTGATGGGTGCCATGCACTGGCATGGGGGCGGTGAGCAGGAGGCGTGGCGATGGATCTCGCAGGTTTGCGGGTGGTGAAGGCGGTGGCCGATACCGGCAGCGTCAGCCGGGCGGCCGAGGCGCTGAACTGCGTGCAGTCCAACGTCACCGCGCGGGTCAAGCGGCTGGAGGAGGATTTGGGCGTCGACCTGTTCCTGCGCCTCAGCCGCGGGATGGAGCCGACGCCGGCGGGGCGGGTGCTGGCCGGCTATGCCGACCGGGTGCTGCGGCTGGTCGCCCAGGCCCGCGACGCTGTGGCGGAGGCCGCCGGGCACGGCGGGCGGCTGGCGGTGGGAAGCATGGAATCGACCGCCGCGGTGCGGCTGCCGCCGATCCTGGCCCGCTTCCACCGCGACCATCCCGACGTGGAGCTGACCATCGCCCCCGGCCCGACAGAGACCCTGCTGGCCGAGGTGCTGGCCGGGCGGCTGGACGGCGCCTTCGTCGGCGGCGCGGTGGAGCATCCCGACCTGACCGCCCGGCGCATCTTCGACGAGGAACTGGTGCTGGTCGAACCTGCCGCCGGCCTGACCACCGACAGCGCGCGGCGTACCCTGATCGTCTTCGGCCGCGCCTGCGCCTATCGCGGCCGGGCCGAGATGGCGATGCGCGAGGCCGGGCGCGTGCCCTTCCGCGTCATGGAATTCGGCGCGCTCGACGCCATCCTGGGCTGCGTCGGCGCCGGCATGGGGGTGACGGTGATGCCGCGGTCGGTGGTGGAGCGCGATCCCTGGCGCGAGTTGCTGGCGGCCCGGCCGCTGCCCGACGCGCTGGCCCGCATGCCCACCCAATTCGTCCGCCGCGCCGACTCCATCGAGACGGGCAGCCTGCGCGCCTTCCTGGCGGCGGTGTCGGACGGTGCCCCGACAAATGAGGCCATTGAGGGTGCGGCAGGGTCGCCCACATCACGCGCAGGGTTGAACGGCTTGTCGGCGGCGTGCTAGGCAGGCGCGGGTTGGCCATCCGGCCCGGTGCCACGCGCGAGACCTTTTGGAAATCGGCTTTTATCGGCCCCAGTGGTGCCCATTGGGGGACGATACCGGAACAGCGACGCGCGGCCGACACCGCAGGCCGGAACAGCGGAGAAGAGATCATGCCCTACGTCGTCACCGACGGCTGCATCAAGTGCAAGTACACCGACTGCGTCGAAGTCTGCCCCGTGGATTGCTTCTACGAGGGTGAGAACATGCTGGTCATTCACCCCGACGAGTGCATCGACTGCGGCGTGTGCGAGCCGGAATGCCCGGCCGAGGCGATCGTCCCCGACACCGACGACCGTGCGACCAAATGGCTGGAGCTGAACCGCGACTATTCGGGCCAGTGGCCGAACATCACCCGCAAGAAGGACGCGCCGGCCGACGCCGACGAGTTCAAGGGCGTGGACGGCAAGTTCGAGAAGTTCTTCTCCCCCAAGGCGGGCTGAGACCGAACCAGCGGATGCGGCCCGGCTTGCCGGGCATCCCCCAGGGGAAGAAACCGCGACTCTTCCGAGTCGGGCCGCATCAACCGATTGCACCCGCCGATGTTGCCATGCAAAATCGACGGGTCGGCCATGGCCGGGCGATGGACGATTTCCGCCCGGGTGGTTGCGCGTTCCCTTTGTAACTCGGGCGTAACATCGCTATAATGCGCGCCCGGAGCCGGCCTCCGCGCCATTGCCGGTTTTCCCTTCGCTCAAGGACTCGTGGCTTTTGTGATCGTCGTGGATGGGCCCCATCCCCACGGCGCCATAACTGTCCGGGGTCCTTTTTCGTCCCTTCCACCGGGACGGCAAAATGGCGTGATCGCGAGAAGTGAGAGCCAATCCAAATGTCGAACAAGCTTGACTTCGAAGCCGGTGACTTCGTCGTTTATCCGGCTCATGGCGTCGGTCGGGTCGAAGGGATCGAGACCCACAGCATCGCCGGACTCGAGGTTCAACTCTACGCGATCACGTTCGAGAAAGAGCGCATGACGCTCAAGGTTCCCGTCACCAAGGCCCGCAATGCCGGCCTGCGCCGCCTGTCCTCCAAGGACCGCATCAAGGTCGCGCTGGAGACCCTGCAGGGCCGTTCGCGCGTCCGCCGCACCATGTGGAGCCGCCGCGCCCAGGAGTATGAGGCCAAGATCAACTCCGGCGACCCGGTGTCCATCGCCGAGGTGGTGCGCGACCTGTACCGCGGTGCCGACCAGTCCGACCAGTCCTACAGCGAGCGCCAGATCTATCAGGCCGCCCTGGAGCGTCTGGCCCGCGAACTGGCCGCCGTCGAGAAGATCGACGAGACCAAGGCGACGGAGCGTCTGGAGTCGGTGCTGTCCAAGGCGGCCTGACGCCGGAAGGACACGTCCCAAAAATCCGTCCGTGACACGAACGGGCGCGCGGCTGCTACGTCAA
>JBKHVJ010000501.1:0-3460 GCA_046570145.1 Alphaproteobacteria bacterium
GCCTGCCCTGGCAGATTATGCTCGAGGAGGAGCGCATCCCGGAACTCCGTACTCTGGTTCGACGCACCACCCCGTCAAGGAGGAAGGCATTATGAAACGGTTGGGTCCCCGACGAGTTCGTGCCAGCGGTCCGCGGGGATTTGGCTGGTGATCAGCACAGAGCCGGCGTTGTAGCGGTCCTCTACGATCTCGAGCAGGTCGCGGCGTTGCTCTGCGTTCAGTGGCTCTGGTCCCCAGTCGTCCAGGATGAGAAGCCGCACTCGGGCGAAGCCGCGCATCAGGCGGGCATAACGGCCGTCGCCGTGTGCCAGGGCCAGGCTCTCGAACAGCCGAGGCATCCGCTGGTAGAGTACCGATAGGTTCTCGCAGTAGGCACGGTGGCCAAGCGCGCAGGCCAGCCAGGATTTGCCGATGCCGGTCGGCCCGGTGATGATCACGTTCTGGTGATCGTGGATCCATCGGCAGGCCGCCAGCTTCTGGAACAGCGCGCGGTCCAACCCACGCGGCGCTCGGAAATCAACATCCTCGATCACGGCGGGATGGCGCAGCCGGGCGCTCTTGGCGCGTGCTTCGAAACGTTTCTGCCGGCGCAGCGTCACCTCGTGATCGAGCAGCACACCCAGCCATTCCTCATGGCTGAGGGTGCTGGCCTCGCGGTTGGCCTGCATCTCGCGCAGCGCCTTGGCCATGCCGTGCAGACCCAGGTCGCTGAGCTGGTCGAAGGTGGGATGGGAAAGTATGGTGGGCTCCTAATGAAAGTACCGCGAACCGCGGATGTTGGCGTGGTCCAGCGTCGGCGCCTCCAGGCGGGCGATCCCGACAGGATGACCGACGAGGACTGCCGCTTTGTCCAGGCGTTGCGGGAGCGCTCGCCGTCGATCACGACGGCCGCCGATCTCATCACCCGCTTCTGCGAGAAGGTGAAGGGCAAGGTGCCCGCCCCATTCGATGGCTGGCTGCGCGAGGCAGAGATCAGCGCGCTGTCATCGTTGGCCGCCGGGATCCGCCGCGACGAGAACGCGGTGTGCGCCGCCCTGAGCGAGCCGTGGAGCAGCGGTCAGGTCGAGGGCCAAGTCAACCGGCTGAAGGCGATCAAGCGCACGATGTATGGCCGAGCCGGCTTCGATCTGCTGCGCGCTCGCGTCCTCGGTTACGCCTGACGCGAACATCAAAAGGTGAAACACGCTCCGATCATCCACACAAAACTTTGAAGAACCGAATTGCCGGCCGGCCTTGCCATGGCAAATCGGCCAACCGGCGCTCATAGCGGCTGTGCACCCGCGACGAAGGCGCGTGGCAACGCGGGCAAGGGACTTGATGAGTGTCGGGGGCGGACGAAGATGGTGATGCGGTCCGGCTCCGGCAGAACATGCTCGACACAGAGACCATTGGGGATCATTGGGAGGAGGCGCTTGGTCACGGTGAACTGAATCTGGTGCGATGTTCACCTCATGTGATCATCCCTGGCGTTGGGTGCCACCGGCATCACGAAAAGTGCGCAAGAACCACCGATCCGGGGCAAGATCAGCTCCAACGCTCCTCCATTCGCTTGACATGAGGCACAATATTGTACATATATAAAAATATTGTTCAAAAAATTAGCCTCGCAGGCTGGAGCCACGTGTCTGGAGCCGAACAGGCCCCGATCTGACTCTGACCGACGCGCCTCTCGAACCACGCCGGGGCATCCAACAGAGGAGTCGCCAAATGCGCGCAGCCGTCATCACGGAGCGGGGCGTCGCCCCTGTCATCGCCGAGTTCCCGGAACCCCAGCCCCGCGACGGTGCGGTCCTGATCGACGTCGATACCGTCGGGCTTGGCGGCTGGGACGTGCTGGGCGCCTACCGCCTCGGCATCCAATATCCCTGCGTCATCCGTGGCGAGGGGGTCGGCCGCACCGCCGATGGCCGGCGGGTCTATTTCGGTGAGCGGTCGGTGCAGCCCTATGGCGCCTGGGCGGAGCGCACCCTCGTTCCGACCGAGGAGGTGTGGGAGGTTCCCGACGGGGTCGACGACAAGCTGGCGATCGTGATGGGCATCGCCGGAACCGGCGCGCTGGTTCCCCTGGAACAGGCAAACATCCAAAAGGGCGAGCGCGTCCTCGTCCTGGGGGCCACCGGCACGCTGGGGCAGATCGCCTTGCAACTGGCTCGCCACCTTGGCGCCGGGCGCGTGGTCGCCGCCGCCCGCAACGAGCGGGCGCTGGCCCGGCTGGTGGAGCGCGGAATCGCCGACGCGGCCGTCCGTCTGGGCGGCGAGGATGACGTCGCCGCGCTGAAGGCCGAGGCGGGGGAAGGCTTCGACGTGGTGCTCGACCTCGTCTGCGGGACACCCATGCTGGCCGCTCTGAAGGCGACACGCTGGGGTGCGCGGATCTTCACCATCGGCACCGGAGCCGGGCGGGAGGTCAAGCTGGACATCGCGGATCTGCTGTTCCGCTCCCTGTCCTGCATCGGCACGGGACAGCGTCCCCCCGCCGACCGGCGCGCGATATGGGAACGCCTGCTGGTCATCGCCCGTGAACAGGCCATAACCGTCGATTACGCCGATTACCGCTTCGACCAGGCCAACGAAGCCTGGGCTGCGCAGACCGCCGGGCCGCACGCAAAGATCACCGCCGCCATTCCCCGGTAACGCTGGCCCCGGCAACGCCGGCTTCGCCGGTAAAAATTCGCTGACGGGAAGAATGCCGAGGAGCCGATCCTCGGCATGTCCAGTGCCGTCACTTTTCCCAGGAAGGACAGCCGATCCCGCCAAGCCATTGTCCCGGCCACGTCAACGGCGATGTCACCGGCCGAGGAAGCGCTTGACCCGACCGGCGGCGATCTTGCCCGGCATCCCAGTGACGCCGCCGCCCGGATGGATTCCGGCACCGCCGAAGAACAGGCCCGCCACCGGAAGAGTCTCGCCCCCCAGCCCGGCGGCCGGACGCAAGACGCTGGATCGGAGGATCGAAACGTCAAGGTGCAGGACGCAACCGTTCAGGACGTTCAGCCGCTTGGCCAACTCCGGCGAGGTTTCGACCCGGCGGCCGATCTCCATGCGCTCCAACCCGTCGATATAATCACCCGCATGGGCGATGGTCCGCGATACCGCCGTTTCGCGCACGGCGTCCCACCCTCCGTCCGGGGACACCGGCATCGCCGGCGGGTAAAGATACACGACGTCCTGACCAGCCGGTGCCTGCGACGGATCGGCGGCGCTGGGGGTGGCGATCCACATGTAGGGAAGCTTGGGAACCTGACCGCGGGCGGCCGCGGCGAAATTCTCCAGCACCGCCTCGTCGGTGCCGACCAGCAGAACCGGCCCGCGCAGGTTCAGCCCGTCGCTCCGCATTGCCTGATGCCTGGGCAGGGAAATCTCGCCGTTCAGCGCCAGATCGACCCGCAGGGGCGACGCGCCATGGGCGTTCGACGGCACCATCGCGACGCGGGTCATCAGCTTGCGCGCGATGGAGCCG